>NZ_JBJIEP010000001.1:0-525152 GCF_046557955.1 Shinella agrisoli | reverse complement strand
ATGGTGATGGTCAACCTGCCGACGGCGGGCGTCGACTTCCACGTGCCCTTCGGCGGACGCAAGGGCTCGTCCTACGGCCCGCGCGAGCAGGGCAAGTATGCGGCCGAGTTCTACACCACCGTCAAGACGGCCTATACCCTGGCGTGAGACGCGGCGGCAGCTGTGCCGTTCCGGCACGGTGGATGGGTTTGCCTCTTCGGTCTAAACCCATCCTTTTCCTTGCCGATCGATCCTTGCCGTTTGGCGGGAACCATGGCCGGCAGCTCAACCTTCCGTTTCGTGATGCCGGTCCATTCCCGGACCGGCCGCTGATTGGGAGGTTCTCATGTTTACAGCACAAAATGCAGTGTCGATCCCCAAATTCTCGGCGGCTTTGCTGGTCGCGGCGGTCCTTGCCGTCCCGGCCCACGGGTTCGCCCAGGAGCAGAGGGGCGGTCTCGGCGTCGGCGTCGGGGCCCGCCTCGGCAGCGTGAACGCCGGGGTCAATGCGACGGTCGGCGGCAGAAGCGGGCTCGCCGATGCGAGGGTCGGGGCAAGCGTTGGCGGGTCCCGCGGCGTCAATGCCGACGCCAGGGCGACGGTCGGCGGCTCGCGCGGTCTGGCGGATGCCGATGTCGATGCCACCGTGGGCGGACGCCGGGGCGTTGCGGCGAATGTGGATGCGACGGTCGGCGGTTCGCGCGGCCTGGTGGACGCCGATGTCGACGCCACCGTGGGCGGCCGCCGGGGCCTTCGGGCGAATGTGGATGCGACAGTCGGCGGCGACAGCCTGCTCGACGTGGATATCGGTCTCGGCCTGGGCAACAATAACGGCGTCAATCCGGGCAATCCGGGAGGCGGCGGCGACACCACCGGCCCGACCGGCCGGGACCGGGAAACCCTGCGCCAGTTCTCGCAGCTTTCCCGCAGCGAGCGCATGCAACTGATCAAGCGTTGCGGCACGATCAACAGCGGCGGCTACGACGCCGCGCTGGTGAAACTGTGTCGCCTGCTCCAGACGGCGTCCCGTTGAGATGAAGCGCGGCAGCCCTTGCGGCTGCCGCCTTCAGCTCTGGCTTTGCGACTGGCTCTGGCCGGCGGCCGGCTCCACCGTGATGGAGACGTGCATCGTTTCCGCCGCCTTGCCCATCACCATGCCGGAGACCGGCGCCGCATCCTTGTAGTCCAGGCCGGTGGAAAGGCGCACGTACCGCTCATCCGGGCAGATCTTGTTCGCCGCGTCGAAACCCACCCAGCCGAGGCCCTGCAGGTGCACGTCCGCCCAGGCATGGCTTGCCGTCTGCTCGGGCGCGTCCATCAACAGGTAGCCGGAGACGTAACGGGCCGGAATGCCGAGATGGCGCGCGGCGGAGATGAAGATATGCGCGTGGTCCTGGCACACGCCCTGCTTCTTCTCCAATGCCTGCTCGGCCGTCGTGTCGGAGGCGGTTTCGCCCGGCCTGTAGGCGACGGTCTCGTGGATCTTCGCCATGAGGTCGTGCATGCGCGCCAGTTCGTTGTCGCCGCCCGAAGCCTTGGCGAGGTCGCGGACCAGCTTGCCGGGCCTGGTCAGCGGCGTCTCGCGCAGATACAGCCAAAGCGGCACGAACCCCTGGTGCGGGCCGAAGACGCCCGCCCGGTCCTCCGTCTCCACCTCGCCCTCGGCGACGATGCGGATCGACACCTGCTCGGCATTGGTGCTGACGAGATCGACATGGTTGCCGAAATGGTCGGTATAGCCCGCTTCGAGGCGCGCGCCGTGCACGGTGGTCTTCCAGTCGCGCACGGTCTGGCCGGGCTGGTTCTTCGGCGTCAGCCGCAGCCGTTGCAGCGAGTACTGCACCGGATCGTCGTAATGGTACTCGGTCGTGTGGCTGATCTTCAGTCGCATCGTTCGCCCCCGGCCTAGCGATAGAAGCGGTAGCCCTCGGAGATCTCCTCCCCGAGGCGGTTGTTGTGCACGATGAACTCCTCGATGAATTCGTGGAGCCCCTGGTCCATGATGTCGTCCATGCTGCGGCTCCTGAGCAGCATCAGCGTTGCGGACGCCGTCTCGTGCGCCGCGTGGTTCTCGCCGTAGAGCTTGGCGAGATAGCCGAGATTGCTGACGATCTTGTCGTAGCTGTAGGCGAGCGAGCGGGGCATGCGGTCGTTGAGGATCAGGAAGTCCGCTATGTTGGCCGGCGAATAGTCGCCGTCGTAGACCCAGCTGTAGGAGCGGTGCGCCGAGACCGAGCGCAGGATCGATTCCCATTGCTTGTTGTCGAGCGAGGAGCCCACCTTGGCGATGGCCGGCAAGAGCACGTAGTACTTCACGTCGAGGATGCGCGCCGTGTTGTCCGCCCGCTCGATGAAGGTGCCGATGCGCGAGAAGTTGTAGATGTCGTCGCGCAGCATGGTGCCGTGGAAGGCGCCGCGGATGAGGCCGGTGCGCCGCTTGATCGTGTCGATGATCTCCGGCATGTCGGCGGGCTTGGCGCGCTTGGCGAGCACCTGCTTCAGCTCGATCCAGCACTCGTTGGTCGCTTCCCAGGTCTCGCGCGTCAGCGCCGTGCGCACCATGCGGGCATTGTTGCGCGCCGATTCGATGCAGGACATCACGCTCGACGGGTTCGCCCGGTCGCGCAAGAGGTAGTCGATGGCGTCCGCGCTCGTCAGCGTGTCGTGCACGGCGTCGAAGTCATCGCGCACGCCGGCGCTCTGCAACACGCCGTCCCAGTCCTCGTCGGAGGAGCCGGAGCGCGTCAGAGCCATGCGCAGGCCCGCGTCGATGAGGCGGGCGATGTTCTCGCCCCGCTCGATATAGCGGAACATCCAATAGAGGCCGTTTGCAGTTCGTCCCAGCATCGGCTCAGTCCTCCAGAACCCAGGTGTCCTTCGTGCCGCCGCCCTGGCTGGAGTTGACCACCAGCGAGCCTTCCTTCAGCGCCACGCGGGTCAGCCCGCCGGGAATGATCTGCACCTTGTCGGAAACGAGCACGTAGGGCCGAAGGTCGACGTGCCGGGGCGCAATGCCCTTGTTGACGAGGATGGGAACGGTGGAGAGGGAGAGCGTCGGCTGGGCGATGTAGTTCGCCGGCCGGCTTTTGAGCTTCTCGGCGAAGGCGGCGCACTCCTTCTTCGAGGCGGTGGGGCCTACGAGCATGCCGTAACCGCCGGAGCCGTGCACCTCCTTGACCACCAGTTCCTCTAGGTGTTCGAGCACGTATTTCAGGCTGTCTTCTTCCGAGCAGCGCCAGGTCGGCACGTTTTCCAGAAGCGCCTTGCGGCCCGTGTAGAACTCGACGATCTCGGGCATGTAGGAATAGATCGCCTTGTCGTCGGAAATGCCGGTGCCCGGCGCGTTGGCGATGGTGACGTTGCCGGCCTTGTAGACATCCATGATGCCCGGGATGCCGAGCGCGGAATCCGGCCGGAAGGTGAGGGGATCGAGGAAATCGTCGTCGACGCGGCGGTAGATGACGTCGATCGCCTCGTAGCCGCGGGTCGTGCGCATCTTCACCTTGCCGTCGACGACGCGCAGGTCCGAGCCCTCGACCAGCTCCACGCCCATCATGTCGGCGAGGAAGGCGTGTTCGTAATAGGCGGAGTTGAAGATGCCGGGCGTCAGGACGGCGACGCGCGGCTTGCCCGAACAGCCGGGCGGGGCGAGCGAGGCAAGGCTCTGGCGCAGGAGCTTGGGATAGTCCTCGACCGGGCGCACCTTGTTGAGATGGAACAGCTCCGGGAACATCTGCATCATGGTTTCCCGGTTTTCCAGCATGTAGCTGACGCCGGAAGGGGTGCGGGCATTGTCTTCCAGCACGTAGAACTGGTCTTCGCCGGTGCGCACGATGTCGGTGCCGACGATGTGGGTATAGACGCCGCCCGGCGGCTTGAAGCCGATCATCTGCGGCAGGAAGGCCTCGTTGCGCTCGATCAGCTCGCGCGGAACGCGCCCCGCCTTGATGATTTCCTGCTTGTGGTAGATGTCGTCGAGGAAGGCGTTGAGGGCGATGACCCGCTGCTCGATGCCCTGGGCGAGCTTGCGCCACTCTCGGCCGGAAATGATGCGGGGGATGATGTCGAAGGGGATGAGCTTTTCGGAACTGTCTGCGTGTCCGTAGACCGCGAAGGTGATGCCGGTTTTCCGGAAGAGGTTCTCGGCGTCCCTCGATTTGGCGATCAGGCGGGCCCGATCCTGTCTTTCATACCAGTCATGGTAGTTTTCGTATGGCTGCCGCGGGTTCGAGTCCGCGTTCATCATTTCATCAAATGCCAAAGGCGTGTTCCCCATTTTCTGCCATTTGAGTACAACATTCCGGGCAATGCAAGAACCATGCTCGATGAGCGGCCAAGAATTCTCACACCGCTTTGGGAAAGGCCGGAAGCGTCTGGAATCCCGCTTTCGGCGGTCCCGTCGCGATTACGGCAGCAGGTTTGCGGGCCGGGATCGCCGGGCAAGGTCTGCTGATTGCCTGCTGCGTGGGCAGATGCCGCAAAACTGATCCGCGCCGCCTTTCCTTGAACCTAAGCATCAAGGAAATTCCTTTGACCATCCGCGGCGGTGCGCCTATCGCTCGCGCACCGATTGTCCTTCCGCCGGAAGTCCCATGTCCCTCGATCGCCTGGCTCCGGCCATTTTCGTCCTGCTCTGGTCGACCGGCTGGGTCGTCGCCAAGTTCGCGACCGTCGTTTCCGAGCCGCTGACATTCCTCGCCATCCGCTATCTCGCCGCCGCCGTCCTTTTCGCCTGCCTGTGCCTCGCCTCGGGCGTCACCTGGCCGCGCGATGCGCGCACGGTCCTGCATGCCCTGGTCTCCGGCGCCTTCCTGCACGGCATCTATCTCGGCGCGGTGTGGTGGGCGATCGGCGAGGGCGTGCCGGCGGCGCTCTCTTCGATCATCGCGGCCCTCCAGCCGCTGATGACGGCGCTCGCGGCCCCCTTCTTCATCGGCGAGCGGCTGAGCACCTCGCAGAAGGCGGGGCTCTGTCTCGGCTTCCTTGGCGTCGTGCTCGCCGTCGTGCCGAAATTCTTCGGCCAGGGCGGCGTGGAAATCCCGGCCTTCGCGATCGTCGTCAACATGCTCGGCATGGCCGCCGTCACATACGGCACGATCTACCAGAAGCAATATCTGCACACGGGCGACATCCGCGCGATCGCCACGCTGCAATATGTCGGAGCGCTGATCGTCACCGTCCCCTTCGCGCTCGGGCTGGAAAGCCTGCACGTCGATTTCGGCTTCGCCTTCGCCGCGCTGCTCGCCTGGTCCGTGCTCGGCATCTCGATGGGGGCGATCCTGCTCCTGCTTTATCTCCTGCGCCGCGGGCAGGTCTCGCGTGCCGCCTCGCTCATCTACCTCGTCCCGCCCATCGCCGCCCTGCAGGCGGCCCTGATCTTCGGGGAGGAACTGACGGCGCCCATGATCCTCGGCACGGTGATCGCCGTGGCTGGCGTCTACCTCACCAACCGCAAGGACGTCGCGCCGGCGGAGTGATGCATCGACACCCGCAACATCAACCGCACAAACGAAAACGGCGAGCCGAAGCCCGCCGTTTCCTGTTCAACATCGCACCCGCTCACGCCTGTTCGCGGTGCTGGCCTTCCGGCCGGCGCGGCTTGCCGCGGTGGTGCGGGCGGGCGGGCTGGCCGCTGCCGCCGCCATGGTTGCGGTTCTGGCGTTCGCCCTGCTTCTGGGCCGGGCGGCCGTGCTGCGGGCGCTTGGCGCCTGCCGATGCACCGGCTTCTGCCTGCGCGCCGTCGCCGAAGGGCTGGCGCTGCGGGCGCTGGCCGGCGCGGCCGTTGCCGGAACGCTGGCCGCCGCCGCGGTTGTTGCGGCCCTTCTTCGACTTGCCGCCGGGGCCGGGCAGGCTTTCCGCCGGGGCCTCGCCGCTGGCCACGGCGATCTTGATGCCCATGAGCTTCTCGATGTCGCGCAGGAGGTGCGCTTCGTCCGGCGCGCAGAAGGCGATGGCAATGCCGTCGCGGCCGTTGCGGGCCGTGCGGCCGATGCGGTGGACGTAGGCGTCCGGCACTTCCGGCAGGTCGTAGTTGTAGACGTGGGTGACGCCCGGAATGTCGATGCCGCGGGCAGCGACGTCGGTGGCGACGAGGACGCGGACCTCGCCGTCACGGAACGCCTTCAGCGCACGTTCGCGCTGGCCCTGGCTCTTGTTGCCGTGGATCGAGGCGGCCTTGAAGCCGACGTGGTCGAGATGCTTCATCAGCTTCTCCGCGCCGTGCTTGGTGCGCGAGAAGACGAGCGAGAGGCCGTCCGGGTTGGCGGTGAGCGTCTGCTTGAGGATCTGCGTCTTCTGGTCCTTGCCGGGCACGAAGTGCACGTACTGCTCCACCTTGTCGGCGGCCTTGCCGGGCGGGGTGACCTCGACCTTCTTCGGGTTTACGAGGTACTCGCCGGCAAGCTCGGCGATGAGCTTGGGCATGGTGGCGGAGAAGAGCAGCGTCTGGCGGTTCTTCGGCACGAGCTTCGAGATCTTGCGCAGGTCGTGGATGAAGCCGAGGTCGAGCATCTGGTCGGCCTCGTCGAGCACGAGGTAGCGGGCCTGCGTCAGCGTCACCGCCTTGCGGGCGACGAGGTCGAGCAGGCGGCCGGGCGTGGCGACGAGGATGTCGGTGCCGCGCGAAAGCATCTCCGTCTGCTTGTTGATCGATGCGCCGCCGACGACGGTGACGACGCGCAGCGGCGTCTTCTTCACGAAGTCGCGCAGGTTGTCGGCGATCTGGTTCACCAGCTCGCGGGTCGGCGCGAGGATGAGGGCGCGGATGTTGCGCGGATCGGGGCGGCGGGCTTCGGCGAGGAGCTTTTCGATCATCGGCAGGCCGAAGGCGGCCGTCTTGCCGGTGCCGGTCTGGGCAAGGCCGATCAGGTCGCTGCCTTCCATGACGAGCGGGATGGCCTTTTCCTGGATGGGGGTCGCGGTGGCGAAGCCGAGCGTGGAAAGGGTGGCGACGATGGTCTTCGAGAGGCCGAGGTCGTGGAACGTGGTCAAATCAATACCTTTCGGGGGCGCCAAACGGTATCCGCCGGAACGCACCATGCGCTTCCGGTTTCGTCTGGCGTCAAGAACCCCGCGTGAATTGGGAACTTGTGGGTTGGATTGTCGTCTCGCGCAGTCTTCCGCCGTGGTTCGGCAGGTCAGTCTCTTGCGCTTCTCCTTCTCGCGTCCCGGTCTCGGGAGATCGCTGGGCTCGCTCACGCGGCGGCCGAAGGGCGACGCTGGCATCCATGTCGTTGTTTCGCCCTGAAAAGTCAAGCGCTAGTTTTCGCGAGTGCGAAGGAAGGCGCCTTCGGCCGGATGGCATGGTGTCCGTGCGGCATCGAAATCCGGCGTCCGGCGCGAAATGTGCTCCGCCATCTGCCTGACCAGTCCGGGATGCAGCGATAGGGGGCCTTGTGCCTTTCCAACAGCTTCATGATGCGTGCCACCCGGAACATGCCGCCGATCGTTGCGTTGGATCAGCACGCATCCTGCCACAATCCTGTTGGATGCTCTTCGACGCAGAGCGATCTGCGTATCCGTGAACCTTGCTACGGGAGTGAAACATGACCGCTACGACTTGGATTCTCGCCGCCGACGGTAACCAGGCCCGCCTGCTCAAGGGGGTGAACCTGTTGAAGGATGGCCAGCAGAGCCCCGAGCAGGAGGTCTTTCGCTTGGAACCGAAGAAGGCGCAGGACATCATGGCCGACAAGCCCGGCCGCAGCTATTCCTCGGTCGGCCACGGCCGCTCCGCCATGGAATATACCAGCGACCCGGTGCGCGAGGAGCAACAGAAGTTCACCGCCGAAGTCGCCGGCCGCATCGATGACTATGCCGCCGAAGGCGCGTTCGACCGGCTCGTCGTCTGCGCCGCGCCGCAGACGCTGGGCGACCTGCGCAACAAGCTCTCGGATCGCACCCGTACGCTGACCATGGCTGAGATCGACAAGAACTTTTCCAACCTGCCGACGGACAAGCTGATCTCGTCCGTCCGTTCGATCATGTTCGACGCCTGACCGGGCTCAGAAATCGGTCAGAACGCCGCCCTCTTCCTTGCGCCTTGCGACGAACGCGTCCAGTTCGTCCTCGATCGCCGGGTCGAGCGGCGGCCTTTCATAGGCATTCAGCCTTTCCTTGAAGACCCGGTTGGCATGGTCGTAGGTGGTCGGCCGGCCGGCTTCCGTCCATGTCTCGAAGTTGCGCCAGTCGGAAAGGATCGGCGAATAGAACGCGGTCTCGTAGCGCGCCAGCGTGTGCGGCGTGCCGAAGAAATGACCGCCAGGCCCGACGTCGCGCACCGCCTCGATGCCCAGGGCATCGGCGCTGACGTCGAGCGGCGTCAGGTATTCCGCCACCATCTGCAGCATGTCGACGTCGAGGATGAACTTCTCGAAGGAGGCGGTCAACCCGCCCTCCGCCCAGCCGGCCGCATGCATGATGAAATTGCCGCCGCCCTGGGTCAGCGCCCAGAGGGAGAAGGCGGATTCGTAGGCCGCCTGCGCATCCAGCGTGTTGGAGGCATTGGTGTTGGAGGTGCGGTAGGGGATGTTGTACTTGCGGGCGAGCTGTCCGCCGGCGATCACCGCCTTCATGTATTCCGGCGTGCCGAAGGCGGGCGCGCCCGTCTTCATGTCGACGTTCGAGGTGAAGCCGCCGTACATGACCGGCGCGCCCTTCCTCACCATCTGCGTGAAGGCGATGCCCGCCAGCGCCTCGGCATTCTGCTGCACCACCGCCCCCGCGATCGTCACCGGGGCCATCGCCCCGGCGAGCGTGAAGGGCGTCACCACCACGACCTGGCCCCGCGCGGACATTTCGATGATGCCCTGCAGCATCGGCCCGTCGAGGCGCAGCGGCGAGGAGGTGTTGATGATGGTGAAGAGCGAGGGCTCGCGCTCCATCTGTTCCATGGAGATGCCGCGGCCGATGCGCGCGATCTCGATGCCGTCGAGATTGCGCTGCCTGCCGAGCGAATAGACGTGGAACACCTTGTCGGTCAGCTTCACGAGATCCGACAGGCAGTCGAGGTGGCGGATCGAGGCGTGGATGTCGACCGGCTCGACCGGATAGCCGCCGGTCGTGTGGATCACGTCGTAGGACTGGGCGAGCTTGACGAGCTTGCGGAAGTCCTCCTGGTTCCCCGCGCGCCGGCCGCCCTCGCGGTCCGAGACGAAGGGCGCGGAGGCGACCTGCGCGAAGACGAGGTTGTTGCCGCCGATCTCGACATTGCGCACCGGGTTGCGGGCGTGCATGGTGAAACCTGGCGGCACGCAGGCCATCATCTCCATGATAAGCCCGCGGTCGAAGCGCACCCGGTCCGTGCCGGGCGTCACCTCGGCGCCCGCCGCCTTCATGCGCTCGCGCGCCTCCGGCAGGATGATGTCCATGCCGATCTCCTCGAGGATCGTCAGGGAGGCCTGGTGGACCGCCTCCAGGGCGTCCTGCGAGAGCACGGCGGACCTGGCGGTCGTGTTGACGAGATTGAGGTATTTCGAGGCGGCGGGTGCGCGCCGCATGCGCTCCGCGCCGCGCCCGCCGCTTCTGCGCCGGCGCTCGACGGGGACCTCGCCCGCGGCGGCTTCCGGTTGTTCGAGGTGATTTTCGAGCTTGATCACGTCACCCATATGCAGCGCCGCCCCGGTCTGGTTTGCCTCTCCTCCTTGTCGCATATCCTTGGCCGCGATGCCCCGCCATTTGCGACAGGCGCGTGCCCTCGTGGATAAGAGGCCCCTCCACTCAAGTTCCGGCAACGAACGGTTAACCATCCGTTCAAGGATTGATGATACTCCCCGAGGCGTATGAATCTCTCCCTCCGTCCCGCTTCGGGGAGCGCTTGGCGTGGCTGAATCTCAAGACGAATTGCTGGTGGCGGCTTGTGCGCGCGTTCGCGCGCATCCGCACCCGGCCTACGTCAAGAGCAGCGAGCTGCGCTATCTGGCGGTGAACGAGGCCTATGCGCGCCTCTTCGGCCATGCTCCAGCGGAGATGATCGGCCTTCGCAGCGACGAGGTCGGCGAACCCCTCGGCCACGGCGACCGGGACGACTCGGAGCGCCGGTGCCTGATCTTCGGCAGTCCCGAGCGCGCCCGCTATGTCCACCCCTTCGGCGGGGGCAGCTTCGACATCGCCTTGAAGCGCGAGCGGGTTTCTCCGACGCTCTCCATCCTCGTGGGCCTCTTCTCGCCGGCCGTCGAGACGCCGGCGGCGAAGGGCCTTGCGGTCGCCAACACGAACGGCGGCGCCGATCCGCCGGCCGCTGCCATGCAGGCGGACCGCGGCCTCGTCGGGCATGTCGAAGGGGCGCTCGATGCGGTGGGGACGGGCGTCGCCGTCTTCGGCGCCGACGACCGTCTGCGCTATGCCACCCGCGGCATGCGGGAGTTCCTGCGCGGGCTCGTCGGCGCGCTTGCGGACGGCCCTGTCAGCCTTGCCGCCGTCGCCGAGGCCCTGCACGACATCGAAGCGGGGCGCAAGCCGGCCGCCGAGCGCGAGCGCTGGGTCGCCGCCCGCCTCGCCAGCTATGACCTGCCGCTCCACGAATCCGTCGTCCGCCTTGCCGGCGGCTGGGTGCGCATCGTCACGCAGCGGCAGGAAGACGGCGCCCTCGTCATGCTTCGCCTGGACGTGACGGCGCTGAAGGAAAGCGAAGGGCGGCTGAAGCAGCATTCGCAGGAGATCAGCCTCTATCGAGCGCTGCTCGACGAGCTGCCGGTCGCAAGCTTCATGCGCGACGAGAACCAGCGCATGATCTTCGCCAACCGGGCCTATGTCGAGCTGACCGGCCGCAAGCCGGAAGAGCTTGTCGGCCTCACCACGCTCGAAATGTACCCGGAGCAGGGCAAGGCGTTCCACGAGCAGTACCAGTTCGTGCTCGACACCGGCGAACTGCTGGAGACCGAGATCGAGCACATCCGCCCGGACGGAACCGTCCTGCCGTCGATCTCGCGGCTCCACCGCGTCACGACGCTCGACGAGAAGAGCTACCTGATCGGCTCGATCACCGACACGACGGTGCTGAGGAAACGCGAGGACCAGCTGATCGAGGCGCAGCGCCAGGCGGAGGCGGCCAAGGCCGACCTGGAAAGCGTCGTGGAATCGCTTCCCGTCGGCATCGTCGTCGTGGAGGAGACGGGCAATATCGAGCTGGTGAACGGCGCCTTCGAGGAACTGTGGGCCGGCGCGCTGCCGCCGATGAAGGGACGGCCGCTGGACGACCTCCTGCGTTTCCAGCAGGCGCAGGGTGGCATCTGCGGGGACGGCGGTCCCTATCCCGAGGGTTACGAGCAGCGCCTTGCCGGCATTCGCGCCGGAGAAATGCCCGTGCGCGAGGTTGCCTATGCCAACGGCCGGACGGTGATCGAGGCGGGCTGCGCGGTGTCCGGCGGCCGCTGCCTCCTGACCTATATCGACATTACCGAGCGGCGCGAACGCGAGCGGGAGGTCCTCAAGACCCGCAGCGCCCTCGAAGAGGTCGGCAGTCTCGTCAAGGACGCGGTCTCCTCGATGAGCCAGGGATTGCTGATCCTGGAGGACGGCGCGGTGGTGCTCTCCAACGAGGCGCTCTGCACGATGATCGCCGTGCCGCCGCACCTGCTTCAGCCCGGCGCGCGCGTCGACGACATCCTGCAAAGCTGCATCGATCGGAAGATACCCGGCTTCCTCGGCGAGGAGCCGGTCGACGCCCGTGAATTCGGCCGGATCCTCTTCACCGGCAAGCCGGCCTCGCTGACGGTGTTCAGCGGCTACAAGCGCTGGCTGCGACTCGACGTGACGCCGACGAGCCGCGGCCGCAGTGTCATCGTCTTCTCGGACATCACCGATCTCAAGAGCCGCGAGGACGAGCTGCGCCGGCTCGTCACCCGCGCCGAGACGGCGGACAAGGCGAAGTCGGAGTTCCTGGCCAACATGAGCCATGAAATCCGCACGCCCATGAACGGCGTGCTCGGCATGGCCGAGCTGCTCGCCAAATCCAATCTCGATACGCGCCAGAAGACCTTCATCGACATCATGGTGAAGTCCGGCAACGCGCTGCTGACGATCATCAACGACATCCTCGACTTCTCCAAGATCGACGCGGGCCAGATGACGCTGCGCGACGTCGCCTTCAGCCCCGTCGAGGCGATCGAGGACGTGGCGACGCTGCTGTCGGCCAAGGCCGCGGAAAAGGACATCGAGCTCGTCGTGCGCGGCGCGGCCAACATGCCGGCGGCCGTGATGGGCGATGCCGGCCGCTTCCGCCAGATCGTCACCAACCTGGTCGGCAATGCCGTCAAGTTCACCGACCGCGGCCACGTGCTGATCGACCTCGCCTCGCATGACACCGAGGGCGGCGTCGAGCTCGTCATCCGCGTCGAGGACACCGGCGCGGGCATCCCGGCCGAGAAAATGGAATCGATCTTCGAGAAGTTCTCGCAGGTCGATGCGTCCTCCACACGCCGGCACGAGGGCACGGGCCTCGGCCTTGCCATCACCGAGGGCCTGACGCGCCTTTTCGGTGGCACGCTGACGGCAGCGAGCGAGGTCGGCAAGGGATCGGTCTTCACGGTGCGGCTGCCGATGGCGCTTGCCGCCGCCTCGCTGCCGGCCCGCATCGTGCCGGCGAGGACGTCGGGTGCGCGCATCCTCGTCGTCGATGCGCACGACCTTTCCCGCAAGGCCGCGCACGACATGCTGCTCGACTGGGGGTTCGACGCCACGGCGGTCGGTTCCGAAACGGAAGCTCTCGCCGTGCTTGCCGCGGCGGCCGACATGGGCGTTGCGGTGGATGCCATCCTCCTCGACTACCGGCCGGACCATTCGCCCGGCTTCGTGCGTTCGCTGCGCGAGGGCGCCGCGACCGCCGGCATCTCGCTCATCGTGCTCACCTCCATGAACCTGCCGGCGGAGGATCCGCTGCTCTCCTCGCAGGATATCCAGGCCCACCTCATGAAGCCGGTTCGCGCCGATCTCCTGCGTGAGACGGTCTGCGAGGTGCTGCGCGCGATGCGGGCTCCGAAGGGCTCCTCGGGCGCGGGCGAGGGCAAGGTCCTCCCGCTTCGTCCGCACACGGCGGCGCCGGCCGCCGCCGACGGCGGGGCGCTGGACGTGCTGGTCGCCGAGGACAACGAGGTGAACCAGATCCTCTTTACCCAGATGCTGACGGCATCGGGACTGCATTTCCGCATTGTCGGCAACGGCGCGGAGGCGATCGAGGCCTACCGTGCGAGCCGTCCCGGCATGGTCCTGATGGACATGTCCATGCCGGTGATGAACGGCCTTCAGGCGAGCCGGGCGATCCGCGAACTCGAAAGCGGCACCGGCCGGCGCGTGCCGATCGTCGCCGTGACCGCGCATGTGCTCGACGGCGACCGCGAGGAATGCCTTGCCGCCGGCATGGACGACTACCTGACGAAGCCGATCAGCATTGAGAAGCTGGAGGAAAAGATCGACCGCTGGCTGAGGCGCGCAAAGGCCAAGCCGGCGAGCGCCACGCAGCATTGAGCGCCGCCATACGCCCTGCCGGAACGCGCTAGGCTACCGGCTTTTCCCCGCACAGCATTTCGCGCTTTCGGGCAAAGCCCGGCCGGCGCTCGACCATAAAACCCGCGGCGGTAAGGTTGCGCCGCACGAAGCCCGCCGCCGCGTAGGTCGCGAAGCGTCCGCCGGGAGCGGTGAGGCGGAAGACCTCGGCCATCAGCTCCGCCGACCACATGTCCGGGTTGCGGGAAGGGGCAAACCCGTCGAGATACCAGGCGTCGAAGGGCGTTTCCTCCCGGGCGAGGCTTTCCAGCGCAGCGCCGCAGACGACGGTGAGGCGGACGCGCGGCTCCAGGTCGATCTCGACACGGCCCGCCGGCGCATCCGGCCATGCGGCGGTGAGGATCGCGCGTTCCCGGTCGATCTCCGGCCAGTGCGAGAGGGCACGGCCGATGTCGCCGCGCGCCATCGGGAAGCGCTCGAAGGAGGTGAAGCGGAGGCTCGCTCCCTCCGGCGCCGTCATCCGCCATTGCCGCCAGGTCTCGCAGAGGTTGAGGCCGGTGCCGAAGCCGAGCTCGGCGATGCGGAAGGGACCCCCGCGCTGCCAGCGATGCGGCAGGCCGTTGCCGGCAATAAAGACATGGCCGCATTCCAGGCGCCCGTCGCTGCGGCAATAAAAGTGGTCGTCAAACGTGCGGGAATAGGGCATATCGCCCTCGTGCCAGTCGAGGGCCGCTTCGGTCCGGGATGCGTTTTCAGGATTGCGGTCAGCCATGGCAGATGCCGATAGTCGCGTGAAGGCCGCCGGTCAACCGGCCGTGGACCTCCTCGTCGCCGGCGGCGGGGTCATGGGCCTCTGGACCGCGCTCTTCGCCGGCCGCGAGGGGCTTTCCGTCCGCCTCGTCGAGAAGAGGAACATCGGCGCCGGGGCCAGCGGCGGCGTGCTGGGCGCGCTGATGCCGCACCTGCCGGACCGCTGGAACGCCAAGAAGGCCTTCCAGTTCGAGGCGCTGGTCTCGCTCGAAGCGGAAGTAGCGGCGCTGGAGAGCGAAACCGGGCTTTCCACCGGTTACCGCCGCTCCGGCCGCCTCATCCCGCTGGCAAAGCCCCATAACCGCGACATCGCGCTCGGCCATGCGCAGGATGCCCTTTCCGCATGGCGCACGCCCGGCCGTGCCTTCGCCTTCGAGGTGCTGGACGCCGCGCCCGTTGCCGGCTGGCCGGCCGCGGCGGCGATGGAATGCGGGCTCGTCCGCGACCATCTTGCCGCCCGCCTTGCGCCGCGCCGGCTGCTTGCCGCGTTGCGGGCCGCGCTCGACCGGCTGGCCAATGTCACGGTTGTCGAGGATGTCGGCGTTGCGGCGATCGACCCGGCCGCCGGCATCGCCGTCCTCGGCGACGGCAGCCGCCTCGCATTCGGCAATTGTGTTCTTGCGGCCGGGGTCGAGACCTTCGCCTTGCTCTTCCCCCTCGGCCCGCCGCTTGACAGGCCGGTCGGCTCGGCGGTGAAAGGACAGGCCGCCCTGCTCAAGGCGGCGGTCGATCCGTCGCTTCCGGTGATTTTCGCGGACGGCCTCTACATCGTGCCGCATGAAAACGGGCTGGTGGCCGTCGGAAGCACCAGCGAAAACCGATTTGCCGACCCGAGGAGCACGGATGGGCTTCTCGACGCCCTGATCGGAAAAGCGCGGCGGATGGCGCCGGTCCTGGCGGATGCACCCGTCGTCGAACGCTGGGCCGGCCTGCGGCCGAAAGCGATCGGCCGCGACCCGATGGTCGGCCGCCATCCGGACCACGCAAATCTCAGCCTGATGACGGGAGGCTTCAAGGTGAGCTTCGGCCTTGCGCATGCCCTGGCGCGCGCCCTGCTCGACGAAATCGAGGGCGGCACGCTCGCCGTGCCGCCCTCGTTCACCATCGCGGCCCACTTCGAGGAAGCCGGACGAATCTAGGCCCTCTTAAACCCAATAGGGCGGAACGCCGTAATAGTCGTGGATCACCTTGCCGTTGCGGCGGTTCCATTCGTATTCGGCATCGCTTTCATAGTGCGGCGCGCTCTCGACCTGCTCCTTCGTCACGTCGACGCGGTAGCCGCCGAGGCCTTCGTCGTAGTTCAGCTTGCTCCAGGGCAGCGGATAATGGTCGTGGCCGATGCCGAGGAAGCCGCCGAAGCTGAGAACCGCATAGGAGACGCGGCCGCTGCGCTTGTCGAGGATCAGGCGCTCGACCGAGCCGATATGCTTGCCGTCGGCGCCATAGACCGCGGTTCCCTCGACCTTGTCGCTGGCGATCAGCTCCTGGGTTTCGCGAATGTTTGCGTCCTGCATGACCATAGGTGTTTCTCCTTGCATGTGATGGACAGGAAACGGGCGCAGGCGGTAATGGTTCCTGTGTGAGGTTATGCACCGGATTCAATTCGGTTTCCGACCGTCCGGTGCTACGGTTTCCGCCATTCCCGAGGTGATTGAATGACCGAGAAGACTTATCCGCGCGACCTGATCGGCTATGGCCGCAATCCGCCGAAAGTGCGCTGGCCGGGCGATGCCAACATCGCCGTGCAGTTCGTGGTGAACTACGAGGAGGGCGGCGAAAGCTGCATCCTCGACGGCGATCCGGCATCGGAATGCCTGCTCTCGGAGATCGTCGGCGCGCAGCCCTGGGCCGGCCAGCGCAACCTCAACATGGAATCGATCTACGAATACGGCGCGCGCGCCGGCTTCTGGCGCCTGCACCGGCTCTTCACCAGCCGAAACGTCACCACCACCGTCTACGGCGTGACGCTTGCCATGGCCCGCAACCCGGAAGCCGTCGCCGCGATGAAGGAAGCCGGCTGGGAGATCGCCAGCCACGGCTACCGCTGGCTGGAATACAAGGATTTCCCGGAGGAGAAGGAGCGCGAGCACATCCGCGAGGCCGTGCGCCTGCACAAGGAACTGACCGGCTCCCACCCGCTCGGCATGTACCAGGGCAAGCCCTCGGCCAACACGCTGCGCCTCGTCATGGAGGAGGGCGGTTTCGTCTATTCCTCCGATTCCTATGCGGACGACTTGCCCTACTTCGTTCCCGGCCTTGACGGCGAGCCGTTCCTCATCATCCCCTATACGCTGGAGACGAACGACATGCGTTTCGCCACCGCGCAGGGCTTCAACGCCGGCGACCAGTTCTTCAACTACCTGAAGGACGCCTTCGACGTGCTCTACCAGGAGGGCGAGGAGGGCAGCCCGAAGATGCTAAACATCGGCCTGCACTGCCGCCTCGTCGGCCGGCCGGGGCGCGCCGCCGCGCTCGCCCGCTTCGTAGATTACGTGCTCGGCCACGAGAAGGTGTGGATACCGCGCCGCATCGACATCGCGCGCCACTGGATCGACAACCACCATCCGTCGAAGGGCAGGGACGCATGATCGACCGCGCCGATTTCCTCGCCCGCTTCGGCGGCGTCTTCGAACACTCGCCCTTCATCGCCGAGCGGGCGCTCGATGCCGGCACCGTCCCGCTGCCGCTGACGGCGAAGGGCGTGCATGCCGCGCTGACGGACGCCTTCCGCAAGGCGAGCCGGGCAGAGCAGCTCGGCGTGCTCACCGCCCACCCGGACCTTGCCGGCAGGCTGGCGATCGCCGGCGAACTGACCGAGGACAGCCGCAGGGAGCAGGCGGGCGCCGGCCTCGACCGGTTGAGCCCGGCCGAGCATGCCCGCTTCACGGAACTCAACGCCGCCTATACGGAAAAATTCGGCTTCCCCTTTATCATCGCCGTGAAGGGGCTTACCAAGGACGATATCCTCGCGGCCTTCGAGGCCCGCATCGGCAATACGGCCGAAGAGGAGTTCGAGACCGCGAAGAACGAGGTGGAGCGCATCGCGCTCCTGAGATTGAAGGCTGCCCTCCCCGGAGATTGACAATGCCCGACCACCAACGACCGCCCTTCCTCTCCCCGGGAGGGCTGTCCGATGGCTGAAAGACTGACGATCCAGCCTTTGACCCAGCAGGCCTTCGCACCGTTCGGTTCGGTGATCGAGGCCGATCCCGCCGCGATGCGCCATATCAACGGCGGCACGACGGAGCGCTATCATGCGCTCGCCGAAGCCGAGGCCGTCGGCGAGGACGCCCGGGTCGTCATCAACATCTTCCGCGGCAGCCCGCGCGCCTTCCCCTATGAGGTCGGCATGATGGAACGCCACCCCTTCGGCAGCCAGAGCTTCTCGCCGCTCGACGACCGGCCCTGGCTCGTCGTGGTGGCCGGGGACGAGGGCGGCAGGCCCGGCAGGCCGCAGGTATTCCGCGCCGGCGGGCGGCAGGGCGTCAACTACCGCCGCAACGTCTGGCACCATCCGCTGATCGCCGTCGGCGCCGTCAGCGACTTCCTCGTCGTCGACCGCCTCGGCGGCGGCGTCAACCTGGAAGAATATTTCTTCGACACCCCCTTCATCATCGACGAACCCTGAGAGGGAGCCATGAACAAGCCCGGCCGCCTGACGACCCATGTCCTCGACACCGCGCTCGGCAAGCCCGCCGCGGGCCTGAAGATCGACCTCTACTGGATCGAGAACGAGGAGCGCCAGCACATCACCACCGTCACGACGAACGGCGACGGCCGGGTGGACGGAGCACTGGTCGAAGGGGTGGGCTTCATGGCCGGCACCTACGAGCTCGTCTTCCATGCCGGGGACTACCTGCGCGCCGGCGGCGCGGCGCTGCCGGAGCCCGCGTTTCTCGACCGCATCCCGCTGCGCTTCGGCGTGGCGGACCCGGCAAGCCACTACCACGTCCCGCTGCTGCTTTCACCCTACGGCTACTCGACCTATCGCGGCAGCTGATCTATCAGGCCGCCTCGTCATATACGATGGATGAGGCGGCGCCCGCGCGAAGCGTGTCGATGACCGCTAATAGCAGCGATTTGTTTGGATAGGCGTCGGACGTGAACAGTACCTCGCTGTTCACCTTGAAGCGGAATCGATAGGCACCGTTCATGTCCTTGTAAATCTCGAAACGCGCCGAGGTTCCGGAGCGCGTGGGAGCTTGCTGTTCGCTGCGGAATTGCGACGCCTCTTGCGGACTCGGCGCATCGATTGGAAAATGCTCCGCCTCATAAGCATCGACGAGGGTCGCCAGAATCTCCAGCCGGTCGCCTGCAGGGGTGCCCGTGGCCGTTCCCCAGAGTGCTTTCATCTCGGCAAGCGCATCCTCGTAGTCCTGCGAGGAACGGATCGGTTTTAGATCAGCCATCGTACTCCACCTTCGATACGTCTATCCTATCATACTCGTTGTGGGTTCCAATCCACTTGATCCAGACGATCTGTTTGTCGAAGTCGATGGCCACCACCAAGCGGTAGGCGTTGCCTTTGATGTTGAAGACGATGCGTTCGGCGTTGACGATGCTGGCGGTCGCATAAAGCCGCTTGACGTACCGGAGGTCTCCCATCGAGCCGTGCGAACCTCGTGGAACCAGGCGTTGAGCGCGCTTTCGACGGCTTTGCAATCCTTGTGCCCGGCAAGGCGCGCGATGAAATCCTTGAGCGTCTTTCTGGCGATGACACGCACGCTAACCTCCCGACCTCGCCGTGGTTCGTATCATAACGTTGCCTTCACCGCCTTACCGGCCACGTAAGTCTCGCGCACCGCGCGGTCGTCGCCGAGCGTCTGGAGCAGGAAGAGTTCGTCGGTCAGCGAGCGCACCACCTCCATCTTCAGCGCCATGGCAGGCGTGGCGGCGGCGTCGAGGACCACGAAGTCGGCATCGGTGCCCGCCTCCAGCGTGCCGATGCGGTCGGAGAGGGAAAGCGCTTCGGCATTGCCGAGCGTCATGTGGTAGAAGCTTTCCAACGGGTTCAGCCGCTCGCCGAGCAACTGCTGGATCTTGTAGGCCTCGTCCATCGTCTTCAGCATGGAATAGCTCGTGCCGCCGCCGACGTCGGTGGCAAGCGCGATGCGCACCGGCCGTTCCCGCCGCGACAGGCTCTTGAGCGGGAAGAGGCCGGAGCCGAGGAAGAGGTTGGAGGTGGGGCAGTGCACGGCCACCGCGCCCGCCTCGCTCATCGCGTCCGCCTCCCGTTCGGAGAGGTGGATGCAATGGCCGAAGAGGCTTTTCGGCCCGAGCAGGCCGTACCGCGCGTAGACGTCGGTATAGTCGATGGCGTCCGGATAGAGTTCGCTCGTGAAGCGGATCTCGTCGTGGTTCTCGGAAAGGTGCGTCTGGATGTGAAGGTCCGGGAATTCGCGGGCGAGCGCCGCCGCCATCTCCATCTGCGCCGGCGTGGAGGTGATGGCGAAGCGCGGCGTGATGGCGACGTGGTTGCGGCCCTTGCCGTGCCACTCGGCGATCACCGCGCGGGTCTCGTCATAGCCCATCTGGGGGGTATCCAAGAGGCCCTGGGGCGCGTTGCGGTCCATCATCACCTTGCCGCCGACCATGCGCATGCCGCGCCTCAGGGCTTCCGCGAAATAGGCGTCGGCCGAGGCCTTGTGCACCGAGCAATAGGCGACCGCGGTCGTCGTTCCGTGGCGGACCATCTCGTCGTAGAAGTGGCGGGCGATGCGGGCGGCATGCTCACTTTCGACGAAACGGCACTCCTCGGGGAAGGTGTAGGTGTTCAGCCATTCGAGGAGGTTGGCGGCATAGGAGCCGATCACCTGCATCTGCGGGAAATGCACATGCGTGTCGATGAGGCCCGGCAGGACGAGGTGCGGCCGGTGGTCGGTCTCCTCCGCGTCGGCCGGCGCTTCGGCGCGCACCGCGGCATAGGGGCCGAAGGCCGCGATCCTGCCGTCCTCGATGAGGAGGCCGCCGTCCTCCTCGTAGCGGTAGCTCGACGCGTCCTCGAGCGATTCCGGCCGGCGGAGGAAGGAGAGCAGGCGTCCGCGGATGAGGGTCTTGGTCATGGCGGTCAGCTTCCTTCTGCGGCGGTCTCGAACCAGGCGTTTATGAGGGCGCGCTCCTGCCCCGTCATGCCGGTGACGTTGCCCGGCGGCATGGCGTGGCTGCGCCCCGCCTGCAGATAGATCTCGCGGGCGTGCAGGGCAATCGCGGAGTCGCTTTCGAGCACGATGTCCTTCGGCGCGGCGCGCAGGCCCTCCCAGACGGGCTCGGCCGCGTGGCACATGGAGCAGCGCGTCGAGACGAGATCGCGAACGGCGGGGAAATGGCTGTTTTGCGCGAAACGCTCGGCCGAGGGCGCAAGGCCGGCATCGGCGCTCGTCCCGGTCAGCACCTTCGGCGCCGTGGAAAGCCACATGATGATGACGAAGAGGATGGCGGTGACGAGCCAGGTCCAGGTCGGCTTTCCCTTGCGGGCATGGGTCGTGTTGAACCAGTGCCGGATCGTCACGCCCATCAGGAAGACGAGGGCGGCGATGATCCAGTTGAAGGCCGTGGCGAAGGCGAGCGGATAGTGGTTCGACAGCATGAAGAAGATGACGGGCAGCGTCAGGTAGTTGTTGTGGGTGGAGCGCTGCTTGGCGATGACGCCGTATTTCGGGTCCGGCGTGCGGCCGGCGATGAGGTCCGCGACGACGACGCGCTGGTTCGGCATGATGATGAAGAAGACGTTCGCCGACATGATCGTCGCGGTGAAGGCGCCGAGATGGAGGAAGGCGGCCCTGCCGGAAAAGACCTGCGTATAGCCCCAGGCCATCGCGACGAGGATAAAGTAGAGGACGATCATCAGCCCCCAGGTGTTCCTGCCGAGCGGCGACTTGCACAGGAGGTCGTAGAGGATCCAGCCCAGCGCCAGCGAGGCGAGCGAGATGAGGATGGCGACCGGCGTCGAGATGTCGAGCACGGTGCGGTCGATAAGGAAGAGGTCGGCGCCGCCGTAATAGACGAGACAGAGCAGCGCGAAGCCGGAAAGCCAGGTGAAGTAGCTTTCCCATTTGAACCAGGTCAGGTGCTCCGGCATGGAGGCCGGGGCCACGAGGTATTTCTGGATATGGTAGAAGCCGCCGCCGTGCACCTGCCATTCCTCGCCATAGGCGCCCGGCGGAAGATGCGGCCGCTTCACGAGGCCGAGGTCCAGCGCGATGAAGTAGAAGGACGAGCCGATCCAGGCGATGGCGGTGACGACGTGCAGCCAGCGGACCGCGAAGGTCACCCATTCCCAGGCGATGGCGTATTCGTACATGCGCAACGTTCCCTTCCGGCGTCTTTTCTTCCGTACATTGCGCAAGATTCGCGGGTGAGGGAAGGGGTGAGGCACCGCGCGCGTGCCGGAACGGCCCCGCGCGGGGCGCGCGAAAGCGTCGCCTCTGAAAACTGTGTGTGGTGGCTTCGTTTTGGCGCGGCGGGAGGCACCCCGCATGATCTCATAACGATAGACCTGCCCTCGGGGAAGAGATGCCGGGCCTATGCCTCCACCGGCATCACCGCGAGGATCCAGTCGCGGAAGGCGCGGATCTTCCGGATGTTGCGGCGGTTTTGCGGGTAGGCGAGCCAGTAGTCGCGCCCGTCGTTGCAGGTCAGCGCGAAGGGCTGGTAGAGCCGGCCGGCGGCGACCTCGGCGCGGAAATGGCCGGGGTTGAGGATGGCGACGCCCTGGCCGGCCATCGCCACCTGCGCGTCTATCGTCTGGGTGCCGAGCTCGTTCGGCGGGAAGCGGTCGAGGCCGGGGTTCTCGATGCCGGCGGCGGCGAACCAGGTGCGCCACCAGATGTCCCGCGCGCTGATGATCGGCAATTTCAGGAGATCGACCGGCTCGCTCACGCCGCCGATCGTCTCGGCAAGCGCCGGGCTCAGCATGGGCGTGAAGTTCATGCGCATCACGCGGTGGCATTCGAGCCCGGGCCAGCCGCCCTTGCCCCAGCGGATCGCGACGTCCGCCTCCTCCCTCGCAAAATCGATCACGTCCTGCGAGGTGGAAAGCCTGACGGCGATGTTCGGATGCCGGAGCTGGAAGTCGCCGAGGGTACGGCTCAGCCATTGCATGGCGAAGGTCGGCGTCGAGTGGATGTGCAGCTTCTGCTCCGCGACGCCGCGCAGGTCCGCCACCGCCTCGGCCAGCTTGGCAAGGCCCTCCGCCACCTTCGGCGCCAGGCGCTCGCCCGCCTCGCTCAGCGTCACCTGCCGGGGCCGGCGCAGGAACAGCGTCTCGCCGAGCGTCTCCTCCAGGAGCTTGATCTGGTAGCTGACGGCGGTCTGCGTCATGCCCAGCTCGTCGCCGGCGCGGGTGAAGCTTCCCTGCCGCGCGGCCGCCTCGAAGACGCGCAGCGCATTGAGCGGAAAGTTGCGCGACATCTTCATGGCCAAGTTCTCTTCATGCATGCAGACGAAGGTTCGATTGGAATTCCATCATTTTTCGGCGCACCCTGCAAGCAATGGATGGAATTTTCGAGGTTTTATCATGACATGCACCATCGAAGCGGCGCCGGCAGGCGCCCGGCACTTCCGGAAGGAGAGCCTGTGGCATAAGCTCTTTCTCGTCTTCCGCAGGCGACGGAGGGCGCGCCTTGCGCGGCTCGACCCGCGGGAGCTTTCCGACCACATGAAGCGCGATCTCGGCTTTCTCGACGGCCGGAGCTAGGGCTTTCCGGACGCAGAACCGCTACGCACTTTTGCTGGAATTGCTTTTGCGCCAGGCGGCGAAGGCGGGCAGCAGTTCGGCGGCCGTCATCGCGGCGATGACCTCCGGGCGCTTGTCGTCGACCGCCGCGCCGCCGATGGGCAGGACCAGCCGGTCGGCCGCCGCGCGGTTCACGCCCTCCTCCTCCAGGTAGTGGGCGAAGGAGGCCCGCTTCGACTTCGAGCCGACCATGCCGACATAGGCAAGGTCGGTGCGGGCGAGCGCCTCGCGTGCGATCAGGAAATCGAGCGCATGGTCGTGGGTGACGATGACCACGGCCGAGCCGGCCGGGATGCCGGCGACCAGCGATTCCGGCATGGCGTCCAGCCGTTGGTGCACCCCGGAGACAAGCTGGTCGAGCTCGCTCTCGCGCGCCTCGACGACGAAGACCTTGACGGGCAGCAGCGTCAACGCCTCGGCGAGCGCCCGGCCGACATGGCCGGCGCCGAACACCCAGACCTGCGGCTTCTGCCGCTCCTCCTCGGCAAGGCGCCCGTCGAGCGCCTTGCGGGCCTCTTCATCCGCGAAGGTGAAGGTGAGCTCGACGCGGCCGCCGCAGCACTGGCCGATCTCGGGGCCGAGGGGAATGTCGAACCTCGTTTCGCCGCCGGCATCCGCCAGCATTTTCCGGGCGTTCTCGATCGCCATGTATTCGAGCTGGCCGCCGCCGACGGTGCCGTGGATCTCGGTCGGCGCCACCAGCATGAAGGTGCCCTCGTCGCGGGGCGCGGAGCCCCTGACGGCGGTGACTTCGACGATGACGACACGGTGTTCGCGGGCGAGAAAGCCCTCCAGACTGTCCTGCAGAAAGTTCATCTTATCCTTCTTCTTGTGCCTTCAGCCGCTCGATGGCCATCAGCACCCGTTCGGGCGTGGCGGGCGCATCGAGCCGCGGGCAATGGCGGTAGCCCTTGGTGCTGGCGACGGCCATGGAAAGGGCCTCCAGAACGGAGACCGCGAGCATGAAGGGCGGTTCGCCCACCGCCTTGGAGCGGCCGATGGTCGGCTCGGCGGCTTCCGCCCACTCGGCGAGCCTGACGTTGAAGACCTTCGGGCGGTCGGAGGCGAGCGGGATCTTGTAGGTGGAGGGGGCGTGGGTGCGAAGCCGCCCCTTGCCGTCCCACCACAGTTCCTCGGTCGTCAGCCAGCCCATGCCCTGCACGAAGGCGCCTTCGACCTGGCCCCTGTCGATCGCCGGGTTCAGCGAGCGGCCGACGTCGTGCAGGATGTCGGCGCGGTCGACATGGTATTCGCCGGTCAGCGTGTCGACCGAGACTTCGGAGACGGCGGCGCCGTAGGCGAAATAGTAGAAGGGCGTGCCCATGCCCTTGGCGCGGTCCCAGTGGATCTTCGGCGTCTTGTAGAAGCCGGCGGCGGAGAGCTGCACGCGGGCCATGTAGGCCTGCTTCATGAAATCCGCGAACGGGATGAGCGCATCGCCGACGCGCACGTGATGCGGCACGAAGGCGACGTCCTCCGGCGGCACGCCCCACTTTTCCGCGGCGAAGGCGACGAGGCGCTCCTTGATCTGGCGGGCGGCGTCCCAGGCCGCCATGCCGTTGAGGTCGGAGCCGGAGGAGGCGGCGGTGGCCGAGGTGTTCGGCACCTTGGCGGTCGTCGTCGCGGTGATCCTCACGCGCGAGACGTCGACCTGGAAGGCATCGGCGAGCACCTGCGCGACCTTGGTGAAGAGGCCCTGGCCCATCTCCGTGCCGCCGTGGTTGAGGTGGATCGAGCCGTCCTGGTAGACATGCACCAGCGCGCCGGCCTGGTTGTACCAGGTGGCGGTGAAGGAGATGCCGAACTTCACCGGCGTCAGCGCGATGCCCTTGCGGATGACGCGGCTCTTCCCGTTGAAGGCGAGGACGGCCCGGCGGCGGGCCTGGTAGTCGGAGGAGGCCTCCAACTCGTCCACGATGCGGTGGATGATGTTGTCCTCCACCCTCTGGTGGTAGGGTGTCAGCACGCGGTCCGAACCGGCAGGCCCGTAGAAATTCGCCTTGCGGACCTCCAGCGGGTCCTTGCCGAGCGCATAGGCGATCTCCTCGATCATCCGCTCGCCGCCGACGAGCCCCTGCGGTCCGCCGAAGCCGCGGAAGGCGGTGTTGGAGACGGTGTGCGTCTTCAAGGGCTGCGAGGTGAGAAGGACGTGCGGGTAGAAATAGGCGTTGTCCGCGTGGAAGAGGGCGCGGTCGGTGACGGGGCCGGAGAGGTCGGAGGAATAGCCGCAGCGGGCGGCGTAGTTCGCCTTCACCGCCTCGATGCGGCCTTCGCCGTCGAAGCCGACCTCGTAGTCGACGAGGAAGTCGTGGCGCTTGCCGGTCGCCGTCATGTCCTCGTCGCGGTCGAGGCGGAATTTGACCGCGCGGTCGAGCTTCTTCGCGGCCACGGCGGCGAGCGCGGCGAACTGGTTGCCCTGCGTCTCCTTGCCGCCGAAGCCGCCGCCCATGCGGCGCACCTGCACCGTCACGGCGTTGGAGGGCACGCCGAGCACGTGGGCGACCATGTGCTGCACCTCGCTCGGATGCTGGGTGGAGGACCAGACGGTGACCTCGTCGTCCTCGCCGGGGATGGCGAGCGCGATATGGCCTTCGAGGTAGAAATGATCCTGCCCGCCGACGCGCATCCGGCCCTTGATGCGGTGCGGGGCTTTTTCCAGCGCGCCTTCCGCATCGCCCCGCTTCAGCGTCAGCGGCTCGGTGACGAGCGCCGCGCCGTTTTGGAGCGTGTCGGTGACGTCGGTCCAGTGCGGCAGGTCGCGGTATTCGATCTTGGCAAGGCGGGCGGCGCGGCGGGCGGCCTCGCGCGTCTCGGCGACGACGCAGAAGATCGCCTGGCCGTGGAACTCGACCTTGCCTTCGGCCAGCACCGGCTCGTCGTGGCGGTGGGAGGGGCTGATGTCGTTCTCGCCGGGCATGTCCGCGGCGGTCAGCACCAGCACGACGCCGGGATGGGCCTTCACGGCGGAAAGGTCGAGGGCCAGGATTTCCGCATGCGCCCGGTCGCCCATGCCGAGCGCGGCGTGCAGCGTGCCCTCGGGCTCCGGCATGTCGTCGATGTAGTCGGCCGTGCCGGTGACGTGCTTGTGCGCCGAATCGTGGCGCAGCGGCGCGTGCATGGGGGCGGAGATCGTCTTGCGGTCTTCGAAGGTGGACTGGTCCATGTCACTGCCTCCTTCCGGGGGCGCTGCCCCTCATCCGGCCTGCCGGCCACCTTCTCCCCGCAAGCGGGGCGAAGGGGATATGCCTTGCCGGCTTCCCGGCCAATGACCGTTTGCAGGGCAGGTCCCCTCTTCCCGCTTGCGGGGAGAGGGGGAGGGTGAGGGGCAATATCGCGGCATGCGTCCTCATTACGCCACCTCCTCGAACCGCCGCACCTGGGCGGTCTCGCCGGATGTTTCGAGGAAGAAGCGCGTCAGCAGGTTCTTCGCCGCCAGAAGGCGGTATTCCGCCGTCGCGCGCCAGTCGGTGAGCGGCTGGTAGTCGGCCTTGAAGGCGGGGCGGGCGGCCTCGACGGTGGCCTCGGTCCAGGGCTTGCCGACGAGGGCCGCCTCGACATTTGCCGCCCGCTTCGGCGTGCCGGCCATGCCGCCGAAGCAGAGGCGAGCGTCGGTGACGGTGCCGTCCGGCGAGAGCGCCACGCGGAAGGCGCCGCAGAGGGCGGAGATGTCCTCGTCGCGGCGCTTGGAGACCTTGTAGACGGCGAAATGCGCATCCGCCGGCAGGTCGGGCACGAAGAGGCTTTCGACGAACTCGCCGGCGCGGCGGTCCTGCTTGCCGTAATCGATGAAATAGGCTTCGAGCGGCAGGTCGCGCCGGCCGTCCTTCGAGCGCAGCGCGAGGGTGGCGCCGAGCGCGATCAGCGGCGGCGGCGTGTCGCCGATGGGCGAGCCGTTGGCGATGTTGCCGCCGATCGTGCCCATGTTGCGCACCTGCTCGCCGCCGATGCGGTCGATCAGCGGGCGCAGCGCCGGGAAGCGGCGACAGAGGGTGGCGAAGGCCTGGCTATAGGTGACGCCGGCGCCGATGCGGATGCCGTCCGCCGTCTCCTCGATGGATTGCAGCTCGGAAAGGTGATTGATGAAGACGACCGGGTTCAGGTCGCGGAACTGCTTCGTCACCCAGAGGCCGACATCGGTGGAGCCGGCGACGACGGTGGCCTTCGGTTCCTCCGCGAGAACGGCCGCGAGGTCGTCGGACGAGGCGGGCACGATCACCCGGCCGTCGCCGTCGCCGACGCGGATGGTCTCCCGCGGCGTCATGGCCTTGAGCCTGGCGAGCACGTCCGTCCGCGTGCGCTCGATCGGGTCGAAGACGGCGCTCGGCCGCTCATGGGCGACGGCTTCGGCGGCTCGGACGATCGGCTCGTAGCCGGTGCAGCGACAGAGATTGCCCTGCAACGCCTTTTCGATGCGCGCCCGGTCCGGCGCGGGGTCGGAGAGCCAGAGGCCGTAGAGCGACATGACGAAGCCGGGCGTGCAGAAGCCGCATTGCGAGCCGTGATGGTCCACCATCGCCTGCTGCACGGGATGCAGCAGGCCGTCCGGGCCCGCCAGATGCTCGACGGTGACGACGTGGGCCGCGTTCATCGAACCGAGGAGGCGGATGCAGGCATTGACACTCTCATAGGCGAGCCGGCCCTCGACCACGCGGCCGACGAGCACGGTGCAGGCGCCGCAGTCGCCCTCCGCGCAGCCTTCCTTGGTGCCGGTGAAGCGGCGGTCGAGCCGCAGCCAGTCGAGCAGGGTGCGCGTCGGCGGGACGTGGCGGAGCGAAACGTCCTTGCCGTTGAGGATGAAGCGGATGCTGCCGGTGTCCGTGCTCATCGTTCTCCTATTGGGCGGTCCAGCCGCCATCCACGGATATATGGGTACCGTTGATCGATTTTGCCGCATCCGAGGCGAGGAAAAGCGCGATGGCGGCGACCTCGCCGGTGCCGACGAATTCCTTGGTCGGCTGGAACTTCAGCATGACGTCGGTCTTCACCTCGGCCTCGCTGATGCCGCGCGCCCTTGCCGTATCGGGAATCTGCTTCTCGACGAGCGGCGTCAGCACGTAGCCGGGGCAGATGGCGTTGGCGGTGATGCCATTCTCCGCGATCTCCAGCGCGACGGTCTTGGTAAGCCCCATGATACCATGCTTCGCCGCCACATAGGCTGCCTTGAACGGCGAGGCGACGAGGCCGTGCGCGGAGGCGACGTTGATGATGCGGCCCCAGCCCTTGCGCTTCATGTGGGGGATGGCGGCGCGGATGGTGTGGAAGGAACTGGAGAGGTTGATCGCGATGATCTGGTCCCACTTCTCGACGGGAAAGTCCTCGATCTTCTCGACATGCTGGATGCCGGCATTGTTGACGAGGATGTCGACGCCGTCGAACGTCTCCACCGCCGTCTCGATGAGGTCGGCGATCTCGTGCGGCTTGGTCATGTCGGCCGGATGGTAGATGACGCGGCCCCCGCCGAGGCCGTCCAGCCGGGCGCGGGCAGCCTCGATCTCGCCGGCGGCGCCGAAACCGTTGATGACGACGTTGGCGCCGTTTTCGGCGAAGGCCGTTGCGATGGCAAGGCCGATGCCGCTGGTGGAGCCGGTCACGACGACGCTTTTCATGGTCTCTTTCTCCCGATCATGCTGCTTTGCGGTAGCCTACGCCCAAAACTCGAGCGATGACAATTGCGTTTTCGGCGGGCTACAGTCCCGCCGGAGGCAAGGCACGATTTGCGTTTTATTTTCCTTTGACATTCGTTTTAGTCTCGTATTGAAGATTCCGAAGGGCCTGGGAGCGGCCCCGAATTGGGAGGAACGGCATGGGCGGATATGTTCTCGCGATCGATCAGGGCACGACCTCGAGCCGGGCGATCGTCTTCGACGGCAAACAGAAGGTCGTCGGCTCCGGGCAGAAGGAGTTCACGCAGATCTTTCCGCAATCCGGCTGGGTCGAGCACGACCCGGAGGAGATCTGGGAGAGCGTCGTCTGGTCGGTCAAGGCCGCGCTGAGGAAGGCGAACGTCAAAGCCGCCGACATCTCCGCCATCGGCATCACCAACCAGCGCGAGACGGTGGTCGTGTGGGAGCGCGGGAGCGGCAGGGCGATCCACAACGCCATCGTCTGGCAGGACCGCCGCACCGCCTCCTATTGCGAGAAGCTGAAGAGGCAGGGCCTCGAAAAGACCTTCACGAAGAAGACCGGCCTGCTGCTCGATCCCTACTTCTCCGGCACCAAGCTCTCCTGGATGCTCTCCAACGTGAAGGGCGCGCGGGCGCGGGGAGCCAAGGGCGACCTCTGCTTCGGCACGATCGATTCGTTCCTGATCTGGCGGCTGACGGGCGGCAAGGCGCATGTGACCGACGCCACCAATGCCAGCCGCACGCTGATGTACAACATCGCCGCGAACGGATGGGACGACGAACTGCTCGACATCCTGCGCGTGCCGGAGGCCATGCTGCCGGAGGTGCTGGACTGCGCGGCGGATTTCGGCGTGACGGACAAAAGCCTGTTCGGCGCGGAAATCCCGATCCTCGGCGTTGCCGGCGACCAGCAGGCCGCCACGATCGGCCAGGCCTGCTTCACGCCGGGCATGATGAAATCCACCTACGGCACCGGCTGCTTCGCGCTGCTCAACACCGGCACGGACATGGTGCGCTCGAAGAACCGGCTGCTCACCACCATCGCCTACCGGCTCGACGGCGAGACGACCTATGCGCTGGAGGGCTCGATCTTCATCGCCGGCGCGGCCGTGCAATGGCTGCGCGACGGGCTGAAGGTCATCAAGGCGGCGCCGGACACCGGCGACCTCGCGGCCCAGGCCGACCCGACGCAGAACGTCTATCTCGTGCCCGCCTTCACCGGCCTCGGCGCGCCGCACTGGGACCCGGAGGCGCGCGCGGCGATCTACGGCATGACACGCAACACCGGCCCCGCGGAATTCGCCCGCGCGGCGCTGGAGGCCGTCTGCTACCAGACGCGCGACCTGCTCGACGCGATGCACAAGGACTGGCGGAACAACGGAAAGGAGACGGTGCTGCGCGTCGACGGCGGCATGGTCGCCTCCGACTGGACCATGCAGCGCCTCGCCGACATCCTCGACGCGCCGGTGGACCGGCCGACCATCCTGGAGACGACCGCGCTCGGCGCGGCGTGGCTCGCCGGCCAGCGCGCCGGCGTCTGGCCGGACCGCGAGGGGTTTGCGAAATCCTGGGCGCGGGATACCCGGTTCGAGCCCAAGATGGACGAGAAGACCCGCGCGGTGAAGATCAAGGGCTGGAAGGACGCGGTTCGGCGGACGCTGAGCGACGGCTGAGGCGTCACGGCTCTCCCCCCGACGCGTCCCCGCATCACCCCACCCAAGACGCCATCCTCGGTGCAAGCCAGAGGATGGCGGAGGAGAGGACGGTGGGTATAGCCGGTCTCCCCATCGGGCCCTTTTCAAGCATCCTCATCCATTCATCAAAAATATTCCGGTGCGCCCTGTCGGCTGAGAGGCTACTCCTACGTCTTTCAACCAACGGGAGTTCATCATGCTGTATGCCGTTCTTTGCTACGATGCCGAAAGTGTCGTCAACGCCTGGAGCAAGGAGTTGGACGACAAGGTCATGGCCGATCTCGGCGCCGTCAACCAGCGCTATGCGGAAGCCGGCAAGCTCGGTCCGGTCGCGCGGCTAATGCCGACGACGGCGGCCGTGACCGTCCGCAAGGGCGCGACGGACGATATCGTCATGGACGGTCCCTTCGCCGAGACCAAGGAACAGTTCCTCGGCTTCTTCGTGCTCCAGGCGGAGACGCTGGAGGAGGCGATCCAATTCGCCCGCGAGCTTTCCGCCGTCAATCCGGCGAACGGCACCTATGAGATCCGGCCGCTGCAGTTCTTCAATCCGGGAGTACCCATCGCATGACAGACCTTGCCTGGATCGATCTGGCGCTGACGTCGGCACGGCCGCAGGCCATGGGAGCGCTGCTGCGCTACTTCCGTGACCTCGACATGGCGGAGGAGGCCTTTCAGGAGGCCTGCCTCCGTGCGCTGAAGACCTGGCCCGACAAGGGCCCGCCGCGCGATCCGGCAGCATGGCTCATCTTCGTCGGCCGCAACAGCGGCATCGACCAGGTGAGGAAGCGCGCCAGGCACCAGCCGCTTCCGCCCGAGGAGATGCTGTCGGACCTTGAGGACACCGAAGGCGACCTCGCGGACCGGCTGGACGGCGCGCACTACCGCGACGACATCCTGCGCCTGCTCTTCGTCTGCTGCCATCCGGACCTGCCGGCGACGCAGCAGATCGCGCTGGCGCTGCGCATCGTCTCCGGCCTTTCGGTCAGGCAGATCGCGCGGGCCTTCCTCGTCTCGGAAGCCGCCATGGAGCAGCGCATCACGCGCGCCAAGGCGAAGGTCGGGGCCGCCGGCATTCCCTTCGAGACGCCGGACGCCGTGGCGCGCGCCGAACGGCTCGGGCTCGTCGCCGCGATGATCTACCTCGTCTTCAACGAGGGCTATTCGGCCGGCGTGCCGGAGAAGGCGGATACGCCCTTCTGCGCGGAGGCGATCCGGCTGGCGCGGCTGCTCTTGAAGCTGTTTCCCGCCGAGCCGGAGATCATGGGGCTGACGGCGCTGCTGCTCATCCAGCATTCGCGGCTCGAAGCCCGTTTCGACAAGGACGGCCAGATCGTGCTTCTGGAGGACCAGGACCGCACGCTCTGGGACCGCGCCCTCATCGAAGAGGCGCTGGTGCTGATCGACAAGGCGATCCGCCACCGCGCGCCCGGCCCCTTCCAGATCCAGGCGGCGATCGCCGCGCTGCACGCCCGCGCCGCGACGGCCGAGGAGACGGACTGGGTGCAGATCGACCTGCTCTACCAGACGCTCGAACGCATCCAGCCTTCGCCGGTGGTGCGTCTCAACCGGGCCGTCGCCGTTTCCAAGCGGGAAGGACCGGAAGCGGCGCTGGCGCTCATCGAGCCGCTGGCGGACAAGCTCAACGGCTATTTCTATTTCCACGGGTTGCGCGGTGGGCTCCTGAAGCAGCTCGGCCGCTTCCGCGAGGCGCACGAGGCCTTCGACCGCGCCATCGCGCTCGCCACCACGCCGGCGGAGGCCGCGCATATCCGCCAGCACCTCGACAGCATGCAGCGCGAGATGGCGGCGGCCGAAAAATAATCCGTGCCGGATGTCGGATCGGGCGCCCGCCGGCCGTCCTTGATATGAACCAACCGACGATAGACCCCTAACGAGGAGAAAGACATGACCGATACCGAGATCAAGCCCGCCAACAACCGCGAACTGGTGCTGACCCGTGTGCTGAATGCGACCCCCTCCCAGCTGTTCAAGGCCTGGACGACGCCGGAGCTGATGAAGCAATGGTTCGCCCCGAAGCCCTACGAGACGCCGGTCATCGAGATCGAGCCGCGCGACGGCGGCAAGTTCCGCACGGTCATGACCGGCCCGGACGGTTTCCACATGGATTCGACCGGCGTGTTCCTCAAGGTGGAGAAGGACAGGCGCATCATCACGACCGATGCCTTCGGCCCGGACTGGAAGCCGACCGAGAAGGCCTTCTTCAGCGCCGAAATCCTCTTCGACGACCTCGGCGACGGCAAGACGCGCTACACCGCCATCGCCCGCCACTGGACCGTCGAGGACTGCGAGACGCACGAGAAGATGGGCTTCCACGAAGGCTGGGGACAAGTGGCGACGCAGCTCGAAGAGGTCGCTTCCAAGCTTTGACTTGGGGCAGCCAGGCGACGTTGGCAAATCCGGGGCAGGATGGTATGAATAATTCATACTGGTGAGTGGAGTTGCGAGATATGGCGCCTGCCAAAAAACGGACATTCAGCCTGCCCCGGGAGCAATCCGAGTATATCGACGAGCTTGTCGCGAGCGGCGCGTTCGCCAGCGGCAGCGAGGTTATCCGCGCTGGGTTGCGGGCGTTGCGGGAGCGCGATCTGGCTGTCGACCGCTGGCTTGAGCAGGACGTCGTTCCAGTGATCCTTGCGATGCAGGCAGATCCGCAGCGCGTGATCCCGTTGAAAGACGTTTTCGACGGGATTCGCCTGCATCATAGGTCGCGGCTTGGGACCTGAGCTTGCTCTACCGTGTCCAGTTCGCTCCGGAAGCGCGGGATGATCTCCTGAGGCTCTATGACTTCGTGGCAGAACGCGCGGGGGCTTCTCGCGCCATCGCCTATCTCAGCCGGATCGAGGCGTTCTGCCTCGGTTTCGAGCGGTTTCCGCAGAGGGGTATCGCACGCGACGACATCTTCCCGGGACTTCGCGTCGTGGGTTTCGAGAAACGGGTGACACTCGCCTTTCATATCGTCGGTGACACCGTCGTCTTCGATCGTGTCCTTTATGCCGGGCGGCAGTTTCCGGCGGAAGACGATATGTCCTAGCGTGGCCTTCCCGTAAACACACTGTTTCCTCAAAGCCCCTTTCAACCCGCCTCCACCGGCCATATCTGGGGGAAAATCCCTTTCACCAGGAACACCCCATGGAACTTGGCCTCTATACATTCGCCGACGTCGACCCCAATGCCGCCGACAAGGGGCGGGAGGGGGAGCGGCGGCTGAAGGACCTCCTGGAGGAGATCGAGCTCGCCGACCAGGTGGGGCTCGACGTCTTCGGGCTGGGCGAGCATCACCGGGCCGACTATGCGGCCTCCGCGCCCGCCGTCGTGCTGGCGGCCGCGGCGGCGCGGACGGAGACGATCCGCCTCACCAGCGCGGTGACGGTGCTGTCGTCGGACGATCCGGTGCGCGTGTTCCAGCAGTTCTCGACGCTCGATCTCCTTTCGGGCGGCCGGGCGGAGATCATGGCGGGGCGCGGCTCCTTCATCGAATCCTTCCCGCTCTTCGGCTATGCGCTCGACGACTACGACCGGCTCTTCGAGGAGAAGCTGGACCTGCTGCTCGCCCTCAACGAGAGCGAGAAGGTCTCGTGGTCCGGCACGATGCGGGCGCCGCTGCCGGGGCTCGGGGTCTATCCGCGTCCGGTGCACGGAAGGCTGCCGATCTGGATCGCGGTCGGCGGCACGCCGCAATCGGTCGCGCGCGCCGGGGCCTACGGCCTGCCGCTGGCGCTTGCCATCATCGGCGGCACGCCGGCGCGCTATGCGCCGCTCTTCGATCTCTACCGCGAGGCGGCGCGCCGCGCCGGCCAGGACGAGGCGAAGCTGAAGACCAGCATCAACGTGCACGGCTTCATCGCCGACACGACGGCGGAGGCGGCCGACATCTTCTACGGACCGCAGGCCGAGGTGATGGACCGCATCGGCCGCGAGCGCGGCTGGGGGCCGACGAGCCGGGCGCAGTTCGACCAGTCGATCGGGCCGGGCGGCCATCTGTTCCTCGGCGATCCGGAGACGGTGGCCAGGAAGATCGTCGCGCATCAGAAAATCTTCCGGAACGACCGGTTCCTGCTGCAGATGGCGATCGGGCCGATGCCGCACGACCGGATCATGCGCGGCATCGAGCTCTACGGCACCAGGGTCGCGCCGCTGGTGCGCGAGATGCTGGCGGAGGAACCGGAAGGCGCGGCCGCTTCCGCCTGACATCGGCGCGCGGGCGTGGTAGGACGTCCGCGAAAGAGAGATGCGATGACCCTGGAAAACGACGAAGACCTCAACGGCCTGAAGGCGATCGGCCGGATTTGCGCGAACGTGCTGCAGCACATGTCGACGGCCGTCCGGCCGGGCATGACGACGGCGGAGCTCGACCTGATCGGCCGGCGGATGCTGGAAGCGTCCGGCGCCCGCTCGGCGCCGGAAAGCTGCTACAACTTTCCGGGCGCGACCTGCATCAGCGTCAACGAAGAGGTGGCGCACGGCATTCCCGGCGAGCGGGTCATCAAGGAGGGCGATCTCGTCAATATCGACGTTTCGGCCGAACTCGACGGCTATTTCGCCGATACCGGCGCGTCCTTCACTGTCGGGCGCTCGGCGCCGGCGGTGGAGCGGCTGTGCCGTGACGGCAAGCGCGCGCTCTGGGTCGGCCTCAAGGAGGTGAAGGCGGGAAAGCCGCTCGCGCAGGTCGGCAACGCCATCGGCGAATTCGCGCGCAAGCACCGCTATACGCTGATCGCCAACCTCGCCAGCCACGGCGTCGGCCGCTCGCTGCACGAGGAGCCGACGGAAATCGCCACCTGGCCCGACCCGCAGGAGAAGCGCCGCATGACGGAAGGCCTCGTCTTCACGGTGGAGCCGTTCCTGTCGCTCGGCGCGAACTGGGCGGAAGGAGGGCGCGCGGACGAGTGGACGCTCTACAGCGAGCCGAGCGCGCCCACGGTGCAGTTCGAGCATACGGTGGTCGCGACCCGCAACGGGCCGCTGGTGCTGACGCTGCCCGGCTGACGCTTCACCCGGCCTGATCCGACGCATCAAGAAATGTCGTTTGCCGCAGCCCATGTTGCAGTGCGATGGTCGCGGCATGATGCAACGCACTCCCGCCCTGTCGCGCGAGCCCGTCCGGGCGGCCGTCGCCGGCGCGCTCGCCATGGCCGTCGCCATGGGGCTCGGCCGCTTCTTCTATACGCCCGTGCTGCCGGGCATGATGGCCGGCCTCGGGCTCGACGCGGCTGCCGCCGGCATCATCGCGGCGGCGAATTTCGCGGGCTATCTCCTCGGCGCGGTGCTCGCGGCCTATGGCTGGGCGGCCGGCCACGAGCGGCGCCTTGCGATAGGTGCACTGGCCGCGACCGTGCTGCTGCTCGTCGCCATGGGGCTCGTCTCCAGCGTCGCGGCGCTTTCCGCCGTGCGCTTCCTCGCCGGCCTTGCCAGCGCCTTCGCCATGATCTTCACCTCCGGCATCGTGCTGACCATCGGCCTCGACCACCGGGATCCGCGCGTGCAGATGGCGCATTTCTCCGGCGTCGGCGGCGGCATCGCGGTTTCGGCCGTGCTCGTCTACCTCCTGTCGCTGGCCGGCTTCTCCGCCATGCCGGCCTGGCGCGTCGACTGGCTCGCCGGCGCGCTGCTCGCAGCGCTCGGCCTTGCCGCCGTCGCCCGGCTGCTGCCGCGACGGGAACGCGGCGGGCCGGCCCTGCGCGAGCCGCCGGTCGCCTGGACCCGGCCTCTGGCCGCGTTGACGCTGGGCTACGGTCTCTTCGGCATCGGCTATGTCGTCACGGCCACCTTCATCGTCGCCATCGCGCGGGAAGGCGCGCAGAGCCCGCTCCTGGAATGCCTCACCTGGCTCGTCACCGGCACTTCGGCGGCGATCTCGCTTGCCGCCTGGAAGCCTGCGGAGCGGCGCTACGGCGTGGCAGCGGTCTACGTGCTGGCGATCCTGGTGGAGACGGCGGGCGTGGCGGCGACGGTGACGCTGCCCTTTCCGCTCTCCGCGCTCGCCGGCGGCGCGCTCCTCGGGCTTACCTTCATGGTCATCACCGCCTACGGCCTGCAACTCGGCAGGGTGCTCGCCAGCCAGAGCCCGCGCCGGGTGCTGGCGCTCATGACGGCGGCGTTCGGCGTCGGGCAGATCCTCGGGCCGCTCGGGGCCGGCTTCCTTGCGGCGCGCACGGGAAGCTACGTCCTGCCCAGCCTTGCGGCCGCCGGCATCCTGCTCCTGGCTGCCGCCGTCACCGTTCTCGGCGGGGCGCTTTCCATTAAATCTCGGTAATCCCGGCGCCTGCCGGATTGTTGCGATGCGCAAACTCCTCTAGGTTCGGCGCGAACCGGCGGCGCTTCTGCCGCATGCAAACGAGAGTTTCGCACCTTGTTCCACTCCTTCTTCCCGCAGCCGAAGCTGTTCTTCTCCTCCCTCATCATCTGGACGCTGCTTGCGATCGCGGTCTGGTACTCGTTCGGTCCCGGCCTCGGCACGGCGATCGGCCTGCCGCCGCTGCCGGCCGGCACCGAGCCGCCCGTCGGCCTCGGCTATTTCGTGACGCCGGACAATATCTGGTTCTACCTCTACTTCTTCCTCTGCACAGCGATCTTCGGCGCGTTCTGGCAGGTGCGGGCGAAGGATCATCCCTGGACCAACTGGTCGATCTGGGGCTCGGCCTTCATCATCTTCTCGACCTATTTCAGCGTGCAGGTCTCGCTTGCCATCAACAACTGGCGCCGGCCGTTCGGCGACACGCTGCAGAACGCGCTTCAGGGCACGGCCGGGGTCACGACGCAGAACTTCTTCGACCTGATGCTGATCTTCTGCCAGATCGCCTTCATCAACGTCTTCGTCTACGTGATGACGCGCTTCTTCGTCAGCCATTACGTCTTCCGCTGGCGCACGGCGATGAACGATTACTACATGTCGCTCTGGCCGCGCGTGCGTCATATCGAAGGCGCCTCGCAGCGCGTGCAGGAGGACACGATGCGCTTCGCCACGATCACGGAAGGCCTCGGCGTCAGCCTGATCGACGCGGTGATGACGCTGATCGCCTTCCTGCCGGTGCTGTTCGCGCTTTCGGTGCATATCGGCCCGCTGCCGGTCATCGGCGAGGTGCCGCATGCCCTGTTCTGGGCGGCGATCCTCTGGTCGGCCTTCGGCACCTTCCTGCTCGCCTTCGTGGGCATCAAGCTACCGGGCCTCGAATTCCGCAACCAGCGCGTCGAGGCGGCCTACCGAAAGGAGCTCGTCTATGGCGAAGACGACCCGACCAAGGCCCAGCCGCCGACGGTGCGCGAGCTCTTCGCCAATGTGCGGGCGAACTATTTCCGCCTCTATTTCCACTACATGTATTTCAACGTCGCCCGCTCGTTCTACCTGCAGGCGGACAACCTCTTCGTCTACTTCATCCTCGTGCCGACGATCGTCACCGGCAAGATCACCTACGGTATCCTGCAGCAGATCCTCACGGCTTTCGGCCAGGTGTCGAGCTCGTTCCAGTACCTCGTCAATTCCTGGTCGACGATCATCGAGCTCCAGTCGATCCACAAGCGCCTGAAGGCCTTCGAGGCGGCGATTGAGGGGCAGGAACTGCCGAGCATCGACCGCCAGTTCATCGAGGCCGGCGGCAACGAGGAACTCGCGGGCTGATCGGAACGCTCAGAGCGCGGCCCCGGGCGCTCTCTTTTCTTCGGCGAGGATGTCCATCGCCTCGGCATAGCTGACGCAGGCGACATCCTCCTTGCCGCAGGTCTCGGTGAGGAACCGGTCGAGCGCCCGCCAGTAGGCGCCGGCATTCATCTCGACGAAGTGGAAGCCGAGCTGGAGGGGGATGCGCTCGCCGTCATATTGCCGGGCGAAGGCGTCGCGGTAGGCTGCGAGCGTGCTTTCCTCGAAGGCTTCGCTCTTCTCCGGCTTCTCCTTGCCCTTGGAATGGCGGACGTAGAGGTTGTAGTCCATCGCGATGACCGGGCGTCCCGAGGCGCCCTCCGGGATGAGGGGCAGGGCGAAGCGTGCGATGCCGCCGCTTGCGACCGGCAGCACCGGGCCTTTCGAGACGAGGCTGGCGTCGTATGTGAAGCCGTGCGCCTCCAGCGCCTTGACCAGGCTGGCGCCGGCGGACAGGTAGGGCGCGCGGAACCCCTTGATGTCCTCGGCGACGAAGCGCTGCCAGTCGGCCGGCTCCCGCTCGCCGACGCCGGCATTCCGCCAGCCGTTCTTCAGCGTCTCCCGGAAGAAGGCGAATTCGGCCTTCCAGTCCGCGGCGCTCCACTTGCCGCCGTCGAAATGGCCGCAGGCATGGCTGCCGATGTCGTGGCCTTCGAGCTTGGCCAGCCAGATCTCGCCGAGGCGCAGGATCGTGTCTTCCCTGTCCTGCGCGAAGCCGACATTGGAGCGGCCGCGCTTTTCATGCGGCGCCTGGTATTTCGCGCGCTCCTGCCTCGGGAAGAGGAAGGTGCAGGAGAGGAAATAGGTGAAATGCGCGCCGGTGCGTTTCGCCATCGCGCGGCTCTTCTCCCACAGCAGGTTGTCGTGCGCGCCGTCGAAGGAGACGATGACGAGCTGCTTGCGCTTCGATGCCCCGGCTGCATCGTCCTTGGCGTGGGCCGGGCCCAGGGCGAGCGCGGCGGCGAGGGAAAGGAGGAGTCGGGAGGAAAATGAAGAGGACATGGAGACCCGCGACAATTTGCAAAGGGTCTGTCATCGATTCCGAATGCGGCAATCCTTTGATCGGGCTGGAATTGTCGCCCGGCCCCGGATATTCCAAAGGCAATAACCAAGTCTGCGTTTCTCAAGGGGCATTTCCATGACGTTGCTCATCGCCGGTCTCGTTCTCTTCGTCGTCACCCATCTCCTCAGGCCCGTGGCGCCGGGGCTGCGCAGCGCGGGCATCGCCACCCTCGGCAAGCCGGCCTGGATGACGCTGCACGGCATCGTCTCGCTCGCGAGCCTCGCGCTCATCGTCTACGGCTTTGCCGACGCGCGCGGGAACGGCGGCGAGATGCTCTATTTCCCGCCGACCTTCATGGCGCATATCGCGCTGACGCTGATGCTGGTCGCCTCGATCTGTCTCGTCGCCGGCTTCCTGCCGGCCGGCCATATCCGCGCGAAGCTGAAGTTCCCCCTGCTCGTCGCCATCAAGATCTGGGCGCTCGCGCATCTGCTGGCGAACGGCGAGAGCTATTCGGTCCTGCTCTTCGTGACGATCCTCGCCTGGGCGGTCGTCCTGCGCATCACGCTGAAGAAGCGCATCGCGGCGGGCGAGACCAAGCTGCCGGTCTTCGTCTCGGCGAAGTACGACCTGATTTCCGTCGTCGTCGGCCTTGCGCTTTATGTCGCCATCGTTTTCCGGCTTCACGAATGGCTGATCGGCGTGGCGCCGCTGCCGTGATCCGGCGGCTTTTCGCGCCTGCCCCCTTACAACGCGGCCAAAATGGAGTAGAAGGCGCAAACTCCAATCGTCAGCAAGAGCCGGGCAGGGAATGGTAAATCAGGACGACAGCTTTATCCGCGAGGTGAACGAGGAACTGCGCTCCGACCAGATGCGCCTGGTCTGGCAGCGTTTCGGCCGTGTCCTCATCGGCGCCGCCGTGCTGGTCGTTCTCGGCACGATCGGCAAGGTGAGCTACGACTACTGGCGCGACAGCGAGGCCTCGGCCGCCGGGGATGAGTTCCTCGCCGCCCTGACCCTTGCCCGCGAAGGCAAGAAGGACGAGGCGCTGGCCGCGCTGACCGCGCTGGAAAAGGACGGCTTCGGCTCCTATCCGGTGCTCGCCCGCATGCGCTCCGCCTCGCTGCTCGCCGAGACCGATGCCCAGGGCGCCATCAACGCCTTCACGGCGATCGCCAAGGATAGCTCGGTGCCGCAGGCGCTGCGCGATGCGGCGCGCCTGCGCGCGGCCTACCTGCTCGTCGATACCGGCACCTACGAGCAGGTCTCCGCCGAGGCCGAGCAGCTGGCGACGCCGCAGAGCGCGCTGCGCCATTCGGCCCGCGAGGTCCTCGGCCTTTCGGCCTACAAGCACGAGGACTATGCGCGCGCCAAGGAATGGTTCGACGCCATCCTCAACGACAGCGAAAGCCCGCGCAACGTCGCCAACCGCGCGCAGATGCTGCTCGACCTGATCGCGGCGAGCGGCAAGCTGTCCTCCTGAGCCGGAACACGTCCATGAGCTTCACCGTCGCCATTGTCGGGCGTCCCAATGTCGGCAAGTCCACCCTGTTCAACAGGCTCGTCGGCAAGAAGCTCGCGCTCGTCGACGATACGCCCGGCGTCACGCGCGACCGCCGGCCGGGCGATGCGCGCCTCGTGGACCTCAAGTTCCGCATCATCGACACGGCGGGCCTGGAAGAAGCCGCGCCCGAAACGCTTCAGGGCCGCATGCGCGCCCAGACGGAAGCGGCCATCGAGGAGGCGGACCTCTCGCTCTTCGTGGTCGACGCCAAGACGGGCCTGACGCCCGTCGATAAGGCGCTTGCCGAGATGCTGCGCAAGAAGGGCAAGCCCGTGGTGCTCGTGGCCAACAAGTCGGAGGCGCGCGGCTCCGACGGCGGCTTCTACGATGCCTTCACGCTCGGCCTCGGCGAGCCGACGCCGATCTCCGCCGAGCACGGCCAGGGCATGCTGGACCTGCGCGACGCCATCGTCGCGGCGATCGGCGAGGACCGCGCCTTTCCGCCGAAGGAGGACGAGGCCGTCACCGACGTGGACGTCCGCGCCGAAGCGGCCGACGAGGACGAGGACTACGAGCCGGAATACGACGAGACGAAGCCGCTGCGCGTCGCCATCGTCGGCCGCCCGAACGCCGGCAAGTCGACCCTCATCAACCGCTTCCTCGGCGAGGACCGGCTCTTGACCGGCCCGGAGGCCGGCATCACGCGCGATTCGATTTCCGTCGAATGGGACTGGAAGGGCCGCACGATCAAGATGTTCGACACGGCCGGCATGCGCCGCAAGGCCAAGGTGCAGGAGAAGCTGGAAAAGCTCTCCGTCGCCGACGGCCTGCGCGCCATCCGCTTCGCCGAGACGGTCGTCATCGTCTTCGATTCCACCATTCCCTTCGAGAAGCAGGACCTGCAGATCGTCGACCTCGTGCTGCGCGAGGGCCGCGCCGCCGTGCTCGCCTTCAACAAGTGGGACCTGATCGACGACCCGCAGGCGGTGCTGGCGGACCTGCGCGAGAAGACCGACCGGCTGCTGCCGCAGGCGCGCGGCATCCGCGCCGTGCCGGTCTCCGGCCAGACGGGCCGCGGCCTCGACAAGCTGATGCAGGCCGTCATCGACACGGACCGCACCTGGAACCGCCGCATCTCCACCGCCAAGCTCAACCGCTGGCTGGAGGCGCAGCAGATCCAGCATCCGCCGCCGGCCGTCTCCGGGCGCCGCCTGAAGCTCAAATACATGACGCAGGTGAAGGCCCGCCCGCCGGGCTTCATGATCTCCTGCACGCGGCCCGACGCGCTGCCGGAATCCTACGTGCGCTACCTGACGAACGGCCTGCGCAACGACTTCAACCTGCCCGGCGTGCCGATCCGCATCCATTTCAGGGCGGCGGACAATCCGTTCGCCGGCAGGGCGAAGAAGAAGCGCTGATCAGCCGTTCGGCAATCTGTCCTTCGCGACCAGCGCGCCGTGGTGCTGGATGACGGCGGCGGCGACGTCCGCGGCGAAGCGGGCGGCTTCTCGCGGGCTCTCGCCGGTCGCCAGCCGGGCGAGGAAGGCGCCGTTGAAGCTGTCGCCGGCGCTGGTGGTGTCGACGATCCTGCGGACCTCGGCGGAGGGGACATGGCTGGTCTCGCCGCCGAAGACGAGCGTGGCGCCCTTGCCGCCGTCCTTGACGACCAGTTCCTCGACGCCGAGCGCGCGGTAGCGGCCGATGGTTTCCTCCAGCGAGGCGTCGCCGAAATGGGCCGTCTCGTCGTCGAGGCTCGGCATGACGAGCGTTGCGGCGCGTGCGCCTTCGGTGATCGCCGTCCGCATGCGCTCCGCATCGTCCCACAGGCGCGGGCGGATGTTGGGATCGAAGACGACGCGCTTGCCGGCGGCCCTGGCGCGGCGCAGCTCTGCGAGCAGGGTCCCGACGTCCTCCGCCGGCAGGATCGCCAGCGTGATGCCGGAAAAGACGGCGATGTCGGACGCCTCGATGGCGGTGCGCAGCCGGTCGCCGTCACGGGCGAGCAGCTTTGCGGCGGAGACGGAGCGCCAGTAGGAGAAGCTTCGCTCGCCGTCCTTCAGATGGATCATGTAGAGGCCCGGCGCGCGGCCCTCGATGCGCTGGACATGGGCGGTGCCGATGCCGTGGCCTTCCATGAAGGCGAGCATCTCGTCGGAGATCATGTCGGTGCCGACGGCGGAAAGATAATCGACGCTCCAGTCGGCCGGCAGGTACTGGCGGGCATAATAGGCGGTGTTGAACGTGTCGCCGGCAAAGCTCTTGCGCATGAGGCCGCCTTCGGCCTGCATCAGTTCCACCATGCATTCGCCGATCGCAATGAGCCGCCCCGCCATTCCCGTTCCTCCCGGTCAACCTCGCCGGAAAGAGGAAATACTGTCAAAGAGTTGGCGGGGCAAGACGATGCCGGCGCTTTCCGCCTGCCGCTGCCTTTCCACGCGATCGAGGCCGGGGATATAGACGCCGTAGTCCGAGGACAGGCGATGGACCTGGCTGGCGAGCCGGGCCGGGAAATCGTCGGCGAAGAGTTGCGGCGAAAGGGCGAGGACGAAGAGGCCGGCGCCGGGGGAGGCGTCGCCCGCCTGAAAATCCGGCGCATCGAGGGACCAGTTCGCACCGGTGAGGCCGGCGGCGAGCACCTCCACCATGAGCGCGACATTCGCGCCGCGTGCGCCGCCGAAGGCCAGCAGCGCGCCCTGCATGGCGGCGAACGGCTCGGTGGTCGGCTCGCCGTCCAGGTCGAGCGCCCAGGTGTCGGGGATCGCCTCGCCGCGCGCGGCCGCCTCGCGGATGTTCACGAGGGCCGTGGCGCTGGAGGCCTGGTCGATGAGCAGGAAGCGGCCATCGTCGAGCGGGGCGGCGAAGGCGAGGGGGTTGCTGCAATAGACCGGCTGCCGGCCGCCCGCGCCGGCGAGCAGGGCCGGCCCGTTGGTCGCGGCCAGCGCGACCAGGCCCTCTTCGGCAAGGCAGGCGGCATACCAGCCGAGTTCCCCGGTCGTGTAGCTGTTGTGCGAGGTGAAGACGGAGATGCCGAAGGTCTTGGCTTTCGACACCAGTTCCTCGTGGGCGAGGGAGAAGCCGTGCTGCGCCACGCCGCCCATCGCGTCGCACTTCATGATGGCCGGCACCGGCGAGGTGATGAGCGGTTCGGCCCTTCCCGCGATCCGGCCGTCTACGAGGCTTCTCAGGTAGTCCGTCAGATGGAGGAAGCCGACCGTCCGCTTGCCGGCCATCTCGGCATCCAGGGTGGCGCGGGCGAGCGTCGTGGCTGCCGGCTCCGCCATGCCGACGCGCATGAGCGCGGTGCGGGCGAGGTCGATCGCTTCGGTCGGGGAAAGGGTGACGTCATCGGCCATGCGGTCAACCTTCTCTATGGATTTGGCCGGCATCATCCAGACAGGCCGCGGCTTCGTCAACCTTCGAAAAATCGGGGTGCGCGCCGTTTACGCTTCACCGGGCGCGCGCTACATCTTGCCCGACCGAAACAGGAACCGGAGCGAGAATGCATGGCGAAGCCCCGAAAAAAAGCCGACGACTGGTGGCGCGGCGCGGTCATCTACCAGGTCTATCCCCGCTCGTTCCAGGACACGACCGGCGACGGCATGGGGGACCTCAGGGGCATCACGAAGAGGCTCGGTCATATCGCCTCGCTCGGCGTCGACGCCATCTGGCTCTCGCCCTTCTTCAAGTCGCCGATGGCGGACATGGGCTATGACGTCTCGGACTATTGCGACGTCGACCCGATGTTCGGCACGCTCGCCGATTTCGACGCCATGCTGGCCGAGGCCCACCGCCTCGGGCTGAAGGTGATCATCGACCAGGTGATCTCGCACACCTCCGACCAGCATCCCTGGTTCGTCGAAAGCCGTTCCAGCCGGACGAACCCCAAGGCGGACTGGTATGTCTGGGCCGATCCCAAGCCGGACGGCACGGCGCCCAACAACTGGCTGTCGATCTTCGGCGGGCCGGCCTGGGAATGGGACGGCGTGCGCAAGCAATACTACATGCACAACTTCCTGATCTCCCAGCCGGACCTCAACTTCCACAATCCGGACGTGCAGGACGCGCTGCTCAAGACGGCGCGCTTCTGGCTCGACCGCGGCGTGGACGGCTTCCGCCTCGATACGGTGAACTTCTACTTCCACGACAGGAAGCTGCGCGACAACCCGCCCCACGAACCCGATCCGGAGGCCGTCGGCCTCGACGCGCCCGACGTCAATCCCTACGGCATGCAGACGCACCGCTACGACAAGACGCAGCCGGAGAACGTCGATTTCCTGAAGCGTTTCCGCGCACTGCTGGACGAATACGAGGGACGGGCGACGGTGGGCGAGGTGGGTGACGGCGCGCGGTCGCTGAAGACAGTCGCCGAGTATACGAGCGGCGGCGACAAGCTCAACATGTGCTACACCTTCGACCTGCTCGGCCCGGATTTCAGCGCCGACCATATCCGCAAATGCGTTCAGAGCTTCCAGCGCGCGGTGACGGACGGCTGGGTCTGCTGGGCCTTCTCCAACCACGACGTCAACCGCCATGTCAGCCGTTTCATCAAGGTGCCGGAGGAGCGCGAGCGTGTCGCCAAGCTCGCCATCACGCTCCTGTCGACGCTGCGCGGCTCGATCTGCCTCTATCAGGGCGAGGAACTGGGCCTCACCGAGGCCGAGCTTGCCTTCGAGGACCTGCGCGATCCCTACGGCATCCGCTTCTGGCCGGCCTTCAAGGGGCGCGACGGATGCCGCACGCCGATGCCCTGGCAGCGCGGCGAGGCCCATGCCGGTTTCAGCACGGGAAAACCCTGGCTGCCGGTGCCGGAGGACCACGCCCGTCTGGCGGTGGACGCGCAGGAGAAGATCGCCGGCTCCGTGCTGAACCACTACCGCGCCACGCTCGCCTTCCGCAGGGAGCACGAAACCCTGCACGACGGCGAGATGTCCTTCGTGCACTCCAACCACGACATCCTCGCCTTCACCCGCGAGAAGGGCGGCGAAAAACTGCTCTTCGTCTTCAACCTGACGCGCGAAAAGGCCGAGTTCGTGCCGGCGAAATCGCTGAAACTCGGCGAGCCGCTGCCCGTGCCCGGCTTCGGCGCGAAGCTGAAGGACGGGACGATCGAGCTCGACGGGCTGGATATGGCGTGCGTGCGGCTTTAGCCGACTGCTGATCGACTTCGCCCCTACCACTGTCGTCATCCTCGGCCTTGAGCCGAGGATCTATTGTTCTCAAAGGGTTATGGATGCTCGGGTCAAGCCCCGGCATAACGAAGGAGAGGTTTTCCGGACGCAAGACTGCTGCGCACTTTTGCTGGAAATGCTTTAGCGTTTGCGTCCGACGAGCCGGTCATAATCGGCATGCGAACCGATCCAGAACCAGACGAGCGTTCCCGTTCCCTCGTCCTTGGCGGCCAGTGCCCGCCAAGACAAGCCAATGCGTGCGGACCAGAAGCGACCGACGGGCTTCAACTGCAATGAGGGATGTTCGGGATTGGCCTTGAGCAGTGCGAAATTCTTGTCTGCCTGGCGACGTATATGGGAAGGCAATGCCTCGTAACACGTCCAGAATGCGTCCGTGGCATGGTGCCTCAAAGAGGACGAGTCCGATTGCTGCGGAACTCCGCCAGCGCAAACTCGGCGATCTCGTCCAAGGCGCCGCTGCCAGCGTCTTCGGCCAGATCCCGGTCCCAACGCTCGGCCTGAAGCGCTTCGAACCAGGCGGAAAAGCGCTCGAACTCTTCGGGACTGAGCTCCGATACGGTTTTTTCAATTTGTTCCAGCTTGGTCATGCCTACTCCTTTTGCGCATATTGTAAGCGAATGAAAGCCGCGCGGGAAGGCTGACCTCACCCGATCAGCGCGAACCGGTCCACATCCACCATGCCCTTGTCCGAAATCTTCAGGTGCGGGATGACGGGCAGCGGCAGGAAGGCGAGCTGGAGGAAGGGTTCTTCCAGGGTGGCGCCGAGGGCGAAGGCCGCCTGGCGCAGGTGGTGCAGCGTGTCGCGGACCTTTTCGTAAGGCTCGAGGCTCATGAGGCCTGCCACGGGCAGGGCGATCTCGCCGGTTACCCTGCCGTCCTCCACCACGACGAAGCCGCCCTTGATCTCGCCGAGGCGGTTCGCGGCGAGCGCCATGTCGTCCTCGTCGACGCCGACGACGCAGATGTTGTGGCTGTCATGGCCGACGGTCGAGGCGATGGCGCCCTTCCTGAGGCCGAAACCCTGCACGAAGCCGTTGGCGTGGTTGCCGTTCCTGCCGTGCCGCTCGATGACGGCGACCTTGATGATGTCCTGCGCAAGGTCGACGGCGGCCTGGTTGCCCTTCGCCGGCAGGCGGTAGCGGCGGTGCTCGGTGATGATCTTCCCCGGCAGGACGCCGATGACCGGCACCTCGGCGTCCGTCGAGGGAACGGCGAAATGGGCCGCGCTGACCGGCCGGGCCTTGACGCTGTCGAGGCCCACCGGGGCGACGGGCCTGCGCGCGGCGAAGAGCGCGTCGTCGACCTTGCGGCCGGCGGAGAAGACCATTTCCGCCTTGCAGTTCTCCAGCGTGTCGATGACGACGAGGTCGGCGCGCCAGCCGGGCGCGACGAGGCCGCGGTCGCGCAGCCCGAAGGCCTTTGCCGCGGAGACGGAGGCGGCGCGGTAGACGGCGAGCGGCGCGCGGCCATGGCCTATCGCCGTGCGGATCATGTGGTCGAGATGGCCCTGCTCGGCGATGTCGAGCGGATTGCGGTCGTCCGTGCACAGCGCGATGAAGGGGGATAGCCGCTCGGTCATGACCGGCAGCAGCGCGAGCAGGTCCTTGGAGACGGAGCCTTCGCGGATGAGGATGTGCATGCCCTTGCGGATCTTCTCCAGCGCCTCCTCGGCCGTCGTGCATTCGTGCTCGGTGCGGATGCCGGCGGAGAGATAGCCGTTGAGGTCGTTCCCGCGCAAAAGCGGCGCATGGCCGTCGATATGGCCGCCCTGGAAGGCTCCGAGCTTGGCGAGACAGACGGGGTCCTTGTGGATGACGCCCGGAAAATTCATGAACTCGGCAAGGCCGATGACCTTCGGATGGTCGCGGAAGGGCACGAGCCGTTCCACCGGCAGGTCGGCGCCGGAGGTTTCCAGATGCGTCGCCGGCACGCAGCTCGAAAGCTGGACGCGGATGTCCATGATCGTTTCCATGGCGCTGTCGAGGAAGAACTGGATGCCCTCGGTGCCGAGCACGTTGGCGATCTCGTGCGGGTCGCAGATCGCCGTCGTCACGCCGTAGGGCAGCACGCAGCGGTCGAATTCATGCGGCGTCACGAGCGAGGATTCGATGTGCAGGTGCGTATCGATGAAGCCCGGCACGACGATGCGGCCGGAAATGTCGATCTCCGTGCGGCCCCGGTAGGCGCCGCAGGTGCCGACGATGCGCTCGCCCGAGACCGCGATGTCGGAAGCGACGAGTTCGCCCGTCACGAGATCGAAGAACTGCCCGCCCTTGAGCACGATGTCGGCCGGCTCGCGGCCGGTTCCCTGGTCGATGAAGCGTTCCAAGTCGGTCATGGCAGGTCTCCTAATCCTTTTCGCAAGACTCTAGCCCGGTCGGTGCAAGAAGGAAGGGGCCGGTGCGGCAAAACCTCAGACGGGGAATGTCACGGTGAAGGAGAAGCGCTTGCGTTCGCCGGCGGCGAGCACATTGGCGAAGGGGCGATCCCTCAGTTCGCGCCCGCCGCCATGTTCCGCGGCCGTGCCATGCCACGGCTCGATGCAGAGGAACCGGGCGCCGGGCTTGGACCAGAGCGCAAGGTTCGGTAGGTTCTCGAAACGGAACTCCAGCGTCGGTCCGCCTTCGGCGCCATAGGCGAGGCGGTTTCCGGTTCCTTCGGGGAAAACCAGGGCATCGTTCTCGAACAGGCCGGGCGCGAGCAGGAGGCGGCCTTTCTCGAAAGGCGACGGCTGCCGGTCCCGCGAGAGCAGGCCCTTCACCAGCGGCTGGCGCTTCGGTTCGCTGCCGTTGGCGAGCATCACCGTGTGCGGCCTGCCTTCGGCGCCCGGCAGGGGCCAGAGGAACGCGGGATGAAAGCCGAAGCCGAAGGGCATCGGCTCGCGTCCGCGGTTCTCCACCTCGGCGGCGACGGTGAGGGTGGGGCCGTCAAGGCTGTGCTCGACGGAAAGCCGGAAATCGAACGGATAGACGGCGCGGGTTTCGTCCGATGCTTCCAGCGTATGGCGACACCGGGCCGCGGCTGCCGTGTCGAGCGAGAACTCCCGCCGCCGCGCAAAGCCGTGCTGCGCCATGGCATAGGGTTTTCCGTCGATCAGCAGCGTATCGTCCGGCGCCTTGCCGACGATCGGGAACAGGACCGGCGCGCGGCCGGTCCAGAAGGCGGCATCGCCGTTCCAGAGCCAGTCCGCCCCTTCCCGCGTGGCGATCGCCTGCATCTCGGCGCCGAGCGAGGAGACGTCTATCGAAAGGCAGGCGTTCTCAATACGGGCAAGGCTCGGCATCGAATCTCCTTTCAGGGCGTTGCCGCATGTTAGCGCGGATGGGCCGGCCGCGCGCGGGGGCGTGCGGCGAATCCGGTTGATAGCGCCCGGCCGGCGCAATAGGATGACAGCATGACCCGGAAAGACGCAGGCCCGATCATCGTCTTCGACGCGGAGTGCATCCTCTGCTCGGCCAATGCGCAGTTCGTACTCCGGCATGACCATGCCCGGCGCTTCCGGCTTGCCTCCATGCAGAAGGATGCGGGCGCCGCGCTCTACAGGCGTTTCGGCATCGATCCCGCCGACCCGGAATCGATGATCGTGGTCGAGGGCGATCGCCTCCTCAAGGACAGCGACGCGGTGCTGGCGATCTATGCCGGCCTCGGCTGGCCGTGGAAGGCGGTGTCCTTGCTGCGCCTCATTCCCCGCGTCCTGCGCGATCCCGCCTATCGCTGGCTGGCGCGCAACCGCTACCGCATCTTCGGACGGCGCGAGGCCTGCTGGGTGCCTTCGCCGGAGGATGCAGATCGGGTGCTGTGAGGAGCGTCATCGTTCTCGGCGGTTACGGCGGTTTCGGTGCCCGGCTTTCGCGGCGGCTGGCGGCGGACGGCTGGGCGGTGCTGGTCGCCGGCAGGAATGCGGCGGCGGCGGAGCGCCTTGCGGCGGAACTGCCCGAGGCCCGGCCGCTGGTGGCCGACCGCAACGACGACCTGCGGCCTCTGCTCGCGCTCCATCGCCCCTTCCTGCTGGTCGACGCGGCCGGCCCCTTCCAGGGCAGCGGCTACTAGGTGGCCGAAGCCTGCATCGCCTGCGGCGTCCACTATGTCGACCTTTCGGATGCGCGGGATTTCGTCTGCGGCATCGGGCGGCTGGATGCGGCGGCGCGGGCGGCGGGCGTGGTCGTCGTGTCCGGCGGCTCCAGCGTGCCGGCGCTTTCCGGCGCGGTGATCGCCGAACTTTCGCGGGGCATCGAGGACGTGCGCTCGGTCGCCCTGTCGATCAGCGCCTCCAGCCGGGCGACGGCCGGTTCCTCGGTCGCGGCGGCGATCCTGAGCTATGTCGGAAAGCCGGTGCGCCTGTGGCGCGGCCGGCGATGGCGGCTGGAGACCGGCTGGCATCGGCTGCTCCGGCAGGATTATGTCGTCGCCGGCCGCGCGCCGATCCGGCGGCTGGTCGCGCTGGCGGACGTGCCCGACCACGACATCGTGCCGGCAACCGCGCCCGGAAAGCCGGCGGTGATCTTTCGCGCGGGGCCGGAATTTTCCTTTCAGGTCGCGGCGCTGTGGCTGGCAAGCTGGCCCGTGACGTGGGGATGGATAAGCTCCCTCTCGCCTCTTGCCCGATGGCTGCTGCCATTGCAGAAGCTGGGTGCAGGCCTCGGCACGGACCGGTCGGCCATGGCGGTCGAGGTCAAGGGCATTGCCGGGAGCGAGGCGGCCGTGCGCCGCTGGACGCTGATCGCGGAGGACGGCGACGGGCCGGAAATCCCGACGATCGCCGCGCATGTGCTGGCGAACGCCATCGCGGCCGGAACGCTGGAACCCGGTGCGCGGCACGCGGCCGGGCAGGTGCGGCTTGAAGACTTCGATGCGCATTTCGACCGGCTCGCCATCTTCCGGGCGGTCGAGAGCCGGCCCTATGTGCCGCTTTACCGCCGGGTCATCGGCCCGGCCTATGCGGCGATGCCGCGGCCGGTTCGCGACATGCACCACCTTGTCGGCGATGGCGGCGCTGCCGGCCGGGCGACGGTGCGGCGGGGCCGGTCGTGGCCGGCGCGTTTCATCTGCGCCGTCATGCGCTTCCCGCCGGCCGGCGAGCACGCGCTGCACGTCTCCTTCGAGGAGCGGGACGGCATCGAGCGCTGGACGCGGGATTTTGCCGGCCATGCCTTCACGAGCGAGCTCAGCCAGCGGGGCGGGCGCCTCGTCGAGCGCTTCGGGCCGATGCGCTTTTCCTTCGACCTGCCGGCGGATGCAACGGGTCTGACGATGGTGATGCGCGGATGGTCCGTCTTCGGCATTCCCGTGCCGCTCCGGCTTGCCCCGCGCAGCCGGGCGCGAGAATGGGCGGAAGGGGAGGATTTCTGTTTCGACGTGCCGATCGCGCTGCCGGGCATCGGCGAGGTCGTGCACTATGCCGGCCGGTTGCGGCGGATATGACGACCTGCCTTCACCTCGGGGGGCGCCCGGGGATGAAGGCGTTGGCGGCCGGGATCAGATGTTGTTCTGCAGGACCTCGCGCAGCTTGCCGAACAGCTCGTCGATATGGTGCTTCTCGATGATGAGCGGCGGGGAGAGAGCGATGATGTCGCCGGTGGTGCGGATGAGCAGGCCCTTCTCGTAGGCCTTGAGGAAGGCGTTGAAGGCCCGTTTGGTTGGCTCGCCGGGAATGGCGGCCAGTTCGATCGCGCCGATGAGGCCGACATTGCGGATGTCGATGACGTTCGGGCAATCCTTCAGCGAATGCAGCGCGTCTTCCCAGTAGGAGGCGAGTTCGCCCGCGCGGGTCAGCAGGCCCTCTTCCCTATAGGTGTCGAGCGTGCCGAGCGCGGCAGCGCAGGCGATCGGGTTGCCGGAATAGGTATAGCCGTGGAAGAACTCGATCAGGTGCTCCGGGCCGTTCATGAAGGCGTCGTGGATCTCCGAGGTCACGAAGACGGCGCCCATCGGGATCACGCCGTTGGTGAGGCCCTTGGCGGTGGTGATGATGTCCGGCTTGACGTCGAAATACTGCGCGGCGAAGGGCGCGCCGAGGCGGCCGAAGCCGGTGATGACCTCGTCGAAGATCAGGAGGATGCCGTGCTGCGTGCAGATTTCGCGCAGCTTCTGCAGATAGCCCTTCGGCGGGATGAGCACGCCGGTGGAGCCGGCGACCGGCTCGACGATGACGGCGGCGATGGTCGAGGCGTCGTGCAGGGTGACGATGCGCTGGAGCTCGCCGGCGATGTCGCCGCCGTGCTCCGGCTCGCCGCGGGAGAAGGCGTTCCTGTCCGGGAAATGCGTGTGCGGCATGTGGTCGACGCCGGTCAGGAGCGTGCCGAACATCTTGCGGTTCGCGACGATGCCGCCGACGGAGATGCCGCCGAAATTGACGCCGTGGTAGCCGCGCTCGCGGCCGATCAGGCGGAAGCGCGAACCGTCGCCCCTCGCGCGGTGATAGGCGAGCGCCACCTTCAGCGCGGTCTCGACCGATTCGGAGCCGGAATTCGTGTAGAGCACGTGGTTCATGCCCTCCGGCGCGATGTCCACCAGCCGGTTGGCGAGCTCGAAGGCCTTGGGATGGCCGAGCTGGAAGGCGGGCGCATAGTCGAGCTCGCCCGCCTGCTCGCGAATCGCCTCGGTGATCTTCGGGCGGCAGTGGCCGGCATTGACGCACCACAGGCCTGCGGTGCCGTCGAGCACCTGCCGGCCGTCGTGGGTGGTGTAGTACATGTCCTTGGCGCCGACGAAGAGGCGCGGCTCCTTCTTGAACTGCCGGTTCGCCGTGAACGGCATCCAGAAGGCACGCAGATCGTTGGGGGTGTTGAGGCGGTTGGACATGCGGTCTCTCCAGGGCCTTTGAATGCGGAGGCCATCCCGGCTTGCAATGCGGAAGGGGCGGAAATTTACCCGACGGTCAAATTATCAAGGCGCCCCCGGCCGTCAAGGCGCGTCGGGTGGATCATGCGATGCAAAACGCCCCGGAAGCGTGCCGGGGCGTTGCCGATCGGAGGATATGGGAGGCGTCAGGCGATGCGGAGCTTCTTTTCCGAGGCATTGCTGCCCGCGGCCTTGTAGATGCGGTCGAGCGCGTCGAGAATGGTCAGGACGGCTTCGGACTTGCTGGAATAGTAGATCGTCTGGGCGTCGCGGCGGGTGGTCACGAGGTTCTGCGCGCGCAGTTTCGACAGATGCTGCGAGAGCGCCGACTGGCTGAGGCCGACCTGATTGGCGAGGGCGCCGACGGCGATCTCGCCGCCCACCAGCACCTTCAGGATGAGCAGGCGCTTGGGATTGGCCATGGCGGAAAGGAAATCGGATGCAACCTCGGCCTGCGCGTGTTCTGCGTCTGAAATCTTGTCCATCTGAAACTCCTTTGGGCGTTTCCGCTTCAAATCATGTGATTTTCAATCAATCCGCTTGTTAGCATATAAACAAAACCTCCCCCATCAAGAGCAAGAAATGGGGGTAGGTTGCACGCATAGCGCTAGGTGTCCGCCGCCGTCGCGGCAGGCGTTTAGCGGACGGTTGTGGAAACGCCGGTTGTTCAGCCAGCCGTCCTTGCCTGGCGAAGCAAACGCGCAAGCTCGCTTCTGAGTTCCCCGGCATTTTCGAGTTCGCGCGGAAATTCGAGGCGCTTCAATCTGTCGCCGCTCGCAAGGTCGACGCCGGCCGCATCGAGGCCGACGACGGTCCATCCGCCGTCCTTGGCGCCGCAATAGTGGCGCGCGTAGATGCCGGCGGCTTCCGCATGGTCGCTGTTCATGTGCTCGACGGCGCCCGCTTCCATTTCGGCAAGGGCGGCGCGGGCGGGGGAGCGAATCAAAAGGTCGTCGGCCGTCAGCAGGAAGGCCTTGCCGAAGCCGCCGTTGAGATTGGCGCGCTCGGGCACGAGGCGGAAGAAGGTGAAATCGGGGAAATCGACGTAGAGCTTCGCCTTCGGATGGCGGCGCACGAAGCGTTCGCGAAGCGCCGCGCGCGCAGCGCCCTCGCGCGGCACCTCCTGCGCCTTGCAGACGACCGTGAGGCGGGGATGGGCGAGGGGGTCTCCCTTGCCGGGCTCGCCCGCGAGCAGCGAGGCGCGCGGATCGGCCCGTAGCGCCTGGGTGTGGAAGGAGAGGGAAGAGACGAGGATGACGGGCGTGCCGTCCGTGTCCGTGCCGGTCAGCGTGCGGCTTGCGAGGGGAAAGCCCGTTTCCGGCTCCAGGACGGCGAGCGCGCAGCTTCGCGCCGCGCGCAGCAGGGTGCGGGCAAGGCGCCGGGCCTCGTCGTCCGTTTCGCGCAGGACGTTCGGTTTGTCCTTGTCTGTCATGATCGTCGGCTCCCTGATGTCAAAAGGCGGCGCCTGCGGGAAGCGCCGCCCTATCTAATCCGATCGGCGCCGTCTGTCAGCCGCGGCGTCGATGCCGCGTCAATCCGTTGACGATGTCCTGCGCATTGATGGTGCCGACCACCGTGCCGTTGTCGACGACGCCGACATTGCCGGGCGTGCGCGCCATGGCGTCGAGGATGTCGACGAGCGGGGTTTCGGGCCTTGCGGTCGCCGTGACGCCGTTGCCGCCCGCCGCGCCCTGCTGCATGACGTCCTCGGCCGTCAGCATGTTGATGGGGTTCATGTTCTGCACGAAGTCGGCGACATACTGGTTGGCCGGGTTCTTCACGATCTCCTGGGGCGTTCCGCACTGGATGATGCGCCCGCCTTCCATGATGGCGATGCGGTTGCCGATGCGGAAGGCCTCGTCGAGGTCGTGGCTGACGAAGATGATGGTCTTCTTCAGCCGGCGCTGGAATTCCAGGAGCTCGTCCTGCAAACGCGTGCGGATCAGCGGGTCGAGCGCGGAGAACGGCTCGTCCATCAGGAGGATCGGCGCACCGGTGGCGAAGGCGCGGGCGAGGCCGACGCGCTGCTGCATGCCGCCCGACAGCTCGTTCACCTTGCGGCCGGCCCACTTGGCGAGGTTGACGAGCTCGAGCTGTTCGGCGACGCGCGCCTTGCGCTCGGCTTCCGGCACCCCGGCAAGCTCGAGGCCGAAGCCGACATTGTCGGCGACGGTGCGCCACGGCAGCAGCGCGAACTGCTGGAACACCATCGAGACGGTGTGCATGCGGAAGTCGCGCAGGGCCTTTGGCGTCGCCTTGTAGGGGTTGACGCTGTCGCTGCCCGCCTTCACCTCGACCTCGCCGCGCACGACGGGCGCAAGCCCGTTGACGGCGCGCAGCAGCGTGGATTTGCCCGAGCCCGAAAGGCCCATCAGCACGAGGATCTCGCCCTCGTTGATCGACAGGGTCGCGTCCGCGACGCCGAGCACGAGGCCGGTTTGCGCGCCGATCTCGTCGCGGCTCTTGCCCGCATCGACCATCGAGAGCGCTTTGTGCGGATTGTCGCCGAAGATGATGGAGACGTTCCTGAAGACGACGGCGTCGGTCATTTTGCGTCTCCTTCGTCGGCGGCGCGGAAGAGACGGTCGAGGATGATCGCGAGGATGACGATGCAGAGCCCGGCCTCGAAGCCCATGGAGATGTTCACGGTGTTGAGCGCGCGCACCACCGGCACGCCGAGGCCCTTGGCGCCGACGAGCGCGGCGATGACCACCATCGACAGCGAGAGCATGATGGTCTGGGTGAGGCCCGCCATGATCTGCGGCGTCGCATAGGGCAGCTCCACCTTGCGCAGCACCTGGCCGGGCGTCGCGCCGAAGGCTTGCGCCGCTTCCACCAGCGAGGGCGGGGTCGAGATGATGCCGAGGCGGGTGAGGCGGATCGGCGCGGGGATGGCGAAGATCACCGTCGCGATCAGGCCCGGCACCATGCCGAGGCCGAAGAGGATGAGTGCCGGGATGAGGTAGACGAAGGTCGGGATCGTCTGCATGAGGTCGAGGATCGGCCGGAGGATCGAGTAGAACCACGGCCGGCGCGCGGCGGCGATGCCGAGCGGCACGCCGACGACCATGCTGACGCCGGTGGCGGCGAGCACGAGGGCGAGCGTCTCCGTCGTCTCCTTCCAGTAACCCTGGTTGACGATGAGCAGCAGGCCGAGGAAGGTGAAGGCGGCGACGCCGATCGAACGGCGGAAGTACCAGCTGAGGCCCGTCACCAGCGCGATGAGGAACAGCGCATAGGCGAACTTGCCGCCGGCGCTGGCGATGAACGGGCCTTGCAGCAGGAAGAGCACGGCGTCGATGCCGGCCTGCAGGAAGACCTTCAGGAAATCGAACAGTCCCTTGCCATTGGTCGTCAGCCAGTTGACGGCTTCCCTGGCGACCGGACCGATCGGAATTTTGGAGACGGTGAGCCAATCCACGGCAGTAAGCCCCTGTCTGGAGGTTGACGATGCGCAACTATCCGGAGGGAAGAAGGGCGGGAAAGTTTCCTTCCCGCCCTATTCTTGCCCGTTAGAGACCGAGCGCCGTTTTTACCGCCGGCAGGGCCTCGCCGCTGCCGTCCTTGGTCGTGACGCCGGCGAGCCACGGCTCGATGGCGGCCGGGTTGGCCTTGATCCATTCGGTCGCGGCCGCTTCCGCATCCTGGCCGTCGTTCAGGATCTTGCCCATGATCTGGTTTTCCATCTCCAGCGTGAACTTGAGGTTCGCCAGGAACTTGCCGACGTTCGGGCATTCGCTCGTGTAGCCCTGACGCACGTTGGTATAGACCGTCGCGCCGCCGAAGTTCGGGCCGAACACGTCGTCCCCGCCGGTAAGGTAGGTCAGCTTGAAGTTGGCGTTCATCGGGTGCGGCTCCCAGCCGAGGAAGACGATCGGCGTGCCTTCCTGCTCGGCGCGGGCGACTTCCGCCAGCATGCCCTGCTCGGAGGATTCGACGACCTCGAAGCCCGAGAGGCCGAACTTGTCGCCGGAGACCATGTCGATGATCAGGCGGTTGCCGTCATTGCCCGGCTCGATGCCGTAGATCTTCGAATCCAGCGCGTCCTTGTGGGTGGCGATGTCCTTGAAGTCCTTGACGCCGAGCTCGGCGCCCTTGGCGTTGGTCGCCAGCGTGTACTTCGCGCCTTCGAGGTTCTCGCGCACGGTCTCGACCGAGCCGTCCTCGCGGAAGGGCTTGATGTCGGCTTCCATGGTCGGCATCCAGTTGCCGAGGAAGACGTCGATGTCCTTGTTCTTGAGCGAGGTATAGGTGACCGGAACGGAAAGGACGGTGACTTCCGTCTCGTAGCCGAGGCTCTTCAGGATGGTGGTGGCCGTCGCGGTGGTGGCCGTGATGTCCGTCCAGCCGACATCGGAGAAGCGGACCTTGCCACAGCTTTCCGCTTCGGCGGCCGCGACGTTGGCGACGCCGAGCGCGAGGACGGACGCGGCTGCGACAAGAAAGGTCTTGAATGGCGATGCAGTCTTCATTTTATTGCTCCCCTTATGATTGGTGGTTTAGCCAATCATCAAAACGGTGTGCTTTCAAGCGCCTTGGCGTAACCGGAAGCCCCTGAAACGTCCAATTAATTTCGCGTCTGTTCGCAATTTTGCACATGGATGTCGCAACGGATGGGCCGCGCTGTTTTCTGTGGTTTTCAGGCGTTTTCGACTGGAAAAGCGCCCTCTGCCGGGTCATGAGGCTGGGACGGAGAAAATCATGGCCAAGCTCTATTTCAGTTACGCGACGATGAACGCGGGCAAGTCGACGCTGCTCCTGCAGGCGTCCTACAACTACCGCGAACGCGGCATGCGCACGGCGATCCTCATCGCCTCCTTCGACGACCGGGCCGGCAAGGGCCGCATCTCCTCCCGCATCGGGCTGACCTCGGAGGCCATCGCCTTCGACCATTCGGACGACCTCTACCGGCATATCGAGGAACTGAACGGCGACGGGGAGGGCGAGATCGCCTGCGTCTTCGTGGACGAGGCGCAGTTCCTCTCCGAAGAGCAGGTCTGGCAGCTTGCGCGCGTCGCCGACCGGCTGCACATTCCGGTCATGGCCTACGGCCTGCGCACGGATTTCCATGGCAAGCTCTTCGCGGGATCCAAGGCGTTGCTGGCGATCGCCGACGAACTGCGCGAGGTGCGCACCATCTGCCATTGCGGCCGCAAGGCGACGATGGTCGTCCGCCTCGGCGCGGACGGCAAGGTGGTGAAGGAGGGCGCGCAGGTGGAAATCGGCGGCAACGACAAGTACGTCTCCTATTGCCGCCGCCACTGGGAAGACATCATGAACGCCGACTGAAGGCGGAAGGACGGCAAGGGACGGATCATGAAACAGCTTATCGTATTGGCTGCCGCCTTCCTCTGTCTTGCCGTCCCCGCTCCGGCGGAGGAGGGAGATGTCGCCGCGGGCAAGGCGGTCTTCAAAAAATGCGCGCCGTGCCATTCGTTGGAACCGGTCAACCGTGTCGGCCCCACGCTCGGCGGCGTTGTCGGCCGCCCTGTGGCCTCCGTCGACGACTACGGCTATTCCGCAGCCATGACGGCCTTCGCCGATGGCGGCAAGGTGTGGAACGAGGCGCTGATCGCCGAATACCTGATGGCGCCGAAGGCCATGGTGCCGGGCACCCGCATGACCTTTGCGGGGCTGAAGAAGATCGAGGACATCGCCGACCTCATCGCCTATCTGAAGGCGCCCGCGGGATATTAGCCGCTTGCCGAAATTTCCCCGTCGGCCTTGCAGGCCTTTGCCGGCGTCCCACATCTTGTGCGGGGCAGGTTCCTATCTGTCTGAAATCGTATAGTGTTGCCGCGACGGAATAAATCGGGCGGCGCAGACGTCTGCCGTGGAGAGCGCAAGGGGAAAAGCCATATGGCCACACTTCAGAACTTCGATGCGGAGATTGAAAAGACCCGCAGTGTCGTCAACCAGATGCGCGGCAAGCTGGAGCAGTCCGGCATCGTGCTGGAACAGTTCGCCAAGGCGGACACCAAGCTCGGCGACGTCAATTTCGACATCGAGAATGCCCGCATCCAGGACGTCATCGCCCAGCAGAAGGTGATGGAGGGCAACATCGCCGACCTCATCATCGGCCTGGAGGACGCTACGAACGTCTTCGGCTCCGAATTTGAGAGCATGAAGAGCTACACGGGCTATGAAAAATTCATCGGCATCTTCTCCAAGCAGAAGATGCAGCGCATGCGCACCGACCGCGTGCGCAACATGTCGCTCGCCGGCAACCTCCAGGAACTGCTCGCCAAGTCCGACACGATCGTCGGCATCCTCAAGGAGCAGAAGTCGATCCTCGACCAGCGCTACAAGACCTCCGAGGCGAGCCTCGTGCAGGTGATCGAGCGGCGCAAGGGCACGATGGCGAACCTCGAGGCCACGCAGAAGCGCATCGAGGAGCTGAACCCGCTGCTGATGGACCTCGAGAACCGCATCGCCGCCTCGACCGACCAGAAGACCCGCACGGACCTCGAAGGCGAGCGCTCGGCGCTGGCGACCGAGTACAACCAGCAGCAGGCGAAGGAGCAGGAGCTTCTGGCCGAGAGCCAGACGCTGGAGCGCTACACCTCCATGTTCCAGACCTTCGTCGATTCGCTCAACAACCAGATCGCCGCGCAGAACACGCTGATCAACAAGCTGACCATCGATACCGAGCAGCGCATCGTGCTCTACAAGGCGCTGGAGGACTCGCTGAAGACGGCCGCCCAGCAGGACGTGGCGCACAAGATCAACACGCTCGGCTCGCAGGTCGACACCGCGGCCGAAGAGACCATGGCCGGCATCGGCTCGGCGGCCCAGCGGCACATCGGCGACCTTCTCGAGATGCACGAGAAGAACATGCTGGCCACGCAGGACATCCAGCGCCGCAAGAAGCTCGCCGACGACGCCTTCGCCCGGCGCTTCCAGGCGGTGATGGACAAGCACAACGCGGCGAACTACGTGAAACAGTGATGGTCTGGATGGTGGAATTGCCGACGCCGCGGCATTCTCCCTTCTCCCCCCTTGCGGGGGAGATGTCGGCAGTGCCGACAGAGGGGGGTGGCGCAGCGAATGCCTCGGCCGGACCGGAAACGATGCGGGTGCCAGGCCACCCCCCTCTGTCACCTACGGTGACATCTCCCCCGCAAGGGGGGAGAAGGGCGGCTATCTCTGCCGCTCGGCCCAATTCTCCAACCTTCCGGATGAAGTCGGATGGGCGCGTCGGGGGATTCGCGTTCATCGGGGCCGGCACCCGATGAGCACCCCCGCCGACAGCGCCGTCGCGCAATATTTCTCCACCATCCGCTCCGCGCTCGGCGGCCTCGAAATCTTCCTCGGCGACCGCAACTCCCCGCTCTACCGCAATTCCGTGGTGGGCGAGATCGTCATGCCCTATCTCGCGCGGCTGAAGGCCTCCTTCGCCTGCTGGGAGAACCGCATCGGCTTCGTGAAGCAGTTCCGCGTCTCGCGCGCCGAGAGCGGCTTTCCGGTGTTCCAGAACGTGCTGGAGCTGGAGAACGACCGGCAGAGCGCGGAAAAGCGCCTTTCGGCCATGCCGAATGCCGACCAGCTGCGTTCGGAGATGGCCGACTTCATCCTGCGCCACAAGGCGTTCCCGTCCGACCTGCAGGCGCGCATGGCCGAGCGGCTCTACCTGGAGCAGATCGGCAAGGGCGACATCTTCTCGCCCTTCGTGCTGCCCGAGACGATCCGCGTCGCGGTCAATCCGAAGACCATGCGGCCCTATTACGTCGTCTGCTGGGGCGCTTTCGACGGCACGGCGACGCTGCCGATGGTCTATATGGCGACCATCGAGGATTCGACGGAGAACGTCGTCAGGATGCTGGTGACGAAGGACGGCAAGCTCAATCCGGAGGTGGATATCCCGCTGCCGGTCGGCGGCCTGCTCAACCCCGAGCTTGCCAGCCGCTTCGACGATTTCGCCCTGAAGAACAGCGCCTATTCGCTGACGCCGGCGACGATCGCCACCAATCTCGACAAGGATTTCCCGACGCTGCATCCCAAGCAGCTTCGCCGCATCGTGCTCGGCCCGTTCTATTCGGCGGGCATCACCGAGAACAACGAGCGGGTCAACGAGATCCTCTCCAAGGTGCGCAAGCCGGAAAACGCCTGGCTGCTCACCTGGACGGTGCAGGAGGTCTTCTCCAAGGCCGAGCGTCCGGCGCAGAAGGGTTTCTGGAGCTCCACGCCGGCGCAGGAGGAATTCCATATCGAGACCGACGATCTGGAGGCCGCCCGCATGGGCGTCAGCGCTTACGAGAAGCATGCGCTGGTGCCGCACGACGCCTACCAGGCGCTCTACGCCGCGGGCGAGACCGAGGGCATCTTCGGCGCCTACAAGGTGCATGTGATTTCCGGAAACCAGGTGATCAGCGAGGGCTAGGAGTTCTTTTGACGCTTCGGCGGGCCGACCCGCCGGCTCTTTTCGCGCTCCGCCGCGTCGCGCTTCTTGCCGATATCCTTGGATATCGGCTCCAAACCGCTCCTGACGGAGCATGAAAATCCCTCGGCGTCTCGACCCGCCGAACATCAAAAGGACTCCGCCGATGAGCCTCAACGCCGGACTGACGACGATCCACGAGGACGACATCGCCAAGCACCAGGCGGCGGCGCAGAGCCTCGTTTCCAAGCTCGTCATCCTCGAGAGCGAGGACGGCAAGAGCGGCACGGCGCTTGCCGGCACCGGCCGGCGCTTCGTCTCGACCGTCTCGACCGCAGGGGCGAGGCGCACGCGCGAGGTGGAACTGGCCAAGACCATCCAGTCCGTGCGCGCGGCCGATCCGCTGCTTTCGCCGCAGCAGCATGCCGTGCTCTACCGTTCCCGGCGCGGATTGCAGGTGGCGCTGGCGGTGACGGACGCCTTTTCCCGCCAGACCGATCTCGAAGGCCTGCAATCGCGCAACCTCGCTTCGCCGCTTTCGGGCGACGAGGCCAACCGGTTCAAGGCGCTGCTCGCAGCTTCCGCCTATATCGCCGCCTTCACCTTCGCCGCCTATCTCGGCGCGACGCTGCCGGGCGAGGGCGAGCCGGTGGAGGACGGCGGGGAGCCCGACTATCTCTTCGACACGCCGCAGGATGCTCTGAAAAGCATGGTCGCCGGCCTGGAGCGCACCATCGCCGGCGCGCCGGACGACGCGGCGCTCGTCAGCCGGGCGCGGGCCTTCTCGCGCGTCGCCATCGAGGGGCTGATTTCCCGCCGCGCGCGCTTCACCGGGCTTGCCGGCTTCGAGAACGCGCATATCCGCATCGATGGGGACGATTTCACGCTGAACGGCTTCGACGTCGCGCCCAGCCAGAAGCGCAAGCCGCTCGTCATGACCTTCAAGAAGCCGAACGAGATCATCGGCAACCACATCGCCAAGTACCAGGCGATGAAGCTCGCCAAGATGCTCGTCGCCTACGATTTCGAGCGGCAGCTGAACCCCTTCGTCGAGCTCGGCGGCTTCCTCTTCACCTTCATCGGCGACGGCATGCCGGGCACCGGCAAGACGATCCTCATCCAGATGCTCGCCGGCCTCGTCAACGACTATTGCCAGGTCGCCGGCTACGCCTTCCACTACGAGAATTTCGGCGTCGACCAAATCTCCTCCTACCAGGGCAAGTCCGGCCAGAACTGCAAGGACTTCGTCAACAACGTGATGAACCCGAAGGCGATCGGCTTCGGCACCATCGACGACGTCGACCAGGTCGCGGCCAAGCGCTCGGACGACCGGGCCTCTGCCGGCCAGCACGAGGTGACGGCGGTGCTGATGGAGAGCTTCGCCGGCGCCTCCACCGTCGTGCGCGGCAACTGCACCTTCGGCATGTTCTCCAACTATCCGGAAAACGTCGACGACGCGCTGCGCCAGCGCGCCGGCGCCCGCTGGCTGGTCGACGGGCCGCAGACGCAGGACGACTATATCGACATCTTCGCCATGCTGGTCGGCAGGAACCATTCGATCCCGCTCGGCGACCACAAGCTCTTCGACGGGCAGGAGATCAAGCGCGCCGTCTCGACCTCCTACGAGCAGCATGCACGGCCGCAGGAGGACGGACTGCTGGCCGTCTGGGAGCGGCACGAGAAGGAGCACGGCGCGATCCGCACGCTGGAGGATATCGGCAGCTATCTCCACGCCATCAAGGTCGCCGAACCGCGCTTCACCGGCCGCGCCATCAAGAACATCACCGACGCGATCAAGATGCGCGCCATGGACGTGGACCTGCCGGACGACTGGTTCGCGACGCCCGAAGCCTTCATGCACAAGGGCTACGACGAGAAGAAGGCGATGATCGAGGAACTGCGCGGGCCGATCACCATGGAGATGATCCTCCAGGAGATCAACCGCTACGCCGATTCGGAATTCCGCTACACTGACAAATCCGACGATGCCGCCGTCTCCGACATCATCCGCCGCGAGCGCCAGCGCGAGAAGGCGGTCCGCGAGATCGAGGCGATGAAGGCGGAGGGACGGTGGTAGGATTGCAGAAAATTCGCTATCCGCTATAATTTCGACATGAAGACTGTCGCTTACAGCAAAACTGCTTCCCGCATGCTGTTAAGGATGCCACGAAATGAAGCCGCGCGCATTCGTAGCAAGGTCGACCAATATGCGGCAGATCCAGCATCTCTCGTGAACCAAGTCAAAAAACTTCAAGGACGGCCTGGTTTCAGATTGAGAGTTGGTGATTGGCGCGTGATCTTCGATGAAGACGATCAAGTCGTGTCCATCGAAGAAATCGGTAGCCGCGGCAGCATCTATGAGTGAGGAGCTGAAATGGGACACGTGACACAGTTCAAGTCGCCGAGCGGCGATGAAATGGTTGTGCTCTCGCGGGCCGAATATGACACCCTCGTCGAGGCGGCGGAAATGCTTGCCGATGTAGCTGCCTATGACCGTGCCAAGGCAAGGATTGCGGCGGGTGAGGATGAAATGATCCCGGCCGAGTTCGTTTACCGGATGATGGATGGCGAAAGTCCATTGCGTGTATGGCGCGAGTTTCGCAATCTCTCCGCCAAGGATCTGGCAGCCCAGGCGGGCATCAGCACGGCCTATCTGTCGGAGATTGAGACAGGCAAGAAGGAAGGAAGCATTTCGGTGCTTAAAAGCATCGCCAAAGCCCTTGGCATCGACCTCGACGACCTGTTCTGGGGCGAGGACATGAAGCGGCCCGCAAGCGAATGATCCAAGACGCATGAAACGCCTCCTCGAAGCCGAACTGATCTACGGCCGGCTGCTGCCGATCGACGAGCCGCACCTGGTCGAGCGCTACAACAAGGCGCTCGACGGGTTCGGGATCCGGCGCACCGGGCTTTCGAGCTTCCGCATCGACATGACGGGCTTTTCGCCGGAGATCGCGGACGAGCTCGGCGACCGGGACTACCTCGATCCGAACCGCGTCAACCGGCGCTTCATCATCATGACGCCGGAGCAGGTGAACCTGCCGGTGGTGCACACCAGTTTCTCCAACACCGCCGCGCTGATGCACGAGTTCTTTTCCGCCAATGCGCGGGCGATCAACGCGATCACCATCCGCGACGCGCTCTATGGCGAGATCGAGGACTCGGTCTCGGTCGTGAACGACATTGACGACCTCCTGTCGATCAACGAGGTGCGCTTCAAGGTGCTCTCGGCGGAGGACATGCTCGGCAAGGCAGGCGAACTGCGCAGCCTGGTCGACCGGCTGAAGACGGTGCCGAACGCCTGGGCGGACGACGCCATGCTGAACCGCATGGTGGAGCTTGCCAGGCAGACCGGCGACATCCGCCAGAACGCGCTGGTGCCCGACCAGCTCGTCTTCCGCCATGAGGCCTACTGGGCGAACCATTTCGGCGGCGTCTACGTCTTCCTCGACGACAGGACGACCACGGTGATCTGCGATCCGACCGTGCCGGGCTTTCGGCGCTCGCGGCCGTGGCAGGTGAGCTACATCGCGCTCGACGACCACAGGCGCATCTTCGATTTCCTCGCCTCCACGAAACGGCTGGAGCTGCCGCGCGCCTCCTGGGTCGAGCCGTCCGGCCTCTTCCAGCACCGGGCGGACATGACGGTCCTCGGCCTCGTCAACCGGGCCGAGCCGACCGCCGACCTTGCAAAGGCCGACCGCATCTGGCTGCAGACCTGGATGCATCGCAATGCCGCGCTGGTCGCCCGTGACGGCACCTATCCCTTCCTCCAGGAGGCGATCCGCACGGTGGCCGCGACCGGCGAGATCAAGATCAACGACGTCCCGCCGGAGCGGCGCTTCCTCCTCGTGCGCGCGGCGCCCGACCATCCGGACCAATGGCTGGTCAACCGGCTGATTTCTCAGATGGTTCCCTACGATTTCGTCTCCCGCTTCGTGTTCGACAAGCAGGGCTTCTACGCGGCCTACGAGCAATACGGTGAAAAGTTCCGCGAGTACGTTGTGGCGACGTTGACGCGGACCTATCTGCAAGACAAGGCTGCCTATCGCAGGAAACTCTTCGGCATCAGAGAGGATGACGCCAATGCTTGACCCGATCGTCGCGTTCTTCCAGCGCATCTTCGCGGCCATCGGCCGGGGCATCGGCATCGTGATCGCCTGGATCCTCTGGCCGTTCATCACGGCGACGAACTGGTATCGCGCGCGCGGATGGATCATCAAGGGGCCGATCGGCATCGGCCTGCTCGTCCTCCTCGGGCTCTATGCCTATTTCATCTGGCAGACCCAGGTGTGGACCGGCTTCAACCCGGACTACGTGAACAGCTACAACCTCGCCCAGCGCAAGCAGGACGCCGGCTCCGCCTCGACGGGCGCCGCGTCGGCCACGCCGGCCGCGGGGGAAGCATCCGAGCCGGAGCCGAAGACCTGCGTGCGCTCGGCGATCGTCGACGTCACGGCGGACCTCATCGACTACAACGTCAACCAGAACGCCTGGATCTCCTCCATGCTGCTCTACAAGCTCGGGCTCTTCGGGCTCGACTGGGACCGCACGCCCTGGTTCGACAACAAGGCGTCGTTCCAGCGGGGCATCAACCAGGCGGTCCGCCGCACGGCCGTCGAGCTGGTCGATTCGCTCGGCCGCGTGCGCGGCACGTCCGGCATCAACGCCGACCTCCAGCGCGCACGCGGGAACATCCAGTTCGACGAGGAGACCTGGTATTTCGGCTCGGATTCGCTGCTGCCAAAGACGCCGACGCCGACCTATTACCGCACGGCGATGGCGGACCTGCGCAAGTTCAACGCCTCGCTCGAAGCGTGCGACGCGATCTTCGACGGCCGCTCGGACAACCTCATCGAGTTCCTCGACCGCATCGCCAACGACATCGGCTCCACCTCCGCCATCATCCGCGAGCGGTCCGAGTTCCACAACGGCGGCTGGTTCGATACGCGCGCGGACGACCGGTACTGGTTCGCCTACGGCCAGCTCTACGGCTACTACGGCATCCTTTCGGCGGCCGGCGCGGATTTCGACGCGGTGATCAAGACGCGCGGCATCGAGCCGCTCTGGACCGAAAGCATCAAGCAGCTTCGCTCCGCGCTGAACATCCAGCCGGCGATCATCTCGAACGGCCGCGAGGACGGCTGGATCATGCCGACGCATCTCGCCACCATGGGCTTCTATATCCTGCGCGTGCGCTCGAACCTCGTCGAGATGCGCGACGTGCTGGCGCGGTAGGAAGCCGAAGGCGAGCAGCGAATAGCGAAGCGGCGCGAAACCTCCTTCGCTTCGCCATTCGCCGCAATTTTATCTCCCCGTGTCGTTTCTGATCTATCGGACGGCAAATTCCGGCGTGGCATGGCGCCCGGCTTCACGCTGAAATGGCGCGCCAAGAGAAGAGTGCGCCGCTATCGGGAGAGGAGACCCGGCCGCGGCAGCGCAGAGAGGGAGCGACACCGCATGGCCGACGTGAAGTCCGATATCGAAATTGCCCGCGCCGCAAGCAAGAAGCCGATCCTGGAGGTCGGCGGCACGCTCGGCATCCCGCCGGAGCACCTTCTGCCCTACGGCCACGACAAAGCCAAGATCAGCGCGGAGTTCATCGCCGCGCAGAAGGACAGGAAGAACGGCAAGCTGATCCTGGTCACCGCGATCAACCCGACGCCGGCCGGCGAGGGCAAGACGACGACGACGGTCGGCCTCGGCGACGGGCTCAACCGCATCGGCAAGAAGGCGATCACCTGCATCCGCGAGGCCTCGCTCGGCCCCTGCTTCGGCGTGAAGGGCGGGGCGGCCGGCGGCGGCTATGCGCAGGTCGTGCCGATGGAGGACATGAACCTCCACTTCACCGGCGATTTCCACGCCATCACCTCGGCGCACAATCTCCTGTCGGCACTCATCGACAACCACATCTACTGGGGCAACGAGCAGAACATCGACATCCGCCGCATCGCCTGGCGGCGCGTGATGGACATGAACGACCGGGCGCTGCGCCATATCGTCTGCTCGCTCGGCGGGGTGGCCAACGGCTATCCGCGCGAGGCCGGCTTCGACATCACCGTCGCATCCGAGGTCATGGCGATCCTGTGCCTGGCGACGGACCTGAAGGACCTCGAAAAGCGCCTCGGCAACATCATCATCGGCTACCGCCGCGACAAGTCGCCGGTCTTCGCCCGCGACATCAAGGCGGACGGCGCGATGACGGTGCTGCTCAAGGACGCCATGCAGCCGAATCTCGTGCAGACGCTGGAGAACAACCCGGCCTTCGTGCATGGCGGGCCGTTCGCCAACATCGCGCATGGCTGCAATTCCGTGATCGCCACCACGACGGCGCTGAAGCTTGCCGACTATGTGGTGACGGAGGCCGGTTTCGGCGCCGATCTCGGGGCCGAGAAGTTCTTCGACATCAAGTGCCGCAAGGCCGGGCTGAAGCCGGATGCCGCCGTCATCGTCGCCACCGTGCGCGCCATGAAGATGAACGGCGGGGTGAAGAAGGACGACCTCGGCAAGGAGAACATCGAAGCGGTGAGGAAGGGGTGCGCGAACCTCGGCCGCCATGTGCAGAACGTCAAGAAATTCGGCGTGCCGGCGGTCGTCGCCATCAACCATTTCATCTCCGATACGGATGCGGAAATCCAGGCGGTGAAGGACTACGTGGCGACGCTCGGCGCGGAGGCCATCCTGTGCAAGCACTGGGCGCTGGGCTCGGCCGGCATCGAGGAACTCGCGCACAAGGTGGTCGACCTCGCCGAATCGGGGCTCTCGCAGTTCTCGCCGCTCTATCCGGACGAGATGCCGCTGTTCCAGAAGATCGAGACGATCGCCAAGGACATCTACCATGCCGGCGAGGTCATCGCCGACAAGACGGTGCGCGACCAGTTGCGGGTCTGGGAGGAGCAGGGCTACGGCAACCTGCCGGTCTGCATGGCCAAGACGCAATATTCCTTCTCGACCGATCCGAACCTGCGCGGCGCGCCTTCGGGCCATACGGTGCCGGTGCGCGAGGTGCGCCTTTCGGCCGGCGCCGGCTTCGTCGTCGTCATCACCGGCGAGATCATGACCATGCCGGGCCTGCCGAAGGTGCCGTCGTCGGAGAAGATCTTCCTCAATGAGCAGGGTTATATAGAGGGCTTGTTCTAGGGTCTGCTGCCTGATCGCGAACAATGCTCGGCAAGGCCTGACGCCGCGCGGCTACCAGCAGTAGCGGTAGCCGCCGCGGCGTTCCTTCACGTCGAGATGCAGATGGTTCTGGTGGGCCGCGTCGCTGCCGGGATCGAGCACCGTCGTGAAATAGAGGCAGGCGGCTTCCGTGATCGCGCGCTGGAAGGCGCCTTCGAGGGTGGCGTCCTTGTCCGCCGGGCGGACGGTGAGCGTCTTGCCGCTCTTCAGCGTGAAGCCGGCGATGTCGACGGCATTGCCGAAGGCGTGCTCGGAGATCTTGCCGTCCTCCGCGCCGTTGCGGTTGCGGCAGACATAGGCCGAGGCCTGCGAAAGCCCGGTGATCGCCTCGCCCGGCATGGCGGCTTCGAGCGAGGGCTTCACCGACCCCTCCATCCAGCGCGCGAGCTGGAGCGCCGTATCGCAGCGAAGGGTGGCCTCGGGCTCGACCTTCACGCCGCCCGGCAGGGACTTGAGCAGGACGGGCCTGTCGATGCCGCAGGCCTTGCCGTCGTTGATTGCGGGCGCCTCGTCGAAGGCGGCACCGATCTCCTTCAGCGCGGCCCGGCAGGCGGCCTGCTCCTCGGCGTTCTCCTTCGGGCGCTCCCTGGCTTTCTCCTCTTCCTCTTTCGCCTTTCGCTCGGCTTCGGCTTTCGCGTCCCCGGCAGGCATCTTTTCCGCTTCGTCCGCCGGCTGCTGCTCGGGCCGGGATACGGGCAGGGGGCCGTCCTTCGGCAGCTCCGCGGCGCCGGCGAGTGCCAAGACGGCGGCGAGGAGGGCTATGCGGTAAAGCGTGGCGATGGGTCCGTCTCCCGGCTGAGGCTATCGGCGGGGAAACGCCGGGAGGACCGATTTGGTTGCCGACGGCGGGCTAGATGCCCGCGCCATGCGCGATTTCCATCGGCGGCGCGGGCCGGTCCGCGCAGGCGTCGATGATCGCGCGGACCCGCTCGATGATGCAGGCGTTGTCGCCCGCGTCATTGTTCTCAAGGATGTCGAGGAAGAAGCCCGCCATGGCGCGCGCCTCCTCGGCATTTTGCGGGACATGCCGGCAGATGGCCTGGAAGACGCTGGCAATGCGGCTGTCCAGAGCTTTGAACTCGGGTGTTTCGTGCTGTTCGATAGTCTCCGCGAGCGTGAGCTGCATTTCGCGGAACGCTTCCAGCATGACGGAAACCATGGGCGTCGCCTTGGGATCGGATGGGATTGGACGGTGCGATTAGCATGTGCTTACAAAGGGAGCAAACGCCCCGCCATGGCGAAAGTTCGCGATCCCGAAAGATTGTTTCGCCGCTCCTGCCTCGTCCGGGGCGAGCCGGGACAATCGCGCCTTCTTCGCGCAATATCCGCAAAGGCCCGCTCGCGCGGCGTAAAATGGCATTTATGTGACAGGCCGATCGTTCCCGTATAGTTGATTGGTAAAGTCATCTTTTTTATGTTGACAATATTAATCATGTTTCATAGCGATGGAGCGGGCCACAGACCCGACCACTTTTTGCCATATTTCCGCCTGGCTGAGGGCCGGTGCGCTATCGCGCGCCGGGCGATGTCACGCGAGCTGACCTATAGAGGATACCATGCAGGCTCGGCGTTCCCGTTCCGCACTTCTGGCATGCACGGCGCTTGCCGCGCTCTCGCTTTCCGCCGCCGCTTTCGCGCAGGACGCCTCCAATGGCGCTGCCCCAACCGGCGAAAGCACCGCGCTTCAGCCGGTCATCGTCAAGGGCAAGCGGGTGAAGGCCGTGGGTACCGGCGTGGCTGATACACCTCTGGCCACGACGGTATCGGATGCCGACATCGAATCGAAGCAGATCACCAGTATCGAGGATCTTGGGCGCAGCCTCGAGCCGGGTGTCGGCTTCAACCGCAGCACGGGTGCCGTGAACATTCGCGGCCTCGAGGGACCACGCGTGTTGACCACGATTGACGGCATTCCGGTCCCCTACCTCTACGATACGACCCGTGGCTCGAGCGGTGGTGTGGACTCCTTCGACTTCTCCTCTCTCTCCGCGATCGACATCATGCGGGGCGCGGATTCCAGTCGTGCCGGATCGGGCGCGCTCGGCGGCGCACTCGGTCTGCGAACGCTCGAACCTGAAGACCTGATCGGCGAAGGCCGCGATTGGGGTGGCGTCGCGCGGTTCACTTATGACAGTTCGGACGACAGCTACAGCCCTTCCGCGGCAATCGCGAAGCGCTTCGATAACACGTCGGTTCTGTTCCAGGGTTCTTACAAGGCGGGCGGCGAACGCGACAACAAAGGCTCTGTCGAGGCCTATGGCACGGCGACCCGCACGCTGCCGAACCCGTCGGATTACGATCAGCACAATCTTCTTTTCAAGGTCCGCCACCATGCGGAAAGCGGCCATCTGTTCGGCGTCACGGCCGAGCGCTTCCGCAAGGATCGGGATACGGATGCAAGGACGAGCCAGAGCCTGACGGGCAATTACCGCCCCGGCAACTATGACACCTTCGAAGACAACGACCGCGACCGCATCTCGCTCGACTATGCTTACGATGGCGGCGGCTTCTTCGACTCCGCTTCGGCTTCGCTCTATTGGCTGAAGCAGCTACGCAGCACCGGATACGAGGGCATTCGGTCCACCTCCATTCCTCTCGGCGAGATCACCCGCAAGAACGACTACGAAGAGGAAACGTTGGGTGTCGTAGGTTCGGCGGAAAAGACCTTCGTAACCGGTGCGCTGAGCCATCGCGTCGTGATGGGGCTCGACATAGCCGCCGCGACTGCCGAGCAATATTCGTCCGGCAGAGACAATTGCGCGCCGCCGTACTTCCCGTTCCATCCCTGCCTTAACCTTCACACCAATCAGGCGGACGAGCCGAAGACGGAGAGCCGCAAGATCGGCTTCTTCGTCGATGACGAAATCGGCCTCGGACAGAGCGCCTTCTATCTGACACCGGGTGTACGTTTCGACTGGGTCAAGCGGACGCCCAAGATGACCGATGCCTTCGACAACAACGCCTCGAACCCCGCTCTTCCCGAGGGGTTCAGCGATACGGCGATCTCGCCCAAGCTGAGGCTCGCCTACCGGCCGAGCGAGACGCTCGAACTTTACGGCCAGTGGGCGATGGGCTTCCGTGCGCCGACGGCCGGCGAGCTCTACAGCACGTTCGGCGGTCCCGGCACCTATCTGCGCAGGGGCAATGCTGACCTCAAATCCGAAACCAGCAATGGTTTCGAGATCGGTGCCAGGATGGGGGATGACGATTTCGGCGGCCGCATCAGCGCCTTCCACAATCGTTATCGCAACTTCATCGAGGCCGTTTCTGCTTCTGTGCAGGATCCGGCCGTCTACCCCTTCGGCATCACCGAGTTCCAGAACCTCAATCGCGTGCGGATTACAGGTGTCGAGTTCTCGGTTCACAAGCGCTTCGATTCCGGTTTCCATGTCAACGGCGCGCTCGCTTATGCGAAGGGCAAGAATCTGGAAACTGGCACTTATCTTGGGTCTGTTGCACCCCTCAAAGCCGTTCTCGGCGTGGGTTATGCAACCGAAACCTGGGGTACGGACCTGACATGGATCGGTGTGAAGTCGGTATCGAGCAATTCCGATGCCACCTTCAAGGCACCGGGCTACGGCATCGTCGACCTTACTGCATGGTGGGAACCGGAACAGGTCGAAGGCCTCACGGTTCGTGCCGGTGTATACAATCTCTTCGATAAGGAACATTACGACGCCCTCAACGTGCGGAGCGTCACCGCCACAGCAGCCAACCGCCAGTACTATTCTGAGCCGGGCAGGTCGTTCAAGATTTCCCTTACCCAGCGTTTCTGATGCGGTGGACCCCTTGTCGGGTGGAGAGGGCGGCTTCGGTCGCCCTTTTCCTTGGGCGCCGGATGGAGGCCCTTGCGCAACGCCGTTTCTCCCGCTAACAATTCCCGCCATGACGAACATGAACAACATCGCAAACTGGTGGTGGGCTCGCTGAGGCGGCCTTGACCAGTCATGCGTGATTGAGACGACAAGCCGCCCGGGAAATTCGAGGCGGCTTTTTTGTTTTTCGGGCCGCCTTTGAAGGACCGGGCCCGAAACGGAGTTGGGGAATGGCCACGAAAATTCTGGAAGACGGCGGCGAAGCCTACGAGACGAAGGGCGGGGTCACCGTCACGCGCCGGCGCCGCGCGGCGGACTATGGAGATGCGATCTCCGCCTATGTCGACAAGCTCGACGAGCGGCGCGGCGCGGTCTTCTCGTCGAACTACGAATATCCGGGCCGCTACACCCGCTGGGACACGGCCGTCGTCGATCCGCCGCTCGCCATCTCCTCCTTCGGCCGCGCGGTCTGGATCGAGGCGTTCAATGCGCGCGGCGAGGTGCTGCTCTCCTTCATCGCCGAGCGCCTGGCGAGCGTGCCGGAACTGGCGCTGGGCAGCCGCACGGCAAACCGCCTCGACCTCGACGTGAAGATGCCCGACCGGGTCTTCACCGAGGAGGAGCGTTCCAAGATGCCGACGGTGTTCACGGTGCTGCGCGCCGTCACCGACCTCTTCCATTCGGCGGAGGATTCCAGCCTCGGCCTCTACGGCGCCTTCGGCTACGACCTCGCCTTCCAGTTCGACGCCATCGACCTGAAACTGAAGCGGCCGGACGACCAGCGCGACATGGTGCTCTTCCTGCCGGACGAGATTCTCGTCGTCGACCACTATGCCGCCAAGGCCTGGATCGACCGCTACGACTTCGCCAGGGACGGCCTTTCGACGGAGGGCAAGGGCGAGCCGATCGCGCCCGAGCCCTTCCGGACGGTCGACGTCATCCCGCCGCACGGCGACCATCGTCCCGGCGAATATGCCGAGCTGGTCGTCAAGGCGAAGGAGAGCTTCCGGCGGGGCGACCTCTTCGAGGTGGTGCCCGGCCAGAAATTCTTCGAGCGCTGCGAGAGCAGGCCTTCGGAAATCTCCCGTCGGCTCAAGGCCATCAATCCGTCGCCCTATTCCTTCTTCATCAACCTCGGCAACCAGGAATACCTTGTCGGCGCCTCGCCGGAAATGTTCGTTCGCGTGTCGGGCCGCCGCATCGAGACCTGCCCGATCTCCGGCACGATCAAGCGCGGGGACGACCCGATCGCCGACAGCGAGCAGATCCTGAAGCTCTTGAATTCCAAGAAGGACGAGTCCGAGCTCACCATGTGCTCGGACGTCGACCGCAACGACAAGAGCCGCGTCTGCGAGCCGGGCTCGGTCAAGGTCATCGGCCGCCGGCAGATCGAGATGTATTCGCGCCTCATCCACACGGTCGACCATATCGAGGGGCGGCTTCGCGACGACATGGACGCCTTCGACGGTTTCCTCTCCCATGCCTGGGCCGTCACGGTCACCGGCGCGCCGAAGCTTTGGGCGATGCGCTTCATCGAGGCGCATGAGAAGAGCCCGCGTGCATGGTATGGTGGGGCGATCGGCATGGTCGGCTTCAACGGCGACATGAACACGGGGCTGACGCTGCGCACCATCCGCATCAAGGACGGCATCGCTGAAGTCAGGGCCGGCGCGACGCTGCTCTACGATTCCAACCCCGAGGAAGAAGAAGCCGAAACCGAACTGAAGGCCTCCGCCATGATCGCAGCCATCCGGGACGCCAAGTCCGGCAATTCCGCCAAGGTCCAGCGCGACGTCGCATCCGTCGGGGCTGGGGTGAACATCCTGCTCGTCGACCACGAGGACAGCTTCGTGCACACGCTCGCCAACTACTTCCGCCAGACGGGCGCGAACGTGACGACCGTGCGCACGCCGGTGGCCGAGGAGGTGTTCGACCGCATGAAGCCCGACCTCGTGGTGCTGTCGCCCGGTCCCGGCACGCCGAAGGACTTCGACTGCAAGGCGACGATCAAAAAGGCGCGGGCGCGCCAGCTGCCGATCTTCGGCGTCTGCCTGGGGCTCCAGGCCCTCGCGGAAGCCTATGGCGGGGAGTTGCGCCAGCTCGCCATCCCGATGCACGGCAAGCCTTCGCGCATCCGCGTGCTGGAGCCCGGCATCGTCTTCTCCGGCCTCGGACGCGAGGTGACGGTCGGCCGCTATCATTCGATCTTCGCCGATCCCTCGACGCTGCCGCGCGAGTTCATCATCACTGCGGAGAGCGAGGACGGCACGATCATGGGCATCGAGCACGCCAGCGAGCCGGTCGCAGCCGTGCAGTTCCACCCCGAATCGATCATGACGCTCGGCCAGGACGCCGGCATGCGCATGATCGAGAACGTGGTGGCGCATCTTTCGAAGAAGGCGAAGGTGAAGGCCGCGTAGTTTCGGCGCGCCTGTCCGCAAGCTTTGACAAAACCTCCGGCATGGTCCATAGCGACCCGGAGGAAAAACCGCGTGCACGCCCCCGTGCGCGCGGTTTTGCGTTGATGGGACAGGCTTTTTGCAACTCGGTTGCATGCGCATGGAGAGCGGCATGGAAAACTCCGACGGCAGCAAGGTCAGGCGGCTCGCGCTCTGGGGCATTCCGCTGTCGCTCTTCGTGATGGGGCTGAAGCTCGTCGCCTGGTGGGTGACCGGATCGGTGGCGCTTCTGTCCGACGGGCTGGAATCGAGCGTCAACGTCGTCGCCGCCGTCGTCGCCTTCGCGGCGGTCACCTATGCGGCGAAGCCGGCCGACAAGACGCATCCCTTCGGCCATCACAAGGCGGAGTACCTTTCGGCCGTCCTGGAGGGCGTGCTGATCGTAGTGGCGGCGCTGCTTATCGTGATCGAGGCGGTTCCGGCCGTGCTGGCGCCGGCGCCGCTGGAGGCACCGGCACTCGGCCTTGCCATCAATTTCGCCGCCGGAGCCATCAATGCGGTCTGGGCCTTCACGCTCATCCGTGCCGGGCGCCGCTATCGTTCGCCCGCGCTGTCGGCGGACGGCCAGCATATCCTTTCCGACGTCGTCACCTCGGCGGGCGTGCTCGTCGGCCTCGTCCTCGCGATCGCGACCGGATATGCGGTGCTCGACCCGTTGCTGGCGGTGCTCGTTGCGCTCAACATCCTCTATCAGGGCTGGAAGGTCATCGCCCACTCGGTCGACGGCCTGATGGACCATGCGGTGGAGCCGGAGGAGGCGGAGGCGATCAAGACGGCCATCGCGGTGAACGGTGCGGGCTCGCTCGGCGTGCACGACCTGAAGACCCGGCGGGCGGGGGCGGCGACCTTCGTCGATTTCCATCTCGTCGTGCCGGCGGCGATGCCGGTCGGCGCGGCGCACGAGATCTGCGACCGGCTGGAGGATGCCATCCGCACGGTGCAGCCCGGCGCGCAGATCGCGATCCATGTCGAGCCGGAGACGGAGAAGGCGCATGGCGAGCGTGTGCGCGTGAGTTCGGCGGACACCGCAAGGTAAGACGGCGGCTCCGGAACGGTGTCTTTTCAGCCGAACGCCAGCGCCAGCCCGGCAAGCGCCGTCAGGCCGCCGATGATGCGGGCGAAGACCGTGCCGCCGGAAAGGCGGGCAATGCCGAGGCCGAGGCCGATGCCGGCGGCATGGAGCAGCGCGGTCGCGACGACGAAGCCGATGCCGAATTGCAAGGCACCGGCCGCGCCGAGCTCGCCGCCATGGGCATGGCCGTGGAAGAGCGCGAAGACGGCGACGATAGCGGCCGATGCGGCGGTGTCGAGCCGCACCGCCATGGCGACGAGGAGGCCGAGGGCGACGACGGAAGCGAGGATCGCCGGCTCGACGAAGGGCAGGCCGACGCCGGAAACGGCAAGGCCGAAGCCGATCGCCATGGTCGCCACGAAGGCGGCCGGCACGGCCCACAGCGCCTTGCCGCCGATCTGCGCCGCCCACAGGCCGACGGCGACCATGACCAGGATGTGGTCGAGGCCGAAGAGCGGATGGGAGAAGCCGGCCATGAAAGAGCCGTGCTCCTCCGGGGCGAGATGGGCGAAGGCCGGCACCGTCGTGGCGGCGAGCGCGGCGAATGCCAGCGTGATGCGTCTGATCATGATGTCCCCTGTTCCGCCGGCGCTCGGAGCCGCCGCGGTGTTCCGTCGATGAGAACGGCATCCTAGGAGCGGTCGCGAACCTGAGTCCATACGCAAATTGCGTAGACGCGCAGGCCGGCGCGGTGCGGCAGCCAGCACATTTACCGTGTTTTCCGGTGGCGCAGGCGGGCCCTATCGCCCGGCACCGGTTTTGTTGCATTGTCTTGGCCGGTGAGTCGCATTATCTGACAGCGACAGGACTATTGACGAGCAATCCGGAGATTTTGGATGAGCGACGAGGACGAAAAGAAGACGGAACTGCCCCTGGGCAAGGACACGGAGGCGAACCTTTTCAAGTCGCGTTCGATCTTCATCTACGGGCCCATCAACCAGGAACTGGCGCAGAAGGTGTGCTCGCAGCTCGTGGCGCTCGCCGCCGCCAGCGACGAGGACATCCGCATCTACGTCAATTCGCCGGGCGGCCATGTCGAATCGGGCGATTCGGTCCATGACATGATCAAGTTCATCAAGCCGAAGGTCTGGATGATCGGCACGGGATGGGTCGCCTCCGCCGGGGCGCTGATCTATGTCGCGGCGCCCAAGGAGCGCCGCCTTTGCCTGCCGAACACCCGCTTCCTGCTGCACCAACCGTCGGGCGGCACGCGCGGCATGGCCTCGGACATCGAGATCCAGGCCCGCGAGATCATCAAGATGAACGAGCGCCTGAACAAGATCTTCGCCGACGCAACCGGCCAGCCTATCGAGAAGATCGCCAAGGACACGGACCGCGACTACTGGCTTTCCGCCGAGGAAGCCAAGGGCTACGGCCTCGTCTCGCGCATCGTGACGTCGCAGGCGGAGATCTGAGGTTTTCGCCTGCGCCGGTAGGTCGCGGGAAGCCGCGCCCCTTACCTAATCTTCTACGTCATCCTCGGGCTTGACCCGAGGATCCACCGTCGTTCGGAGCGTGGATGGTCGGGTCGAGCCCGACTATGACGGAGGAGAGGTTTGCCGACTTTGTCGGCAGCCTGGCCCTCCCGTCGCGGAGGGCTTTTTCTTCGGGGGTGCTTGCGCTTCGGCCGGCCCGCCGATATAAGCCACCTCATGTTGAAGACCGGCGCACAGATCATCGAACGGGTTTCCCGCGGCAGCGCAGCTGTCCGCGAGCGTTCGCGCGGCTTCTCCTCGCTTCTCCTTCTCGGCCTTACGCGCGGTTGCCGGGTTCGCTGAGGAGCGCCCGGCGGCCGAAAAGCCTGCCCGGCAACAGCTCCTCGTTTCACCCCATGCATTAATTCCGGTTCTGGCCGCCTTCGGCCAGCATTCGCCGTCGCCAAGCGCCCATCCTTGCGCTAAGACGCTTGCGCGAATGCCGGGACGACGAAGAGAAGACGCGATGATTCTGAAGACCCACACGCCCAAGCAGGGCATGCCGCAGGCAGCGGTGAAATACCAGCCCTATCCGACGATCGACATTCCGGACCGGACCTGGCCCTCCAAGACGATCACGAAGGCGCCGATCTGGTGTTCGGTGGACCTGCGCGACGGCAACCAGTCGCTGATCAACCCGATGGGCCATGACCGCAAGGCCCGCATGTTCCAGCTCCTCATCGACATGGGCTTCAAGGAGATCGAGATCGGCTTCCCCTCCGCCTCGCAGACCGACTTCGACTTCGCTCGCTGGTGCGTCGAGGAGGGCAACGTGCCGGACGACGTCTCCCTGCAGGTGCTGGTGCAGTGCCGGCCGGAACTGATCACCCGCACCTTCGAGGCGCTGGAAGGCGCCCGCAGGCCGATCATCCACTTCTACAACTCCACCAGTGAGCTGCAACGCCGCGTGGTGTTCGGCAAGGATGTCGCCGGCATCAAGCAGATCGCCACCGACGCGGCCAAGATGATCACCGACATGGCGGCGAAGGCCGGGGGCGGCTACCGCTTCGAATATTCGCCGGAGAGCTTCACCGGCACCGAGCTGGAGGTGGCGCTGGAGATCTGCAACGCGGTCGTGGAGATCGTGAAGCCGACGGCCGACAACAAGCTGATCCTCAACCTGCCCTCCACCGTCGAGATGGCGACGCCGAACATCTATGCCGACCAGATCGAGTGGATGTGCCGCAACATCGACAACCGCGAGAACATCATCGTCTCGCTGCATCCGCACAACGACCGCGGTACGGGCATCGCCGCCACGGAACTCGGTCTGATGGCGGGCGCGGACCGCGTCGAGGGCACGCTGTTCGGCAATGGCGAGCGCACGGGCAATGTCGACGTCGTGACGCTGGCGCTCAACATGTACACGCAGGGCGTCGACCCCAAGCTCGACTGCTCCGACATCGAGCGCATCAAGGCGGTCTACGAATATTCCAACGAGATGACCATTCCGGAACGCCACCCCTATGTCGGCGAGCTGGTCTACACGGCCTTCTCCGGCTCGCACCAGGACGCCATCAACAAGGGCATGAAGGCGATCCGGCAGGCCAACAAGCCGCTCTGGGAGGTGCCCTACCTGCCGATCGACCCGCAGGACGTCGGCCGGTCCTACGAGGCGATCATCCGCATCAACTCGCAGTCCGGCAAGGGCGGCATCGCTTATATCCTGCAAGAGGACTACGGCATCAACCTGCCGCGCAACCTGCAGGTGGAATTCCGCGAGGAGATCCAGCGCATCACCGACGAGGAGGGCGTGGAACTGCCGTCCAAGCGCATCCATGAGAGCTTCATGGAGCGTTACGTCACGCAGCCGGGCACGCGCCTTCGCTTCGTCGACCACCACACCTATCCCGATGCCGGCCAGAAGGGCACCCGCGTCGTTGCCGCGGAAATCACCGACGGCGGCGAGGTGAAGCGCATCGAGGGCAAGGGCACAGGCCCGATCGACGGCTTCATCAACGCGCTGTCGATCTACCTCGGCATCCCGATGTCGGTCGCCGACTATTCCGAGCACTCGCTCCAGCAGGGCTCGAACGCCGCGGCCATCGCCTATGTCGAGGTCGAGCATCCGGGCGGAAGGCTCTTCGGCGTCGGCATCAACACGAACATCGTGACGGCATCGCTGGAGGCGATCGTCTCGGCCGCCAACCGGGTGCTGGCGACGCGCGGCTGACCGGCCGAAAGCCGAAACGGGAAAACCCGGCAGCCGCGCCGCCGGGTTTTTCTTTTGGGGCATGTCGGACTGGAGGAGGTTGGTTCGTCTTCTACCTATAGGACCACGAAACCACCCTCGAAAGGATCATGCCATGGCAAAGAACACCGTCTGCGTTTGGTACGACAAGGATGCCGAGGCGGCTGCCCGCTTCTATGCCGAAACCTTTCCCGACAGCTCCGTCGATGCCGTCATCCGCGCGCCGGGCGACTATCCGTCCGGCAAGCAGGGCGAGGTGCTGGTCGTCGAATTCACGGTCGCGGGCATTCCGTGCGTCGGCCTGAACGGCGGGCCCGCATTCAAGCACACGGAAGCCTTCTCCTTCCAGATCGCGACGGAGGACCAGGAGGAGACAGACCGGTATTGGAACGCGATCGTCGGAAACGGCGGGCAGGAAAGCGAATGCGGCTGGTGCAAGGACCGCTGGGGCATATCGTGGCAGATCACGCCGCGCGTGCTGCTGGAAGCGCTCCAGGTGGGCGGCGGCGAGGCGAAGCGCGCGTTCGATGCCATGATGACGATGAAGAAGATCGACGTCGCGGCGATCGAAGCGGCGCGGCGCGGATAAGGCGTAGCCTTTCCCGAGGCGGTGGTTGCGTTTCAGCTTCTCGCGGTAACGCTCAGATGCTCTCCGACACCGCCTCGGCTATGCGCTCGAGGTCCGGGTCGGCCGATGGGCCGACCACGACGTAGGAGGCGTTGCCCTTCTGCCAGGAGACGAGGCCGATGTCGTTGCGCATGCTTTCCGCAAGCTCCGTGCTGCCGTCGACCGGTTCGCTCTGAAGGAAACAGATGGCGAAGATCTCGTTCTCGGCGTCGCGGTAGAGAAGCTGTGCCGTCGGCTTGCCGCCGGCGACCAGCAGGCGCGCGCCCTCGAAGGTGAGCTTCTGGGCGGAAAGATCGGGCAGGGCGAAGCTGACGCCTGTGCTGGCCGACAGCCATTCGACGATGTGCTGCTGCTCGCTGGCGGGCACTTCCACGAGATGGCGCGTCTGGCGCGAATAGATGCGGTGATAGTCCGCAATGTCGTCGAGCCAGGTGCGGGCAGGAGCGAACTGGTTGTTGGCGACCCGGAAGGAGGTCTGCTTCTGTTCGGAAATCAGGTAGCCGGCCGCGCCGCCGGCGAGGAAGATGACGAGCGAGGCGGCAAGCGCCTGCGGCCAGAACGCGCTGCGGCGGGATGCGGGCAGGGCAGCGACGGGGATGTCGGCGAAGCCGAGCTTCGGCGACTCGTCGTCGTTCTTGCCGGCTTCCTTGATATTGCGCACCAGGTCGAGCGGGATCGGCTCCTGCAGCATCCTGTCGAAGGCGCGGGCGCCGAACTCGCTGCCGAGCTTCAGCTTCTCGTAGACTTCCCGCGCCTCGTCGTCCTCGGCGAGGATGGCATTTATTTCTTCCATTTCCGCCTGTGGCAGCTGGCCGTCGAGATAGGCCGACAACCGTACTTCGAGCGGGAGACCCTGTGTGCTTTCCACGATCAGGCCCTCCTTTCCGTCTGTTCAGAGATCATGGCCGCAAGCCTGATGCGGGCTGCCGAAAGCCGGCTCATCACGGTGCCGATCGGTATCCCGAGGATATCCGCCGCCTCCCGGTAGCTGTGGCCTTCGACATTCACCAGGAGGAAGACGCTCGAAAGACCTTCCGGCATGGTCATGATCAACTTATGCAACTGTTTGGCATAGACCGCCTTGTCGGCCGATGCCTCGATATGCAGGTTGTCCTGCTCGGCAACATCTACAGTCCCGGACCCTGTGCGGACCTTTCGCTTGCGGATCTCGTCAACCCAGAGATTGCGCGTCATGGCATAAACCCAGCTTTCCAGCCGGCCTTCCCCGTTCCAGAGATGGCTTCGCGTGATGGCTCTCTCGCACGCCTCCTGCACGAGATCGTCGGCGTCGCTGCCGTTGCGCGTCAGCGTCATGGCAAAACGGCGCAACTTCGGCAGCAGATTGACCAATTCTCGCCGGAACTCATTCGCTTCTGCCGTCGGGCGCATTGCTTTTCCAAGGAAACGTTCGGGATCAAAACTCTATTCGCCCCCGGCCGGGCAGCGACCGTCTGATATGAAACATTCTTCCTCGGGTCTGCAAGCATGAACGGCATCCCGGAACGCAGTTTCTCGCGTTCCCCCGGCGATTGTCCCCGTGTTGGCCGCCGTCGTCCCGTTTTCGCACGGGCGCCGCCACGCGTCATCAATAGGTGGTGCGTTCCCCGCCGAGCGATTGCAGCAGCGCGCGGTAGGCCCAGGTATTCTCGCCGCCGCGGTCGCGGATCTCGACGAGCTGCACGCGGGCGCCCTCGATGTCGCCCTGTTCGATCAGCGCCTGGCCCATGTAGGAGCGGGCGAGGATGTAGTTCCCGTCCTTCTGCAGCGCCCGCCTGTAGTAGCTCATGCCGAGCTCCATGTCGCCGAGCTTGCGGGTGTTGTAGCCGAGATAGTTGAGGATGCGCGGATCCTCCTGGTCGTAGGCTGCGCGAAGCGCGCGGATCGCGTTCTTGTGCTGGCCGGCATAGGCGAATTCGCGCGCGGCTTCATAGAGCTTGTCGTCGATCGCGCGCTCGGTCTTCTTCTGCTCTTCTTCCTTTGCCGTGTCGTCGGCCGGCATGCCTTCCTCGGGCGTGCTTTCGGCCGGCTTCAGATCTTCCGGCGCGACGCATTCCTTCTTTTCGTCGTTCCAGATCTTGCCGTCGGTGCAGGTCGTCGTCGTTTCGGTGGCGACCGGCGGCGTGGTGGTGTCGGAATCGGCCGCGCGGGCGGACGAAAGCGCCGTCAGCGAGACGGCGGCGCAGAATGAAAGCAGCATGGTGTGGCGGAGCATGGTCATGGGTTCCCTCTCGATCGGATCGTCTGCCGGGCGCCGGCCGTCTCGGAGCGGCCCCGCCGGATGATTTCCGGGCAGCCGCTCCAGGAAGATGATACGGATGGCCGGAGGGATTTATTCGCACACGCTTTAGAAACGGGTCGTCTCGGCGAGCGCCAGCGCGAGGCCGTCCGGCGTCAGCGCGTAACGTTCGCGCAGGATGGTCCAGTTCCCCGGCGCGCCGGAAATCGAGAAGAGGTTGTAGCCGGCCGGCGGCTTGTGACCGCCCGGCCCCTGGGAGGCGGAGGCGATGCCGACGACGGGCACCTGCTTCGTCTGGCCGGGCAGCCAGTGCACGGTGTCGAGGTGCGTGTGGCCGTGCAGCACGAGCTCCGCCCCGCCGGTCGAGATCGTCGCGGCGAAGCGGCGGATGCCGATCATGCGCTTGTGGAAGGAGGTCGCGCCGCGGATCGGCGGATGGTGGATCAGGACGACGCGGAAGAGGCCGGCTTCGCCCGCGGCGCGCAGCATGTTCACCGTCTCGCGTGCCTGCCGGCTGCCGAAATAGCCGGAAGCGGCGAAGGGCGGCGTCGCGACGGCCGTGGAGCAGCCGATGATCGCTACCTGGCCGCGCACGCGCAGATAGGGAAAGACGTGCATGCCCTCCTGCCATTCGGCGGGCGCCGCATCGCCGCGCATGTAGGGATACCAGGCGCGCGTCGACTTCTCGTAGGCGCCGCGCACATAGGCGTCGTGGTTGCCCGGAACGACCGAGACGTTTTCCGGCGTGCCGGCTTCCGGCAGCCAGTGCTTCACCGCGGCGATCTCCAGCGAGGAGGCGAGGTTCACGAGGTCGCCGGTGATCGCCAGATGGTCCGGGTCGCGCTGTTCGATGTCGTCCAGCACGATGTCGAGCGTGTTGGTGAAAAGATGCCTGCGGCGGTTGCGGTGCCAGTTGACGAAACCGGTGATGCGCTTGGAAAACAACTCCAGGAAGGTGAGGGCGGGCAGCGGCCCGAGGTGGACGTCCGATATATGGGCAAGTCTGAACATACCCTTCCTTAGAGCATAAGCCGGTTGAGGGAAACGCAAGGCGTGGATATTCCCGGGCGTTTGCGGCGTCGAGCCTTGATTTGGCCGAAAGGTTCCTGCGAAGTGCCGGCATGGAAGAGACCGAGCCGACCGACGCCCCGCCGACCCGAAGCCCTCTCGTGCGGCTCGCGACGCGCATGCTGCACGGCTATTTCGCGCTGTCCCGCGGCATGACGATGGGGGTGCGCGGGGCCTGTTTCGACGACGCCGGCCGCATCTTCCTCGTGCGCCATTCCTATGTGCCGGGCTGGCACCTGCCGGGCGGCGGTATCGAACGGGGGGAAACGGCGCTCGAGGCGCTCGCCAAGGAAATGCGGGAGGAGGGCAATCTCGCCATCGGCGCCCCGCCCCGGCTTCTCCACGTTTACTTCAACCGCCGGACCAGCAGGCGCGACCACGTGCTTTTCTACCGCTGCGACGGCGTCAGGCAGACGGCGCCGCGCGTGAAGGACCGGGAGATCGTCGAGGCGGGCTTTTTCGCGCTCGATGCCCTGCCGGCCGCGACCACCGCCGCCACCCTGCGGCGGCTCGAGGAGCTTGCCGGCCGCTCGCCCTTCGCGGACGTCTGGTAGCTTCAGGCCGCCTTCAACCGTTCCCGTCCGTGCGGGGCGGAAAGATCGATCCGCGGCCCGACGGGGACGATGCCCGTCGGGTTGATCATCGTGTGGCTGCGGTAATAGTGCTCCTTGATGTGGCGCATGTTCACCGTCCCGGCGACGCCGGGCACCTGGTAGAGCTCGCGCAGATAGCCGTGGAGGTTCGGATAGTCGGCGATGCGGCGGAGGTTGCATTTGAAATGGCCGACATAGACCGGATCGAAGCGCACCAGCGTCGTGAAAAGCCGCCAGTCGGCCTCCGTGATGCGGCCGCCGGTGAGGTAGCGCTTCGCCGCCAGGCGCTCCTCGAGGCCGTCCAGCATCTCGAAGAGTTTTACGACGCTGTCCTCATAGGCTTCCTGCGTCGTCGCAAAGCCGGCCTTGTAGACGCCGTTGTTGACGGTGTCGTAGATTTTCCCGTTCAGCGCGTCGATCTCGGCGCGCAGGTCTTCCGGGTAATAGTCGTCGCGCGAGCCCGTCAGGTGGTCAAAGGCGGTGTTGAACATGCGGATGATTTCGGCCGATTCGTTCGAGACCATGCGGTTCCGCGTCTTGTCCCACAGCACCGGCACGGTGACGCGGCCGGAATAGGCGGGGTCGGCCTTCAGGTAGATCTCGTAGAGCGCGGAGGCGCCGAACAGCGGATCGGGCGTGCCGCCGTTCTCGCCCTTGAACTCCCAGCCCTTCGACAGCATCAGGGGATCGACGACGGAGACGCTGACGAGGTCTTCCAGCTTCTTCAGCTTGCGGAAGATCAGCGTGCGGTGCGCCCAGGGACAGGCATAGGAGACGTAGAGATGATAGCGGCCCGCCTCGGCGGCAAAGCCGCCTTCGCCCGTCGGGCCCGGCGCGCCGTCCGGCGTGATCCAGTTGCGGAACTGCGAGGCGGAGCGCTTGAAATGGCCCTTCGTCGCTTTCGTGTCGTACCAGACGTCGTGCCAGACGCCGTCAACGAGCATGCCCATGGTCGTCTCCTTTCGCCGCCGCGCGGCCTCAACTTGCGTCCATAGATAGCGCGTGCAGCAAGGCTGGATAGGCGCATTTTGATGAACAGTGCGTTTTGCTCTTTGACAGAAGGAAAATTTCTGCTATCCTCCCAGACCAACACGGGCACTCGGGCCCGCGAGGAAGACGATCCGCCCATGTTCCATACGGGAACCCCACGACGACGCTGATGCTCACGCTGCGCCCCCCGGCGGCGGCGCGATCGCCCGCATTCAAGCTTCGTATCCGGTTCCCTGTTTCATGAACATGCTCAAGCACGATCTCGTCTACCTGACGGAAGATGCGTCCCACGACGCGGCCATCGAACTCATCAACGAAGAAGCCTTCGGCCCCGGCCGGCACGTTCGCGCGGCCGCCCGCATCCGCGAGCAGGGGCCGCACGACCGTTCCCTCTCCTTCATCTGCACCGACGACGGCGAGACGATCGCCTCCGTCCGCATGACGCCGGTGATGGCCGGCGGGGTGAGGGGGCACCTCCTCGGCCCGCTCGCCGTGCGGCCCTCGCACAAGAACCGGGGCATCGGCCGGGAACTGCTGCGCATCGCCTGCGCCGCAGCCAGGCGCCGGGGCTCCGAAGCCGTCGTGCTCGTCGGCGACCCGCCCTATTACGGCCCGCTCGGCTTCGAGAAGGTCGCCTGGAACGCGCTGGCCTTTCCCGGCCCGGTGGATCCCGCCCGCGTGCTCGTCATGCCCTTTGCCGAAGACACGCATGAACGGCTGAAGGGCGTCATCGCCTGGCGGGACGACGGGGCGGAAGGGCGGTAAGGCTTCTCTGTGGTTTGCCCCTCACCCTGGCCCTCTCCCCGCAAGCGGGGAAAGGGATGTGCCCTGCGAGCGGGCATCGGTTGGGGGAACCGGCGGCATACCCCTTCGCCCCGCTTACGGGGAGAAGGTGGCGGCAGCCGGATGGGGGGCGGCCTGCGCGAAAGGGCTTTCAGGCCTTCAGTTCCATGAAGCGGATGCGGTTCTGGAAGGGATCGGTCACCGTCACCTCCAGCCGCCTGCCTTCGTCCTCCAGCCCGGGCCTCATGTAGCGGTAGTTCTTGCCGATCAGCTCCTTCTGCAAGGCGCGGATGCCCTTCATGTAGACGACCATGTTGCCGCCGGGCGTGGCATCGCCCGCGTGCTCGGAGAGGTGCAGCCTGAGCCCGCCGCGGGAGACCTGGGTGTAGAGCGGGAAGTTCTCGCCGTAGCGGTGTTCCCAGTCGACGGAGAAGCCCAGGAAGCCGAGATAGAATTCATGCGCCTTCGCCACGTCGAAGATGCGCACGATCGGTACCGCCTGCTCGAAGGCAATGCCGTCTTCCGGCGGCTTAGCCTCGATCCTGGCGGACAGGATGTTCCAGGTCTCGACGCCGAACTGGCGGGCGACGATCTCGAGCGCTTCGCTGTGGGTGATCTCGATATTGCGGGCGGCAAGTGTTTCCCGCATGGCTTTCGCCATGGCCTTGGCATCGCGAAAATCGCGCATGTCCGTTCCTTTCGCTGCGGCGAAGTTCCCGTCAGTGCCCGCGTTGCCGACGCCTTCGCCCACGATGAACGGTGGAGAAAGGTTCTCTTGGAGGCGTTCGCCATGCCTTGGGGAAAGGCGCGGGTCTGCCGGCCGCCTCCGGCCGCGCGGGAAGATTAGCCGAACACGTGAGGGAACGCCAGACGGAAAGGCGTCTAGCGTCCTTCGCGATACCACATGGCCGAGAAGGCGAGCAACAGGAGGCCGACACCGGCGAAACCGGCGAAGAGCGGCAGCGAGTTGATGCCCTTCAGCACCGTCTCGTCCGTCATGCGCAGCGACAGGCGGTTCTCGTCGGCGGTGCGCACCTGGCCGGAGACCGGCAGCAGCGGCGGCAGGGAGACGGCCTCGCCGTCCTCGTCGACGAGCCGGCGGACCGTGCCCCTGGTGGCGTCGGCCAGCGGCTTCAGCGTCTCTGTCGTCGAGATCGTCGCCTTGAACTCCGGCGCATCGACCGCGCCGACATGGACGAGCGCGCTCAGATCGTCGTTGGTGATCTCGTAGAGCCCGGTCTCGGCGGTCTGGACTTCGGCGCGGTAGAGGCCGGGCTCGGCCTCGCTCAGCGTCACCTGCTCCGTCCTGCCCGAGGGCAGCTTCAGCGTCGCCTCGCCCGGCGCGTCGCCGATCGTCTGGCGGTTGATCTGCAGGGTGCGGCCGAAGGTGCGCGCGGTCAGCGCCTCCTCCTCCAGCGCCGGCTCCTGCATCAGCCAGTGCGCGGTGCGCCGGTAGAGCGAGACGTGCGGGCCGCCGCCCTCGAAGCCGCGCGCCCAGAGCCAGCCCTGGTCGGAGAGCAGCATGGCGACGCGGCCCTTGCCGGCGCGGTTGAGCACGAGCAGCGGCTTGCCGTCGTTCGCCTCCATCACGACATTGCCCTGCGGGCGCTGCACGTCGACGGTACGGAACCAGCGGCCCCAGCGCGGCGGCTCCTCGCCGGCGCCTTCGAGGCCGCGGGTGACGGGATGCTTGCGGCCCTGCTCGGAAAGGCGGGGATAGAAGGGCGCCTCGTTCATCGCGCCGGTCGGGTTCGCCGGCAGCACGACGGACAGCGGCGTGCTGGCGATGGAATCGTTGCCCGCATGCTCGGGGCCTGCCGCGATCAGCAGCGCGCCGCCGTTCTCCACGTATTGCGCGATGTTGTCGTAATAGAGGATCGGCAGCACGCCGCGGTGCTGGTAGCGGTCGAAGATGATGAGGTCGAACTCGTTGATCTTGTCGACGAAAAGCTCGCGCGTCGGGAAGGCGATGAGCGACAGTTCGTTGATCGGCGTGCCGTCCTGCTTTTCCGGCGGACGCAGGATCGTGAAGTGCACGAGGTCGATGGCAGTGTCGGATTTGAGGAGGTTGCGCCAGGCGCGTTCGCCGGCGTGCGGCTCGCCCGAGACGAGCAGCACGCGCAGGTTCTCGCGGATGCCTTCGATGACGTGGACGGCGCGGTTGTTCGCCGTGGTGATCTCGGCCGCCACCGGCGCCACCTCGAATTCGAGGATGTTGTTGCCGCCGCGCGGCACGGTGAAGCGGAGCGGCTGTTCGGTGCCGGGCTGGGCGATCTCGGAGGCGATCTCGTTGCCGTTGAGGCGGATGGTCACGCGGGCGGCCTCGCCGGGGCCGGCGCCGTCGTCCACCACGCGGAACGTCAGTTCCTGCGGCTCGCCGACGATGCCGAAGCGCGGCGCGCTGACCACCTCGATGCGGCGGTCGAACTCGTCCGGCCGGCCGGTGACGAGCGCATGGACCGGCGCCTCGAAGCTGGAAAAGGCGGAGGCCTCCGGAATGTCGTGCACCTGGCCGTCGGTGACGAGGATCGCGCCGCCGACGCGCGAGCGCGGCACGTCGGCGATCGCCGCATTGAGGGCGTCGAAGAGGCGCGTGGACGGCGTGTCGGACGTGCCGTCGTCACCCGCTTCCACGATGCGCGGCTCGATGCGCGGATAGCGCGCGAAACGTTCCTTGAGGCCTTCCAGCGCGGCATCGGTCTGGGCCGTGCGCTGCTCGCTGTCTTGGCTCTGGCTGCGGTCGACGACGACCGGCACGACGGTGGACAGCGCCTCGCGGTCCTCCTGCAGGAAGACCGGGTTGGCGAGCGCCAGCACCAGCAGCGCCAGCGCCAGCGCGCGCACGAGCGCGCCGCGCAGGCCCCGCCAGAAGCCGAGCGCGGCGAGCGCAAGGCCCGCAAGGCCGACGAGGGCGATGGCGAACCAGGGCAGGAAGGGGGAGAACTGGATGGTCATGTCACTGCCCCAGCCGTTCGAGGAGGGCGGGCACGTGCACCTGGTCCGCCTTGTAGTTGCCGGTGAGCATGTACATCATGATGTTGACGCCGGCGCGGAACGCGTGGTCGCGCTGCACCTCGTCCGGCGGCACGGTCGGCAGGAGCGCCATGCCGTTCGCGTCGGTCGCCCAGGCGCCGGCGAAGTCGTTGCCGGTGATCATGATCGGCGACACGCCGTCGCCCGCGCGCGCCGGCCGGGAGGGGTCCTCCGTACGATCCAGCTCCGCCTCGATCCAGAGCGGGCTTCCGGCATAGCGGCCGGGGAAGTTCGCAAGCAGGTAGAAGGCCTTTGTCAGCACGTGATCGGCAGGCACGGGCTCCAGCGGCGGGATGTCGAGATTGGCGAGGATCGCCTGCAGGCGCTCGGTGTTCGGGCTCGTCGAGCTGCCGTCGAGGGAGACGAACTGGTCGCGCGTGTCGAACAGCACGGTGCCGCCGCTGCGCATATAGGCGTCGATGCGGCTGATCGCGGCGCTGGACGGCATTTCGGCCGAAGCGCTCACCGGCCAGTAGATGATCGGGTAGAGGGCGAGCTCGTCCCTGGAAATGTCGACGCCGACCGGCTCGCCCGGCTCGAGCGTCGTGCGGTAGGTGAGGAATTCCGTGAGGCCCGCAAGGCCGCGCTCGGAAATCCGGTCCACTTCGCTCTCGCCGGTGACGACATAGGCAAGGTGAGTCGTGTCGAGCCGCGACAGGATCGTCTCGTCGCCGGGTTTCTCGTCGGCCGCCCGGCTTTGCGCGGGGAGCGCCGCAAGCGAGCCGGCGGCAAGCGCCAGCAGCACGGCGGCGGTCGCCGCGCGCTTCGGCACGCGGCGGGCGGCTGCGGCGAAGGCGCCGCCCATGAAGAGCACGATGGCACAGTCGGCAAGAAGGAGGAGGGCGGCGAGCGTGAAGAGATGCGGCTTTAAGGACCATGTTTGCCTGCCGGCGAGCGGCTCGCGCAGGACGGCCGCGCCCTCGGCCACCGCGAGCGGGCGGATTTCGTGGCCCGGCGGGAAGAGGTTGTGGGCGACATAGCCGTCCTCCGTGCCGTAGAGGCCGGGCGGGTTGTCGAAGCTGGCGATCTTCCTAGCGCCGTCGCCTGCGGCGAGCGGCTTGGCCTCGCCGGTGGCCGCGGCGAGCGTGCCGCTGGCGGTCATCAGGCGGTAGGGCGGCAGGCCCTGGGCCTGCCCGCCGTCGCCGGTCGAGACGCCGCCGCCGCGCGAGAGCTGCACGGTGCGGCGGAGCATTTCCACGAAATCGCCGGAGAGCGGCAGGTTGGACCAGCCGGTTTCCGCGCTGACATGGAAGAGCACGAGGCGACCGGAGCCGAGCGGGCCGGTCGTCACCAGCGGCGTGCCGTCGGCAAGGCTCGCCCAGGTGCGCTCGGCAAGGTCCGGCGTCGGTTCGGCGAGCACCTGGCGCTTGATGAGGATGTTCTCCGGCGCGCGCATGCCGAAGAAGGGGCTGTTTGCCGGATAGGCCGAGAGCGGCTGCGGCTCGGACCAGGACAGCGCGCCGCCGAGCGCGCGCTCGCCCTTGCGCAGCATGACCGGGACGAGCGGATCGTCGGCGGGGGCGGCGGCAAGGCGCGGGCCGGCGAAGCGGATCAGCATGCCGCCCGCCTCGATCCAGCGCTGGACCTCGCCCTGCACGTCCTCCGGCAGGCGGCCGATGTCGGCCATGATCAGCACGGAGGGGTTCTGCTCGAGGAGTTCGGGAATGGCGACGGAGAGGTCGGCGACGCTCGGCTCGATCAGGTCGGCATAGGGCGCGAGCGCACGGTTGATGTAGTGCAGCGGCGAGAGGAGCGGCTGGCTCGCATCCGCGACCTCGCCGGAGAGGAAGGCGACGCGGCGGCGGCGGAAGCCGTCGTCGAGCAGGTAGGTGCCGCCGGCATTGGCAAGCCCGTCGATGGCGATGCGGGAGAAATCGTTGCGCAGCTCGAAGGGGGCGGCGATCGTGCCGGCCGCGCTCGTCTCGCCGGCGGCGAAGTCGGCCGTGCCGCTCGCGATCGGCCGGCCGCGGGAATCGTAGGCCGTCAGCGGCAGGCTGCGCGCCGTGCGCCCGTCGAGGCGCGTGAGGGTGAGGGAGAGCGCATCGGCGCCGTTCGCGGCCGAGGTGACGGCGACGGCGGAGGCTCCGTCGCCTTCGATCAGGCGGAATTCGGCGGGAGAGAGGGCCCGTAGGGCGGAGACCGCCTCGTCGGTCTCGCCGGCCGCCATGCCGTCGCTGAGGAAGGCCACGGTGCCCGGCGCGGTGCCGTCGAGCGCGGTGCGCAGCGAAGCGACCGCCGCGGCGCGGTCGGCCGGCAGCGGCCGCGGCTCGGCGGCGGCGAGGCGGTTGCGGGCGGTCACGGCATCGACCGGCACGGCGTCGTGCTGGCGGTCGGCGGTGAGCACCAGCGAGACCGGCACGTCGCGGCTTTCGGCGTCGTCGATCAGCGCCGAGGCGGTCTCCACCCGCTGCGGCCAGTCGGTGGCCGAGGCCCAGGTGTTGTCCATGACGAGGACGAGCGGGCCGCTGCTTGCCAGCGTGTTGGTGCGCGGGTTGAAGACCGGGTCGGCGATGGCGAGGATGACGGCTGCGGCCATCAGCATGCGCAGCAGCGTCAGCCACCAGGGGCTCTGCGCCGGCGTCTCCTCGCGCTTCATGACCGAGGCGAGGATGGCGAAGGGCGGGAAGACTTCGGTCAGCGGCCTGGGCGGCGTGAGGCGCAGGAGCCACCAGATGACGGGCAGCAGCACGAGCGCGGTGAGCACGGCGGGAAAGGCGAAGGCGAACGCGCTCATCGGCCGCGGCCCTCCGTCTTCATCGCCGGCATGCCGGAAAGGTACATGTGCACGGCGACCAGCGCCTCGGAGGCGAGCCGGTCCGTGCGGTGGGAAACGAAGCTCCAGCCGAGATGGCGCAGGTTGTCGGCAAGGGTCCTCCGCCGCGCGACATAGGCGCGGGCATAGTCGTCCTTCAGCGTCTCGGCCCGGCCGGCGGTGAGCTTCTGCCCGCTTTCGGGATCGGTGAACTCCGTGCGGCCGACATAGGGGAACATCTCTTCCGCCGGGTCGGCGACCTCGACGACATGGCCGGTAAGGCCCCGGCGGGCGAGAGGGGCGAGGCGCTCCATGATGTCCTCGACGGGATCGAGGAAATCGCCGATCAGCACGATGTCGCTGCTGCCGCGGATCATGCGGGTGTCGGGCAGGCCGCCGGTCGTGCCGTTGTGCATGAGGGCGCTCGCCAGCCGCTCGGCGGCATTGCGCGCGGCGATCGGCTCCATGATGCCGGGGCAGCCGATGCGCTCGCCGGAGCGGGCGAGGATTTCGGCAAGCGCCAGCATCAGGACCAGCGCGCGGCTCTCCTTCGAGACCGCGCCGAAGGTCGACTTGTACATCATCGAAGGCGAAAGGTCGGCCCAGACCCAGACGGTGTGGGCGGCCTCCCATTCGCGGTCGCGCACATAGGTATGGTCGTCGCGGGCCGAGCGCCGCCAGTCGATGCGCGACAGGCTCTCGCCGTCGACATAGGGCCGGAACTGCCAGAAATTCTCGCCGATGCCGCGCTTGCGGCGCCCGTGCCAGCCGGCGATCACCGTATTGGCGAGACGCTGCGCCTCGACCATGCAATCGGGAATGAGGGCGGCCCTCGCCTGGGCCCGCGAGAGCACTTCGCGGGTCGGGGTTGGCTCGACGATCTGGCCGACGGATGCCATGCTTCTATCCCACTCAGCCGCCCGCCTGCCGGACGAGGCCCGCGATGACGTCGCGCACGGACATGCCCTCGGCGCGGGCGCCGAAGGTCAGCGCCATGCGGTGCTGCAGCACCGGTTCGGCAAGCGCGAGCACGTCGTCGACGGAGGGCGCGAGGCGGCCTTCGTAGAGTGCGCGGGCGCGGGCGCAGAGCATCATCGCCTGGCCGGCGCGCGGGCCGGGCCCCCAGGCGACATGCTTGTCGGTGGAGGCGATGCCGTTGCCGGGGCGGGCGGAGCGCACAAGCGAGAGGATCGCGTCGAGCACCTTCTCGCTCACCGGCATCTTGCGGATGAGGGTCTGGATCTCCATCAGCCGGTCGGCGGAGATGGCGGCACCGGCCTGCGCCTCGTCGACGCCGGTCGTCTCCAGGAGGATCTGCCGCTCGGCGGCGAGCTCCGGATAATCGACGTCGACCTGCAGCAGGAAGCGGTCGAGCTGGGCCTCGGGCAGCGGATAGGTGCCCTCCTGCTCCAGCGGGTTCTGCGTGGCGAGCACGTGGAAGGGCTTCGGCAGGTCGTTGCGCGCGCCCGCGACGGTCACGTGGTACTCCTGCATGGCCTGGAGGAGGGCGGACTGGGTGCGCGGCGAGGCGCGGTTGATCTCGTCGGCCATCAGGAGCTGGGTGAAGATCGGGCCGGGCACGAAGCGGAAGGAGCGCTTGCCGTTCTCGTCCTGGTCCATCACCTCCGAGCCGAGGATGTCGGAGGGCATGAGGTCCGGCGTGAACTGGATGCGGCTGGAGGTGAGGCCGAGCACCGTGCCGAGGGTCACGACGAGCTTGGTCTTGGCAAGGCCCGGCACGCCGACAAGCAGCGCATGGCCGCCGGAGAGCACCGCAAGCATCGTCTGCTCGACCACGCTTTCCTGGCCGAAGATGACCTTGGCGACTTCCTTGCGGATGACGGCGATGTCGGAGAGCGCCCGTTCCGCGGCCGCGATCACCGCCTTCTCGTCCAGGCCTGCCTCGGGGGAATTCTGAACGCCCATGGTCGTCTCCAGTGCCGGTTCCAAACTTTCGGCGAATCGTGGCCTTGCCGCGTTCGCTGCCTATGGTGAAAGCTTATTAGCTCACCCGTGGCTGACAAGCGGCCACGAAATGACTATCTCGTGAGAAAATGGTGTATCCACCCTTTCCTCCTGAAACGGGCCTCTTCAAACAGGGGCCTCTCGCGGAGATAGGGTTGAACCGGGACGGAACAATGGCAACGGGCGAAATTCGTGAGAGCGGCGACGCGGCGGGACTGGCCGCATTGATCTCGCGCGCGAGCGCCGAGACGGGCGGGCGCGGCCTTCCGCCGGTCGAGCGCTGGAACCCGCCGTTCTGCGGCGACATCGACATGGAGATCCGCGCCGACGGCACGTGGTTCTACCTCGGAACGCCGATCGGCCGCGCGCCGCTGGTGCGGCTTTTCTCCACGGTCCTGCGCAAGGACGAGGACGGCAAGACCTATCTGGTGACGCCGGTCGAGAAGGTCGGCATCCGCGTCGCCGATGCGCCGTTCCTCGCCGTCGAGATGAATGCGAGCGGGGCGGGCGAGGAGCGCAAGCTCACCTTCCGCACCAATGTCGGCGACGTGGTGGAGGCAGGGCCGGAGCATCCGCTGCGCTTCGTGATCGCGGGTGAGAACAGCGAATTGAAACCGTATCTCCTCGTGCGCGGGCGGCTGGAGGCGCTGGTCTCGCGGGCGGTGATGTACGACCTGGTCGCGCTTGGCGAGACCGTCGACATCGACGGCGAAAGGATGTTTGCGGTGCGCTCCGCCGGCACGATCTTCCCGATCATGCCGGCGGCCGAGCTGGATGCGCTGTCCCGATGAGCCTTCCGCCCTACAGCGCCGCGGAATTCCGCCGCCGGGCGACGGAGCAGACGCTGACGCTCGGCGATGAGAGCTGGCGCGAGCACGGCGACAGCCTGCTCAACCCGTCCGTCATCCCCCACCTCGAAGGCATGAAGCTGCGCGATGCGGCGGTGCTGATCCCCGTGGTCGACGACGGGGAGGAGGCCCGGGTCATCTTCACCCAGCGCACGGCGACGATGCGCAAGCATTCCGGGCAGATCGCCTTCCCGGGCGGGGCCGTGGACGATGACGACGAGGACGTCGAGGCGGCGGCGATGCGCGAGGCGGAGGAGGAGATCAGCCTCGACCGCCGGTTCGTCGAGCCGGTCGGCCGCCTACCGCAGTACAAGGCGCTCTCCGGCTTCTCCATCACGCCGGTGCTGGCGGTGGTGCAGCCGGGCTTCGAGCTCATCCCCAACCCGGCGGAGGTGGAGAAGGTCTTCGACGTGCCGCTCTCCTTCCTCATGGACCCGCGCAATCACGAGCGCGGCAGCGGCATCTGGCTCGGCGGCGAGCGGCACTATTACCGCATGCCCTACGAGGGGCATAACATCTGGGGCATCACCGCCGGCATCGTGCGGGTGATCTACGAAAGGCTCTATGCATGACGTCTGTTTCGGGCGAGGCGTGGTTTTCCGATCCGGCGCTCGCACGCGTGCTGGCGATCCTCGACAGCGACGGCGGGGAGGCGCGCGTTGCGGGCGGGGCGGTGCGCAACAGCCTGATGGGCCTGCCCGTCGCCGACGTCGACATCGCGACGACGCTGCGGCCGGAGGCCGTCGTCGAGCGGGCGAGGCAGGCCGGCATCAAGGCGGTGCCGACGGGTATCGAGCACGGCACGGTGACGCTGGTCGTGGGCGGTAAGCCCTTCGAGGTGACGACGCTGCGCCGCGACGTCGCGACGGACGGCCGTCATGCGGAGGTGGCGTTCGGCACGAACTGGCAGGCCGATGCCGAGCGGCGCGACCTCACCATCAACGCCCTCTACGCCACGCGGGACGGCACGGTCATCGACCTCGTGGACGGCCTGCCGGACGTCGAAAGCCGCACGGTGCGCTTCATCGGCGATGCCGCCACGCGCATCGCGGAGGATCACCTGCGCATCTTGCGCTTCTTCCGTTTCTTCGCGCTCTACGGCAGCGGCCGGCCGGATGCGGAGGGCCTGAAGGCCTGCGCGCGGGCGAAGGACAAGCTGGGAAAGCTCTCGGCCGAGCGGGTCTGGGCCGAAACGAAGAAGCTGCTCGCCGCGCCGGATCCCGGCCGCGCGCTGCTCTGGATGCGGCAGGCAGGCGTGCTTGCCGAAATCCTGCCTGAGACGGAAAAATGGGGCATCGATGCGATCCCCGGCCTTATCGATACGGAAAAGGCGTTCGGCTGGAAGCCGGATGCGCTGCTGCGGCTTGCCGCCATCGTGCCGCCGGATCGCGAGCGGCTGAAGACGCTCGCCGGGCGCCTGCGCCTCTCGAAGGCGGAAGCGGCGGCGCTCGACCATTGGGCGGCTGCCCCGCAGATCGCGCCGAAGCTGGCGGAGACGGCGTTCGACCGGCTGCTCTATCGCCACGGGCCGCAAGGCCTCACCATGCGGCTGAAGCTGGCGCTTTCCTCCGCGCGGGCGCGCGGTCTCGGAGACGGGGAAGCGCTGGCCTTTGCCGGCCTCTGCCAGCGCCTGCTTGCGCGCGCCGAAAAGTGGCGCAAGCCCTCCTTCCCGTTGACGGGCGCGGACGTGCTTGCCGCCGGCGTGCCGGCCGGGCCGAAGGTCGGCTCGGTGCTCGATGCGATCGAGGACGAATGGGTGGCGGGCAATTTCCACGACGGCCGGGCAAAGCTGCTTGCCCGGCTGGAAGTGCTTGCCAAGGAAGGCTGAAAACGGGGCGGGCCGTCAGGCCGCGTCCGCCTTCTTCTCGTCCACGATGCGCTCCTTGATGTGGTCGACCATGCTTTCCCGGATCGTGGTTTCGCCGTGGGCGGTGCGCATGTGCTCGACCGCGCGGCGAACGACTTCGGCGTCGTCATTGGCCCGCGTATGCCAGTCGCATCCGGGCACGAGTGAACCGCATTCAAAAAGTCTCATGACCTATCTCCTGTCGTTTCAACGGGGCCAGTGTAGCAGACGCGGCCCCGTCGGCCAAACGGGAACCCGTCCGGGTCCTGAAGAACCCGTTTCGGGAACGGGAAAGACGGCCCGGAGTTCCGCCCCGGTGCGCAAGGGTACCGCATTCAGCCGGATGCGGTCAGGCGGCGTCTTCGTCCTTCGCCCAGGCATCGAAGCAGGCGGATGACTGCAGCTGCTCCGGTTTCGTGCGGGGGTCGGCAAGGTGATGGAGCTTGCTGCCGCCCGAAAGCCTCAGCCGGGCCTCCTCGACGAAATAGGCATGCGGAAGGTCCACGCCGCTTCCCGCGCGCATTGTTTCGGCGAAACGATCCAGGAAATCGGGGGATTGCGGGTTGGAACCCATATGCACTGCGTCTTGTAGCGCATTGACCATGACTGCCTCCTCCGTGGAATCATGCAGGTGCATTCTACCACGGCGGCGGGCGAACCCGTAATCACAAGCCTGCTAGCAGAGCGCCCTTTGCGCGGGCATTCATGGCCAGCGCACGACCGGCGGCAGGGAGGAGAGGATCGACTCGACGTTTCCGCCGGTCTTGAGGCCGAAGATCGTGCCGCGGTCGTAGAGCAGGTTGAACTCGACGTAGCGGCCGCGGCGGATCAGCTGCTCGTCGCGGTCCTCCTCCGTCCAGCCCTTGTTGAAGTTCGCGCGCACGATCTTCGGATAGACCATGGCGAAGGCGCGGCCGACGTCCTGCGTAAAGGCGAAATCCGCCTCCCAGCCGCCGAGCTCCTCCGGCGAATGCAGCCAGTCGTAGAAGATGCCGCCGGTGCCGCGCGGCTCGCCCCGGTGCTTGAGGAAGAAGTATTCGTCGCACCATTCCTTGAAGCGGGCGTGGTCGGCGACCGGATGGCGGTTGCAGGCGATCTCCATCGCCTTGTGGAAGAGGGCGGTGTCCGGGTCGCTCATCGTGCGGCGGCGGTCGAGCACCGGCGTCAGGTCCGCGCCGCCGCCGAACCAGCGGCTGGTGGTGACGACCATGCGGGTGTTCATGTGCACGGCCGGCACGTTGGGGTTCACCGGATGGGCGATCAGCGAGATGCCGGAGGCCCAGAACCGCGGGTCTTCGGCGGCGCCGGGGATCTGGGTGCGGAATTCGGGCGAGAACTCGCCGTGGACCGTGGAGGTGTGCACGCCGACCTTCTCGAAGACGCGGCCTTCCATCATCGACATGCGGCCGCCGCCGCCTTCGCCGTCCTCGCGCAGCCAGTCCTTGCCGACGAAACGGCCCGGCGGCTGGTCGGACAGCGGGCCTTCCAGGTCGTCCTCGATCGCCTCGAAGCTCGCGCAGATCGCGTCGCGCAGCTGCTCGAACCAGGCGCGGGCCCGTTCCTTCTTGTCCTCGATGTCCTCGGGCAGGCCTTTCGGCAGGTCTGGTCGTTCCATGGTTCTTCCCGCTGGCGGCTCGACGCCGAATCGCATTTCGGCCACAGTCCTCAACTTTGCGCCGTTTGGCAACCGGAAGGGCCTCGCCGGCCGGAGACGGCGGGACTCGCAAAAGGCACGGGGCCGGCTTATCTTATCTCCATAGAATGTGCTGCCAGGAGGAAATCTGCATGGCGCGTGTTCCCGGGCCGCCCCCTCTCGACGGGCTCCGGCGCCAGATCGAGCGCCGCCGCCGCGAGAAGCCCGCCGGCGGCGGCCATTTCGTGCGCGAGACCTTCTGCCTGGAACGGCAGGCGGCGCGGGAAAAGGCGCGCGAATGGTTCGACCTATGGCCGAAGGCCGCGTACTGGACGGAAGTGGAGAGCTGGCGGGCGCTGGAAGGCGACCGCATCGAATTCACCATGCGCCGGCTGCCGAGCGCCGACTGACGCGCTCACGCCGCCGCGGCGATCCGCCGGTTCTCCTGCGTCCTGCCGCCGTAGCCCCAGCTGTCCATCTTCACCTCGCGCACGACCACGTATGTGACCGGGTTGAGCGGGACGCCGACGGCTTCCTCGAGGAGACCGTAGGCGGCGGCGATGAACCGCTCCTTCTCCTCGGCGGTGTTCGTGCCCTCGCTGACGAGGACTTCGAGATAGCCGGCGGCCGGCAGGCGGCGGGCGCCGACCGTCCAGCCCGCTATCGCCTGCTCCTCGACGAGGACGGCGGTCGCCTCGGCGCGCTTGCCGAGCAGGGTGACGGCAAGGCGGGTGGCCTCGTCCTGGAGATGGAGGCGTTCGGCGTCGTCGAGGCTGCGGCCGGATATGCGGATGTGAAGGAAGGGCATGGTCGTCTCCTGTCGCTGTTGACGGGACGAGGCTATGGTAGGACTATGGTTTTTAAAATTGAGAAGTATTTTCTCTATAGTTTTGGAAAACTGAATGGTTTCCGCCCGCAACTTCGACATGGACGTGCTGCGCACCTTCGTTACCGGCGTGCGGCTCGGCAGTTTCGCCAAGGCGGCCGAAGCGTTGGGCCGCACGCCGCCTGCCGTCAGCCTGCAGCTCAGGAAGCTTTCCGATCTCAGCGGCCAGACGCTGTTCACCAGGCAGGGCAGGGGCCTTGCGCTCACCGATGCCGGCGAGGCGCTTTATGACTATGCGGTGCGCATCCTCGACCTCAACGACGAGGCGATGATGATGCTCGGCTCCAGCCGGTCGCTCGACGGCTGGCTGCGGCTCGGCATCCCGCAGGATTTCGCGGAGACCTCGCTGCCGCCGGTGCTCGGCCGGTTTTCGCGCGCCCATCCCAAGCTCAGGGTGGAGGCGCGGGTCGATCGCGGCGCCAAGCTTGTGGCGGCGGTGGAGCGCGGCGATCTGGACATGGCCGTCACCTGGGGCGGTCCGCGCAGCCTCCACTGCCAGCATGTCGCCACCCATCCGATCGTCTGGATCGCGGCCGCGGACTACGCGCTGCCGGCGAAAGAGGCGGTGCCGCTCATCGCCTTCGATCCTCCCTGTTCCTTCCGCACGGCGGCCGTCGATGCGCTTTCGGCGGCGCGGCGCGAATGGCGGCAGGTCTTCGCCAGTCCCGGCCTTGCCGGCCTCTGGGCGGCGGTGACGGCCGGGCTCGGCGTGACGATCCGCACCACCGCCGGCATGCCGCCGCACCTTCGCGTTCTCGACCCGGAACGGGCGGGGTTGCCGGTGCTCGGCAGCGTCGACCTGATGCTGCACACGGCCGAGGCCATGCCTTCCGCGCCGGTTCTGCGGCTGCGCGACATCCTCCTCGACATGCTCGCCAGCCCGTCCTGACGACATTCTGGCCGGCAAGTTCGATTGACGGCGGACCCTCGCGCCCCTATCTTGCGGCCATCGTCATCAACAGAAAGGCGCCGTTGCGGTTCTCAAGCACGGCTCACAGTCCTTGTTCGAACTCGCGATTGCTGTCTTCCTCATCCTCTTGAACGGGGTTTTCGCCCTTTCCGAGCTTTCCATCGTTTCCTCGCGCAAGCCGCGCCTCAAGACCATGGCGGCCCAGGGCTCGCGCGGCGCGGCATCGGCGCTGAAGCTTGCGGAAAACCCCGGAAAATTCCTCTCCACCGTCCAGATCGGCATCACCCTCATCGGCATCCTCGCCGGTGCCTTCTCCGGTGCCGCGCTCGGCGGGCGCCTGCGTGACATCCTCTATGCCGAGGGCGTGCCGGACTGGCTGGCCGATCCGCTCGGCTACGGCATCGTCATCTCGGTGATCACCTTCCTCTCGGTCGTCGTCGGCGAGCTGGTGCCCAAGCAGATCGCGCTGAAGAATCCGGAGCGCTTCGCCACGCTCGTCGCCCCCGCCATGTCGCTGCTGTCCAAGATCGGCGCGCCGGCCGTCTGGGTGCTCGACGCGTCGACGCGGCTGATCTTCCGCCTGCTCGGCCAGCATGAAGTGTCCGAAAGCATCGTCACGGACGAGGAGATCAAGACGATCGTCGCGGAAGCCGAGGCCGCGGGCGTGATCGAGGGCGGCGAAAAGCAGATGATCGCCGGCGTCATGCGCTTTTCCGACCGCGAGGCGCGCGGCCTCATGACGCCGCGCAACGACGTCGACTGGATCGACCTCGGCGACACGATCGAGGAAATCCACCAGCAGCTCGTCGAGAGCCAGCATTCCCGCCTTCCGGTCGCCGACGGCGGGCCGGAAACGATCGTCGGCATCGTCCAGAAGCGCGAGCTGCTCTCCGCCATGCTCGCAGGCCAGCCGCTCGACATCCGCTCCTTCGTCAGGGCCGCGCCGATCGTGCCGGACACGATGGATGCCATGCGCGTCCTGGAAACGCTGCGCAATTCGGAAGTGCCGATCCTGCTCATCCACGATGAATACGGCCACTTCGAAGGGATCATCACCCCGGCCGACGTGCTGGAGGCGATCGCCGGCGTCTTCCGCGCGGACATCGATGAAGGCGATGACGATTATGCCGTGCAGCGCGAGGACGGCTCCTGGCTCATCGCCGGCTCGATGCCGATCGACGAGATGGCCGACCGCCTCGGCCTGACGCTGCCGGCCCGCCGCAGCTACCAGACGGCGGCCGGCCTCGTCATCGAATCGCTGCAGAAGCTTCCGAAGACCGGCGAGATCACGGAGACCCAGGGCTGGCGCTTCGAGGTCGTCGACATGGACGGCCGGCGCGTCGACAAGCTGCTCGCCACGCGCCTCGATTAGGGCAAAAACGCATAGCGGCTTTGCGTCCGGAACTGCGTGAAGACAAGAGATAGGGCGAGATGCTCTAGGACCGGTCGGGTTCGAGCAGTCTTGGCCCAGGCCCTTCCGCCGCCAGCGTGTCCATCGGATTGCGCAGCGGGCAATCCCGCATGGAGAGGCAGCCGCAGCCGATGCAGCCGTCGAGCTGGTTGCGCAGCTTGGTGAGCCGTGCGATGCGCTCGTCGAGCTGGCCGCGCCAGCTTTCGGAGAGTTTGCGCCAGTCCTGCGCCGTCAGCGGCCTGTCGTGCGGCAGAACGGTGAGGGCGTCCGCGATCTCGGAAAGTGGGATGCCGGTGCGCTGCGCCACCTTGATCACCGCGACCCGGCGCAGGATGCTGCGCGGATAGCGCCGCTGGTTGCCGCGATTCCTCCGGCTGCGGATCAGCCCCTTCGCCTCGTAGAAATGCAATGTCGATACCGCGATCCCGCTGCGCTCGGCGACCTCGCCGACGCTGAGCTCGCGGGGCATCGCGTCCTTCGGACATTTTTCCGTCATGCTGTTGACCTCAACTATGGTTGAGGTTTTATACCAGCGGCTCCCCGGTTTTCCAACACGGAGCAAATCCGCATGACAGAGAGACTCACCATCGCCCTCATCTATGGCAGCGGCCGCGAGGGACGTTTTGCCGATACGATCGCGGGATGGCTGGAACCGGAGCTTGCCGGCTTCGGCCAGTACGACATCATCCGCATCGACCCGGCTGAACTGGTCTTCACGCCCGGCGGCCTGGACGAGGCCTCGGCGGAGCTGGTCGAAAGCCGGATCTCGCAGGCGGATGCCTTCCTGGTGCTCACGCCGGAATACAACCACGCCTATCCGGCCGCGCTGAAGGCGGTCATCGATTGCTGCTTCCGGCCCTGGCATGCCAAGCCCGTCGCCTTCATTTCCTACGGCGGCGTTTCCGGCGGCCTGCGCGCCGTGGAGCAGTTGCGGCTGGTCTTTGCCGAGCTGCATGCCGTGGCGATCCGCGAGACGGTGAGCCTTGCCCATGCCTGGACACAGTTCGACCCCGCCGGCAACCCCTTCCGGCCCGGCCAGCTCAACGGACAGCTTGCCGTGCTGATGAAACGCCTTACCTGGTGGGCCAACGCGCTGAAGGCGGCGCGCATCGCGACACGCTATGACGAGGCGGCGGCATGAAACCGGAACACTACGCGACGGCAGAGGTTGCCCGCTCCCCGCAGGAGTTCCGGCGCAATGCGACGCTGCTCCTCATCAGCACGCTCACCATCATGTCCGGCGCGACGATCTCCGCCTCGCTGCCGGGCATTGCGGCGCGTTTTGCCGATGTGGAGAACGTGGCGCTGCTCAGCCGGCTGGTGCTGACGCTGCCGGCGGTGTTCATCGCCGTGTTCTCCCCGGCAGCGGGCTTCCTCGTCGACAGCTTCGGCCGCAAGCCGCTGCTCCTTGCCTCGCTCGCCCTCTTCGCCGTCGCGGGCGCCTCGGGGCTTTTCCTCGATACGCTGCCCGGCCTGCTGGCCGGCCGCGCCGTGCTCGGCATTGCGGTCGGCGGCATCATGACCGCGACGACGGCGCTCGTCGGCGACTTCTTCCAGGGGCCGGCGCGCGACCGCTACATGGGCCTGCAGCAGGCTTTCGTCGGCATCGGCGGCACGATCTTCCTGACGGGCGGGGGCTTCCTTGCGGAAGTGCACTGGCGCGGGCCGTTCCTCATCTACACCGTGGCGGTCCTGCTGCTGCCGGCGGCGGTGGTCTTCCTGGAGGAGCCGCGCCGGATCCGCCCGGCCGACCCGGCGGCGGGAGAGGGCAGGCTCGGCGGGCGCAGGGCCGTGCTGCTCGGCCTGCTGTTCATCGCCGCCGCGGCCAACATGATCGCTTTCTACATGATCCCGACGCAGCTGCCTTTCTATCTCGAATCGCTCGGTTTTTCCGCGCCGAGCCTTGCGGGGACGGCGATCGGCGCGGGCCAGCTCGTCGGCGTGGTGAGCGCCCTTGCCTTCGCGCCCTTCCGCCGCCTGCTCGGGATCATGGGCGTCTTCGGCCTCGGCTTCCTTTCGGCAGGCGTTTCGTTCCTGCTTCTTGCGGGTGCGCAAAGCTATGGCAGCGTGCTCGCCGCCATGGCCGTCTCCGGCGTCTGCATGGGCACGATCATGCCGAACTTCGCCGCCGCCGCCATGCTGCTGGCGCCGCCCGCCCTGCGCGGCCGCGTCTCCGGCCTCCTGGTTTCCAGCATCTTCGCCGGCCAGTTCCTCTCGCCGGTCGTCTCGCAGCCGCTCATCGCCGCAGGGGGCTACGACGGCGCCTACGCCATCGTCGGCGCCGCCGTCCTGGTCTTCGGTGTCGGGGCCTTTGCCGTCCGGCTGCTTGGGCCGGGCGATGGCTAGGTCAGGCAAAGCCCGTCTGGCGCAGCGCCTCGCCGCAGATCATCGCGGCCGAGAGCGCGACGTTGATGGAACGCTGGCCCGCGACCATGGGAATGAGCACCTTGCCGTCCGCGATCTCATGCACCCGGTCCGGCACGCCGGCGCTTTCGCGGCCGAGGAGCAGGATGTCGTCCGGCCGGTAGGCGAAGTCCGTGTAGCGCTCAGCGGCCCTGGTGGAGGCGAGCACGAGGCGGCGGCCGCTCGCCGCCCGCCATTCCTCGAAGCGGTCCCAGCTCACGTGCCGCACGAGCGTCACGGCGGCGAGATAGTCCATGCCGGCGCGTTTCAGGCTGCGGTCGGACATGTCGAAGCCGGCCGGCTCGATGATGTCGACCGACAGGCCGAGGCAGGCGGCGAAACGCAGGATCGTGCCGGTATTGCCGGCAATGTCGGGCTGGTAGAGGGCGATGCGCAGGTCGGACATGGGCTGTCGCCTAGCCCGGATGTGGTGATATGGCAACAGAATTGCCCCGCGCCGCGAAATTGCGACAAAGTGACTGGCAAATTGCGTCGTTTCAGGCTAACCAAGGCGCATCTGCAACGCGAGAAGAGGGAGGACCAAGATGAATATCACGCATCGGCTACGCCTCCCGGCTGGATTGACGCCTCTTCTCGCCTAGGCGTTTCGCCGCCCAAACTCCCTCCTGCCTTCATTTCAATTCGCCGCGTGACGCCTTTCCGCCGCCCGGCATTCCTACCGGAGCCCCGCTCCCGACTGCGCCCGCTTTCGCGCCGTCCGTGCCGGGTCCGTCTTTGATATTACGGAGAAAGCCATGTTCGGCTGGTTCGAAAGACGTTTGAATCCCTATCCTTCCGAGGCGCCTTCGCTTCCGCCGAAGGGACTTTTCGCCTTCCTGTGGCATTACACGCGCCCCGCCGCGCCGTGGCTGGTGCTGCTCGGCTTCTGCTCCATGGTGCTCGGGATTGCGGAAGTCGTGCTGTTCCAGCTCCTCGGCAATATCGTGGACTGGCTGTCGGCGGGCGATCCCGGCACGTTCCTCGCCCGGGAGGGCGACACGCTGGCCTGGATGGCCGTTCTGCTGCTCGTCCTCATTCCGGGTGTCGGCGCGCTCCACACGATGACGATGCACCAGGCGCTCGCGGGCAACTTCCCGATGATCGCCCGCTGGCAGATGCACCGCTACCTGATCCGCCAGAGCATGACCTTCTTCTCCAACGAGTTCGCCGGCCGCGTCTCGACGAAGGTCATGCAGACGTCGCTCGCCGTGCGCGAGACGGTGATGAAGATCATCGACGTCTTCATCTATGTGGTGAGCTACTTCGTCTCGATGATCGCGATCATCGCCTCGGCGGAGCTGCGCCTCGTCGTGCCGCTGCTCATCTGGTTCGTGATCTATGTGTGCATCCTGCGCTACTTCGTGCCGAAGCTCATGGTCGTTTCGCGCGAGCAGGCGGATGCGCGCTCGATGATGACGGGCCGGATCGTCGACAGCTACACCAACATCGCGACGGTCAAGCTGTTCTCGCATGCCGGCCGCGAGGAGACCTATGCCCGCGAAGGCATGAACGAATTCCTCCTCACCGTGCACAAGCAGATGCGGCTCATCACGAAGTTCAACATCGCAATCGACATCAACAATGTCATCGCGATGTTCCTGACGGCCTCCATCGGCATCCATTTCTGGATGTCGGGCGACGTGACCGTCGGTGCCGTGGCGGTGGCGATCGGCCTTGCCATGCGCATCAACGGCATGTCGCAGTGGGTGATGTGGGAGGTGACCGCGCTCTTCGAGAACATCGGCACGGTCTACGACGGCATGGGCATGATGACCAAGCCGCACGACATCAAGGACCGTCCCGGCGCGCCTGCGCTGCAGGCCGCCAGGGGCGCGATCGAGTTCGACCACGTCCGCTTCCACTACGGCAAGAACAAGGGCGTGATCGAGGACCTGTCGCTGTCGATCGGGGCGGGCGAGAAGGTCGGCCTCGTCGGCCGCTCCGGCGCCGGCAAGACGACGCTGATGAACGTGCTGCTCCGGTTCTACGACCTGGAGTCGGGCAGGATCACGATCGACGGCAAGGACATCGCCACGGTCACGCAGGACAGCCTTCGCTCGCAGATCGGCGTGGTGACGCAGGACACCTCGCTCCTGCACCGCTCGATCCGCGACAACATCGCCTACGGCAAGCCGGAGGCGACGGATGCGGAGATCATCGAGGCGGCGAAGAAGGCGAACGCCTGGGACTTCATCGAAAGCCTCGTCGACCAACAGGGCCGCGCCGCGCTCGACGCCCAGGTCGGCGAGCGTGGCGTGAAGCTCTCCGGCGGCCAGCGCCAGCGCATCGCGATCGCCCGCGTCTTCCTCAAGGACGCGCCGATCCTGGTGCTGGACGAGGCGACCTCGGCGCTCGACTCCGAGGTCGAGGCGGCGATCCAGGAGAACCTCTTCGCCCTGATGGAGGGCAAGACGGTGATCGCGATCGCCCACCGCCTCTCGACGCTGACGGAGATGGACCGCCTCGTCGTGCTCGACAAGGGGCGCATCCACGAGATGGGCACCCACGCCGAGCTGGTCGCCCGGGGCGGCATCTACGCGGACCTCTGGACCCGCCAGTCCGGCGGCTTCATCGCCGACGACACGGAGGCGGAAGTGGCGGCGGAGTAAATGGAATGAAGACACCCTTTTTCGATGAAAAGGGTGTCTTCATAATTGTTCTTATCTATTGGGATTTGTTCGCGGGCGGTGGTATGTTGTGACTCCAAGGAGCATGTCATGGCCACGATCACGATTTCCCTGCCCGACACCCTCAAGTCCTTCGTCGAGAACCAGATCGAGGCGAAGGGTTACGGCAATGTCAGCGAATATTTCCGCAGCCTGCTGCGCGATGCCCAGGAAAAAGAGAATGAAGCGCGTTTGGAGCAGCTTCTCCTTGAAGGGCTGGCATCCGGCAAGGGCGAGGTGCCCGATGCCGAATTCTGGACGGAACTGAAAGCCGAGGCCGCCCAGCTTCTTGCCGCACGCCCGCGCAAAAGCGGTGTGCGTTGAAAACGATTGTCCTTCCGTCGGCCCGCGCCGATATCATCCGGCAGTTCGGCTACTTCATTGAAATCGGGCAGAAGCAAGTGGCCGATCGCTTCCTCGCGGCAACCCGTACCGCGGTCGAGCATATCTCCCACACCCCTCATGCCGGCTCGCCGCGTGCCATGAAAAACCGCCGGCTTGCCGGTTTGAGGACGTGGTCCATCGAGGGTTTCGATGATCTGAAAATCTACTACCTCGTTTCGGCCGATGAGCTTGCGATCGTCCGCATTCTTCATGGGCGTCGGGACATCGAGCGCATTCTGGAGCAATAGGTCCAGCCCGCCTTGTATGCCCGCCTCCACCTTTCCGATCTTTAATTTGCCCGCCGCCCAAAAGGGCCTATATCGGGGGCATGATCTTCCGCCCGCTTTTCTCCTTCTTCGAGAACTGGATCCAGCCCTTCGCGCGGCGGGACGACCTGCGGCCTCCGAAGGGCCTGCTCGCCTTCATCTGGTTCTATGTCGGCCAGGCGAAGGCGCCGTTTGCGGCGCTGCTGGTGCTCGGCGGCATCACGGCCGGCATCGAGGCGGCGACGTTCTGGTTCGTCGGGCGGCTGGTGGACGTGCTGGCGACCATCCGGCCGGAAGAGGGGTGGGGCGGGCTGCTCTCGGCCCACGGGCCGGAGCTCCTGATGATGCTCCTCCTCATCGGCATCGTGCGTTTCGTCGTCGCCTTTCTCACCGCGCTCGTCGACCAGCAGGTCATCACGCCCGGCTTCTACAATCTGGTGCGCTGGCAGTCCTATGTGCACGTGGCGCGCCAGTCGCTCTCCTTTTTCCAGAACGACTTTTCCGGCCGCATCGTCACCAAGGTCTGGTCGGCGGGGCAGGCGACGGGAGACGTCATCACCTCCTTCATGGAAAGCGTGTGGTTCGTGACGATCTACACGGCTTCGACGCTCGTGCTGCTCGGCCAGCTCGACTGGCGGCTGGCGGCGGTCCTTCTCGTGTGGCTGTCGGTCTTCGCGGTGCTGGCGCGCTATTTCGTGCCGCGCATCCGCGAGCATTCGCGCCTTTCGGCGGAAGCCGCCTCGATGATCAGCGGACGCATGGTCGACGCCTATTCCAACATCCAGACGCTGAAGCTCTTCGGCCGCGACGAGGCGAACGACCGCTACATGCGCGACGGCTTCGACATCTTCCAGGGCACGATCCTGCGGTTCACGCGGCTGCTGACGGCCGTGCGCGCGTCGATGGCGTTCCTCTCTGGCCTGATGATCGCCGGCATGGCGGTGCTGTGCATCCATCTCTGGCTCGGCGGCATCATCAGCTCCGGCGCCGTTGCCTTCACCATGGCGCTGGTGCTGCGGCTGAACTTCCTGCTCAACCGGCTGATGACCCAGCTCAACAGCATCATGCGCAATATCGGCACGATCCAGAATTCGGCCGATCTCATCTCCCAGCCGATCGGCCTCGTCGACAGGCCGGACGCGCAGGAAATGAAGGTTTCGCGTCCCGACATCCGCTTCGAGAACGTCCGCTTCCACTACGGCCGCAGGTCCGGCGTCATCGACGACCTGACGCTCGCGATCCAGCCGGGCGAGAAGGTCGGCATCGTCGGGCGGTCGGGAGCGGGCAAGTCGACGCTCGTCAACCTTCTCTTACGCTTCTACGACCTCGAAGGCGGGCGCATCCTCGTCGGCGGGCAGGACATCGCCGCCGTCACGCAGGAGAGCCTGCGCGCCAATATCGGCATGGTCAGCCAGGATACGGCGCTGCTCCACCGCTCGATCCGCGACAACATCCTCTTCGGCAATCCCGAGGCGAGCGAGGCCGAGCTGATCGAGGCGGCCAGGAAGGCGGAGGCGCACGATTTCATCCTCCAGCTGGAGGACCAGCGCGGCCGCAGGGGCTACGATGCCCATGTGGGCGAACGCGGGGTGAAGCTTTCGGGCGGCCAGCGCCAGCGCATCGCGATCGCCCGCGTCATGCTGAAGGATGCGCCGATCCTCGTTCTGGACGAGGCGACGTCGGCGCTCGATTCCGAGGTCGAGGCGGCGATCCAGTCGAACCTCGAACGGCTGATGCGCGGCAAGACGGTGCTCGCCATCGCCCATCGCCTCTCGACGATCGCCGCACTCGATCGCCTGATCGTCATGGACCGCGGCCACATCGTGGAAGAGGGCACGCATGCGCAGCTCGTCGCGCGGGGCGGGCTCTATGCGGATCTCTGGTCGCGCCAATCGGGCGGCTTCCTCGGCCATGAGGAAGCTGCGCAATAGGACGCCTCTCCGGTCGCGGACGGGCAAGTCTTTGTGCCTTGAAACGGTTGGCCTTTCCGGCGCCGGCCTGATCTCTGTCAAGCCCCAACCGTTTTCCCGCGACAATGTGCCCACCTCCCCTTGCCAAGGCTGGACATAATTTGCGATCAAGCATAGAACGCGCCGGATTGACGGGGAATCTATGGCCGTATTGTGTCCGGATCTTGCCGGTTTCCACAGGGGGCGTTGCGGTTTCCGCAGACATTGCGTGAGAGGATGGTTTAGCCGTGAGCGAACACGAGACATCAAGCGAATCCCTGGGCGAGCCCACTCGCCGCGATTTCCTTTACCTGACCACCGGGATGGCGGGCGTCGTGGGCGCCGTGTCCGTGGCCTGGCCGTTCATCGACCAGATGCGCCCGGATGCATCCACGCTGGCGCTCGCCTCCATCGAGGTCGACGTCTCCAGTCTCGAGCCGGGCATGTCGCTGACGGCCAAGTGGCGCGGCAAGCCGGTCTTCATCCGCAACCGCACGGACAAGGAAGTCGAGGAGGCCAAGGCCGTCCAGCTTTCCGACCTCAAGGACCCGCTGGCACGCAACGCCAACGTCGCTTCCGACGCGCAGGCGACGGACCTCGAGCGCTCCGCCGGCGAGGGCAAGGAGAACTGGATCGTCATGATCGGTTCGTGCACGCATCTCGGCTGTGTTCCGCTCGGCCAGGCCGGCGATTTCGGCGGATGGTTCTGTCCCTGTCATGGTTCTCACTACGATACCGCCGGCCGCATCCGTAAGGGCCCGGCGCCCGAGAACCTTCCCGTGCCGACCTTCTCGTTCGTTTCCGACACAGTTATCAAGATCGGTTGAGGGGACTACTGATAATGAGTGCTGAACATTCAACCTACCAGCCGACGACTGGCATCGAAAAATGGGTCGATTCGCGCCTGCCTCTGCCGCGCATGATCCATGACAGCTTCGTCTCCTACCCGGTTCCGCGCAACCTGAACTATGCCTACACCTTCGGCGCCATGCTGTCGGTGATGCTGATCGTGCAGATCCTGACCGGCATCGTCCTGGCCATGCATTACGCCGCCGAAACCTCGGTCGCGTTCAACTCGGTCGAGAAGATCATGCGCGACGTGAACCACGGCTGGCTGCTGCGCTACATGCACGCCAACGGCGCGTCCTTCTTCTTCATCGCGGTCTACCTGCACATCGCCCGCGGCCTCTACTACGGCTCCTACAAGGCGCCGCGCGAAATCCTCTGGATCCTCGGCGTGGTGATCTACCTGCTCATGATGGCCACCGGCTTCATGGGCTACGTGCTGCCCTGGGGCCAGATGTCCTTCTGGGGCGCGACCGTCATCACCGGCTTCTTCTCGGCCTTCCCGTGGGTCGGCGAGTGGATCCAGCAGTTCCTGCTCGGCGGCTTTGCGGTCGACAACCCGACGCTGAACCGCTTCTTCGCGCTGCACTACCTCCTGCCCTTCATGATCGCGGGCGTCGTCGTCCTGCACATCTGGGCGCTGCACGTCACCGGCCAGACGAACCCGACCGGCGTCGAGGTGAAGTCCAAGACCGACACCGTCGCCTTCACGCCCTATGCGACGCTCAAGGACGCGCTCGGCGTCTCGGTCTTCCTGATCGTCTTCGCCTGGTTCATCTTCTACATGCCGAACTACCTCGGCCACCCGGACAACTACATCCCGGCCGACCCGCTGAAGACCCCGGCCCACATCGTTCCGGAATGGTACTACCTGCCGTTCTACGCGATGCTGCGCGCCATCACCTTCAACATCGGCCCGATCGACTCCAAGCTGGGCGGCGTCCTGGTGATGTTCGGCTCGATCATCATCCTGTTCTTCCTGCCGTGGCTCGACACCTCCAAGGTTCGTTCCGCCGTCTACCGCCCGTGGTACAAGCTGTTCTTCTGGATCTTCGTGGCCAACGCCATCATGCTCGGCTGGCTCGGCGCCATGCCCGCAGAAGGCATCTACGTCATCCTTTCGCAGCTCGGCACGCTTTACTACTTCGGCTTCTTCATCGTCATCATGCCGCTGCTCGGCCTGATCGAAACCCCGAAGCGCATTCCGAATTCGATCACGGAAGCGGTTCTGGAGCAGAAGAACGCCAAGGCGGCCAAGGCCTGATGCGAGCGACGAAAGGAACCATGACAATGAAAAAGCTTGTTGCAGGCGCTCTCTCGCTCGCTCTCCTCGCCGGTGTCGGCGTCTCGTTCGCAACCGCGCAGGACGAGCATGCCGCCGGTGGCGCCGAAGCCGAACACGCCACGCCCCACTATCCGCTTCACAAGCCGAAGCAGCAGGACTGGACCTTCGCCGGTCCGTTCGGCAAGTACGACAAGGGCCAGCTGCAGCGCGGCCTGAAGGTCTACACCGAAGTCTGTTCTGCCTGCCATTCGATGAGCCTGGTGGCCTTCCGCACCCTGGAGGACCTCGGCTATTCGGAAGCGCAGGTGAAGGCCTTCGCGGCGAACTACGAAGTGCAGGACGGTCCGAACAGCGACGGTGAGATGTTCACCCGCAAGGCCGTCCCGTCCGATTACTTCCCGTCGCCCTATGCCAATGCCGAGGCGGCGGCAGCCTCGAACAACGGCGCGGCGCCGCCGGACTTCTCGCTGATCGCCAAGGCGCGCGGCATCACCCGCGGCTTCCCGCAGTTCATCTTCGACATCTTCACCCAGTACCAGGAAGGCGGCCCGGACTACATCTACTCGCTGCTGACGGGTTACGATGAAGAGGTTCCGGCGCATATCGAAGTCGCGGAAGGCACGCACTACAACCCGTATTTCGCAAACGCCGCCGCGCTCGCGATGGCCAAGCCGATCTCCGACGACCAGGTCACCTATGACGACGGTTCGCCGCAGACGGTCGACCAGTATGCCCGCGACGTCTCCGCCTTCCTGATGTGGGCCGCCGAGCCGCACCTGGAAGAGCGCAAGCGCACCGGCTTCATGGTCATGGTCTTCCTGGTGATCTTCACCGGCCTCATCTACCTGACGAAGAAGTCGGTCTACGCGAACAAGGAACACTGAGCGGCCTTGCCGCCCGGTTCGAAAGGCGGCCTTCGGGCCGCCTTTTCTGTTGAGGGACGCCGCCGCACCTGCAATAAACGGGCGAAGCCCTCCGCAGTCGGGAAACCCATGTCCACGCTCGAAAAAGAACTCGTCGCCGCGATCCGCAACATCCCGGACTATCCGAAGCCGGGCATCACGTTCCGCGACATCACCACGCTGCTCGGCAATCCGCGTGCCTTCCGCCGTGCGGTGGACGAGCTGGTGCACCCCTATGCCGGCATCGGCGTCGCCAAGGTCGCCGGCATCGAGGCGCGCGGCTTCATCCTCGGCGGGGCCATGGCACACCAGCTGTCGACCGGCTTCGTGCCGATCCGCAAGAAGGGCAAGCTGCCGCACGAGACCGTGCGCATCGCCTACAGCCTGGAATACGGCGTGGACGAGATGGAGATGCACAGGGACGCGATCAAGCCGGGCGAGAAGGTGATCCTCGTCGACGACCTGATCGCCACGGGCGGCACGGCGGAGGCGGCCGTGAAGCTGCTGCGCCAGATGGGCGCCGACATCGTCGCGGCCTGCTTCGTCATCGACCTGCCGGAACTCGGCGGCCGCAGGAAGCTGGAAGCGCTCGACGTGGAAGTGCGCACGCTGGTCGCCTTCGACGGGCATTGAGCGCGCAGATCCTCCGGCCGTAACCGGGCATCACTCCGCGTCAGGCGAATTCCAGCACGGTGCTCTCGAACCGGATGACCGGCTCGCCGTGCTGGTTCTTGCCGGCGCACAGGATGGTGTTGAGCAGGCGGCCGGGGCGCGAGGCGAGCTCCCGCGAGGCCATCAGCGTCACCGAATAGGTCACCGTGTCGCCGGCGAAGACGGGCTTCAGCCAGGAGAGCTTCGTGAAGCCGGGAGAGGGGCCGAGCTTCGGGGGCGCGATGCCCTCGCGGGCGAGACGCCTGCATTCGCCCAGCCAGAACGGCACGAAGCATTTCATCCAGCCGGCGCTGGAATGCCAGCCGGACGCACAGAGCCCGCCGAAGAGCGCCTGCTTGGCCAGTTCCGCATCGAGATGGAAGGGTTGCGGGTCGAAGTCGCGCGCGAAGCGCACGATGTCCTCCGCCGTGAAGGCGAGGCTGCCGATCTCGACCGTTTGCCCGAAAGGGTAGAGCTCAGCCATGCGCATGGTCGGTTCCTTTCGCGGCAAGGCGCATCATGTTGATGTATTCGCAGACCGCGACGATCTCGCCGCGCTGGTTCGTCACCTCGGCGCGGAACCTTACGATGCCGATCTCGGGCCGCGAGCGCGAGGCGCGGGCGTCGAGCACCGTGCAGTGCCCGCCGAGCGTGTCGCCCGCCAGCACCGGGCGCTTCCATTCCATGAGGTCGACGCCGGGCGAGCCCTCCGATGCCGAGCGTCCGATATAGGCCTCGTAGAGCATGCGCATCATGACCGCGCTGGTATGCCAGCCGGAGGCGGCAAGGCCGCCGAGGATGCTGGCACGGCCGGCTTCTTCGTCGAGATGCATCGGTTGCGGGTCGAACTCCCGCGCGAAGGCGACGATCTCGTCCGCGTTAAGCGTCCGCCTCGCGAACTCGAAACGGCGCCCCGGGGTGAAGTCCTCGAAGGTGAGCAGCGCGTCCATCGCGGCCCCGTCAGGTGTTGAAGCGGAAGTGGATGACGTCGCCGTCCTGGACCACGTATTCCTTGCCCTCGTCGCGCGCCTTGCCGGCTTCCTTGGCGCCGACCTCGCCCTTATACGCGATGTAGTCGTCGTAGGCGATCGTGTTGGCGCGGATGAAGCCGCGTTCGAAATCCGAGTGGATGACGCCGGCGGCCTGCGGGGCTTTGGTGCCGCGCTCGATCGTCCAGGCGCGCGTCTCCTTCGGGCCTACCGTGAAATAGGTGATGAGGTCGAGCAGCTTGTAGCCGGCGCGGATGAGCCGGTCGAGCCCGGCTTCCTCGAGGCCGAGGGCCGAGAGGAATTCCCTGGCTTCCTCTTCCGGCAGCTGGGCGACCTCCGCCTCGATGGCGGCGGAGATGATGACGGTTTCCGCGCCCTGGGCCTTTGCCATCTCGGCGACGGCCTCCGTATGTTCGTTGCCGGTCGCCGCATCCGCCTCCGCGACGTTGCAGACATAGAGAACCGGGTGGGCCGTCAGCAGGTTGAGGCCCTGAAGGATCCTGACCTCGTCGGGCGCGAGCGTGCCGAGCAGCGTGCGCACGGGCTTACCCTCGCGCAGGAGGTTCAACGAGGCTTCCATGACCGGAAGCTGCGCGATGGATTCCTTGTCCTTGCCGGTCGCGCGCTTGCGCGTCTGCTCGACGCGGCGCTCCAGGCTGTCGAGGTCGGCGAGCATCAGTTCGGTCTCGATCGTCTCGGCGTCGGCGACCGGGTCGATCCGGCCCTCGACATGGGTGATGTCCGTGTCCTCGAAGCAGCGCAGCACATGCACGACGGCGTCGACCTCGCGGATGTTGGCGAGGAACTGGTTGCCGAGGCCTTCGCCCTTCGAGGCGCCGCGCACGAGGCCGGCGATGTCGACGAAGGAGATGCGCGTCGGGATGATCTCCTTCGAGCCGGCGATGGTGGCGAGCGCCTTCATGCGCGGGTCAGGCACCGCCACCTCACCGGTGTTCGGCTCGATCGTGCAGAAGGGATAGTTCGCCGCCTGGGCGGCCGCCGTCTTGGTCAGCGCGTTGAAGAGGGTCGACTTGCCGACATTCGGCAGACCGACGATACCGCATTTGAAACCCATGGAAGATGGTCCGTTCGTCTCAGGAAAATCGTTGCCACCGCTATGGGGGATGGACGGGGCACGGTCAAGGGCTTCGGCCCCGCCGGGCCTTGAAGTCGTCCTTCCTGCGGTGCACAATGGGGCCACACCGCTCGAAGGCAATGCGTAAGGAGCTTCCGATGAGCAACGGTGATACGACCCTCACCCGGAAGACCGTCACGAAACCGAAGCTGGAACGGCCGAGGCTCTACAAGGTCATCCTCGTCAACGACGACTACACGCCGCACGAGTTCGTCGTCATGGTGCTGAAAGCCGTCTTCCGCATGACCGAGGAGACGAGCTACCGGGTGATGATGACCGCGCACAAGATGGGAACGTCGGTGGTGGTCGTCTGCACGCGCGACATCGCCGAGACGAAGGCCAAGGAGGCGACGGACCTTGCCAAGGAGGCCGGATTCCCGCTGCTCTTCCAGACGGAGCCGGAGGAGTAGGGCGGCTTTCCGGCGCGCCTATTCGCCCTTGTTGCCGAGCAGCTTCTTCAGCATCTCCGCCATCGGCCCGGTCGTCGGCAATGCCTTCGGCTGGGCATGGTTGCGCGCTTGGCGGATGTGGGACTGGCCGGCGGCCTTCCTGGGCGGCGTGTCCTTCTCCTCCGGCTTGCCGCCGGTGGCGAGCGCCAGCTTGTTCATGAGCTGCGAATCCTCGCCGCGCACCAGCATGTCGGCGTTGACGGCGAGCTCGTCGAGCAGCGGGTCGAGCCAGCTGTGATCGGCCTTGGCGAAGTCGCCGAGCACGTGGCCCGTGACCAGTTCCTTGACGCCCGGATGGCCGATGCCGAGGCGCAGGCGCCGGTAGTCCTTGCCGCAATGGGCGTCGAGCGACTTGATGCCGTTGTGCCCGCCATGGCCGCCGCCGACCTTGATGCGCGCCTTGCCGGGCGCAAGGTCCAGTTCGTCGTAGATCGCCACGATGTCCTTCGGGGCGAGCTTGTAGAAGCGCATCGCCTCGCCGACGGATTCGCCGGAAAGGTTCATGAAGGTCTGCGGCTTGACGAGCAGCACCTTCTCGCCGGCAAGCTCCCCTTCGGATATCTCCGCCTTGAATTTCCTGGACCAAGGGGAAAACGGGTTCTTGCGGTGGATCGCGTCCAGCGCCATGAAACCGATATTGTGGCGGTTGCCCGCATATTTTGCACCCGGATTGCCGAGGCCGGCGATGATCAGCATGGAATGGTCCGCCAAAAGAATGTGTCCGGCCTTCACCACCGCGAAAGCGGCCGGATGTCAACCGTCCGCAGTCATTTCTCCGCGCCGTCCTGCGCCGCATGCGCGTTCGGCGGCAGGCCGTAGGCGGTGAAGATGCGGTCCTGCCCGCCGCTTGCGATCAGCTTGTCCAGTTCCGCCTGGAGACGCGCGATGAGGTCGGGCGGCGTCTGCCTGTGGCAGGCGATGCCGTAGATCTGGCCGGCCATCAGCATCGCCTTTTCGACCGGCTGGCCCTGCTTCACCAGGTTCTCGTAGGTCTTGACGGAGGTCGGCAGCAGGTCGATGCGGCCGGAGAGGAGCTTGCGCACGGAAAGGTCGATGTCGGCGGCAAGGTCGATGTCCTCGAACCCCAGGTCTTCCAGCGCCTCCGCGCCGAAATCGCCGCGCTGCGAGCCGACCTTCATGCCGAGCGCCTCTTCCATGCTTGCCGGTCCCTTGCTGCCGTCCTTGCGTTTCAGCAGCACCATCGTGTCCTTCAGAAGGGGATTGACCCAGGCGAAGCGACGGGCGCGGTCCCGATTGTAGCCGGTCGTGAAGACGCAATGCATCGGCTGCTTTTCCGCGGTCGCAAAGGCGCGGGCCCAGGGCATGATCTCGATCGTGTGGTCGATTCCGGCCGCCCTGGCGATCGCCTCGACCTGCTCGACCGCGATGCCGGTGATCCTGCCGTTTTCGGAATAATTGAAGGGCGGGTATTCTTCCGTGACGAAATGCAGCGTTTCGGCAAGCGGGGCGGAGAGCGGGGCGAGCGACAGGCAGAGCGTCAGGAGCAGCGTCTTCATCGTCTCCTCCCCGATCCCCTCAGGACGTTGCGGCCCGGCGCTCGGGCAGGCCCGGCATTGCAAATTCGTCCAGCTTTTCCAGGAGCGCATCGAGCGGCAGGGGCTTGCTCAGGAGGTAGCCCTGGCCGAACTCGATGTTCATGGCCTGGAGGATATCCCATTGCTCCGTGGTCTCGATGCCTTCCGCCACCACGGCGCAGCCCATCTGGTGCGAGATGGTGCGGATGCCCTCGACGAGCATGCGGCTCTTGCGGCGCACGTCCGGCTGGTCGCTGGAGAGCGAGCGGGTGAAGGACTGGTCGACCTTCACGATATCGACCGGGAAGCGGTTGAGGTAGCTGAGCGACGAATAGCCGGTGCCGAAATCGTCGAGCGCGATGCGGCAGCCGAGATCGGAGAGCGCGTCGAGCACCTCGCGCACCACCGGATTGTCGAGCATCAGCACGGCCTCGGTGATCTCGACGACGATGCGCGAGGGCAGGATGCCGTGTTCGAGCAGCAGGGCGGCGAGGCGGGAGGGCAGGGCGGGCTCGAACTGCAGCGGCGAGAAATTCACTGCGAGATAGGTGTCGGCGAGCCCGTCAAGCTTCGAGATGACGGCAAGGCTGGCGACGGACTTCGACAGGATGCAGTCGCCGATGCGGCCGATCGAGCCGTTCTCCTCGGCGATGCCGATGATCTCGGCCGGCGGCAGGAGGCCGCGCTCGGGATGGCGCAGGCGCATCAGCGCCTCGAAGCCGGCCACGCGCCCGTCGCACAGGCCGACGATCGGCTGGAGATGGGCGGTGAACCAGTCGTCGCGCAGGCCCTGATCGATGAACTGCTCGGTTTCCAGCCGCTTGCGGGCGATGTCGAGCATGTTGTTGTCGAAGAGCTGCACGCCGTTCTTGCCGCCGCGCTTGCGCGCATACATGGCCATGTCCGATTTCTGCAGGAGGCATGCGGCGGTGGCGGCATGGTCCGGGTAGATCGCGACGCCGATGCTGGCGCTGACGTTAAGCTCGGCGCCGTTGACGGCGAGCGGCGCCTTCAGGCTCGCCACCAGACGTTCGCTGACATCGAGGGCGAGCTGGCGGGCGTTCGGGGCCGAAAGCAGGATGGCGAACTCGTCGCCGCCGAGCCGGGCGATCATGTCGCCCGCGCGAAGCTGCCGGCGCAGCCGCGCCGCCACCTGGCAGAGCACGTCGTCGCCGGCCGCATGGCCGAGATTGTCGTTGATCCACTTGAAGCGGTCGAGGTCGACGAAGAGGCAGGCGAGCTGCTGGCCGAGCGCGTCGGCCTCGCCGATCAGGTCGTCGAGCACGGATTCGAAGCCCTGCCGGTTGAGGAGGCCGGTCAGATGGTCCGTGATCGCCTGCCGGTGGTTGCGGTTCTCCGCCTCCTTGAGGTCGGTGACGTCAGTCATGACGGAAAGCGAGAGCGCCTGACGGCTGCTGCTCGCCTCCACGCCCGTCTCGAGGATCAGCACGTCAATGACGCTGTCGTCGGCGCAGCGAAAGCGCACCGTGACCTCGCAGATGCCGCCGTCCAGCCTGTTCGTCGCGTGGCGCTTGCGGTAGGTCTCGCGCCATTCCTCGACGACGAAATCGGTGAACTCCTGGCCGATCACCTGCTCGCGGCGGTAGCCCGTCGCCGTCAGCCAGTAGTCGCTGACGGCGGTGATGCAGTTGCGGCTGTCGATGGAGAAAAGCATCGCGGGCGTGAGGTTGTAGATGTCGGTGGCGCGGGCATGCGCCAGCTTCAGCTCCTTCTCCTCGCGTTCCAGCTTGCTCTGCATCTCGTTGAAATTGTGCGCGAGCGCGCCCATCTCGTCGTTCGAGGTCCAGTCGACGTGATGGCGCGAGCCGAGCCGCCGGGTGGCCTCTATCGCGGCCGTCAGCCGCATCAGCGGCCGGATGATCGTGATGCGGTTGCCGATGATGGCGGCCGTGAAGAGCGTCGCGACGGCGAAGACGAAGATGGCGAAGATGGTCATCTCGTCCTTCGTGAAGCGCGAGAAGATGCCTTCCTTCGTGAGCCAGATTTCCGCCGTGCCGACCTTCTTGATGCCGTCCGAGGCCTTGTGCAGGATGTCGGCCTTCACGATGGAGCGGGCCTCGTCCGGATCGGGCGCCACGGCCGGCTTGCGCACGTCGATGACGTCCGCGGTGTCGCGCACCCGCACGAAGCTGATGCCGCTGTCGGCCTGGAGGGCGCCGGCGATTTGGTCGATGCTCTCCTTGTCGAAATCCCACAGCGGCTTGCCGAGCGCCTGGACATTGGCCTTCAGCAGGACTTCCGTGTTTTGCAGGCGCTCGCGCGCGACGCGGTCGGAGGACAGGATGAGGAACAGGACGAACAGCGGAGCGACGAAGACGAGGAGGGCGCCGATGACGATAGCGATGAAGCGGCTTTCCACCGAATGCACTTTCATGCCGGCTGCCCCCCTGCCACTGCGCGAAGCCAATCCATGACGCCCCTCTTTGGCTTTCGTCATCTTAGGGCTTAGGCTTTCATCAAAGTCTTAAATGTTGCTGAAATGACGATCCGAAAAAATGCCGGTAATTCAAGCTTCCCGCGGCGGCGGTGCCGGCGGGCGGGCAAACAAAAACCCCGCGTCCTCGCGGACACGGGGTTCAGGAAAGATCCCGTCGAAAGGATTATTCTTCGGAAGCTTCCGCTTCCGTTTCCTCTTCTTCGCTCACGCCGGCGGCCGGAACCGCGATCGTGGCGATCGTGAAGTCGCGGTCGGTGATGACCGGGCTCGTGCCCTTCGGCAGCGTGATGTTCGAGATGTGGATGCCGTCGCCGACCTTCAGGCCGGTGAGGTCCGCCGTCAGGAATTCCGGGATGTCGCTGGCGGAGGCGTGCAGCTCGACAGCGTGGCGCACGATGTTCAGGACGCCGCCGGCCTTGATGCCCGGGGACTTCTCTTCGTTGATGAAGTGAACCGGCACTTCGACCACGACCTGGGTGTTGCCCGAAACGCGGAGGAAGTCGACATGCATCGTGAAGTCGCGGACCGGGTCCAGCTGGTAGTCCTTCGGCAGGACCTTGATCTTCTCGCCGTTGACGTCGATCGTGGCGACGGTCGTCTTGAAGCCGCCGGCGTGGATGCGGTGGGTGACGTCCTTGGTGGAGACGGCGATGGCGAGGGGGGCCTGCTTGTCGCCGTAGATAACTGCAGGAATAAGGCCGTTGCGGCGAAGTTCACGGGAGGACCCCTTACCAACCCGTTCGCGCGTTTCGGCCTTGAGCTCGTAGGTTTCGTGGCTCATGGCTTTACCTTTCGTGTGTTACTGGAGAGCCTTCCGCAGGCGGAGCGAACCGCGGCCGCGCAAGGCTTGAGGATTTCGTGAAAGCCTCATCCGCGTTGCCTCCAAGGGTGTCTACGCGGACGGGGGCTCGATAAACGAGAATGCCCGGAAATGCAAGGCCCGCGCCCGGATTGACACGGTGCGGTCACGATTGGATGTTCGGTATGGACCGGTTGGGCGAAGGAGGCCATGATGAGAAGACAGATCCTGATGGCCTCGGCCGCGATCGCGCTGGCATCCGCGTCCCCCGTCTCCGCTCAGGACGTGTCGCCCGCCGAAGCCGAAAGCATCCAGCAGCGCCTCACGCGCTACCTTCCGCAGGAGATGATCGACGCCGGCCTCCTCACCGTCAGGGCCGCGACCTCCTTCTACGAACTGCGCTTCGACCCGGCGGTGCTTCTCGACAAGGCGAAGACCGGCGCCGTGCACCTCGAGGGGCTGAAGCCGACGACCGCCTATCTGCGGCCGACGCCGGAGGGCACTTACCGCATCGAAGCGAACGACAGTTTCGACATCAAGGGAACGGTCGACGTCGCGGACGGAAAGAACTCGTTCTCCTATGTCGTCGATTCGATGAAGCTCGACGGCATCTACGATCCGGACATCCTCTATTTCACCTCGGCCGACTGGACGGCGAAGCGGCTCTCCTTCTCCAGCACCTCGCCGAAGGAAAGCGTGACGGCAAGTTTCGGCGAGACGGCGATGCGCGTTTCGGCCGAGAAGAAGGATGCCGGCACGATCGACATTTCCAGCACCGGCGTGATGAAGGCCTTCGCCGAGACGATCACCGGCGGGCCTTCCGGCCGGGTGGATATCGGCGCCGATACAGTCGACATCGACGTCAGCATGGACGGCGCGCGCTACAAGGTGGTGCAGGACCTCGTCTTCTTCGTGCTCGACAACATGCACAAGCACAAGCTCGACGCGGCGGACGCGGCGCGGCTCAAGGACCTGCTGCGCGCTTGCCTGCCGGTCTTCGACAACCTGACGGAGACGATCAAGGCCTCGAACGTGACGGTCGGAACGCAGAAGGGCACGTTCGGTGCCGAATCCGTCAGCTACAACCTCGCCATGAACGGCATTGCCCACTCGACCCGTCTCGGCTTCGGTTTCGGCGTGGAGAGGCCGAAGCCGCCGGCGGGCATCCTGCCGGCGGCCTACGAAGGCGCGGTGCCGGAACGGGCGACCTTCAAGGCGGCCGTGCCCGGTCTCGACCTTGCCGGCGCCGTCACCTATCTCATCGACCATGCGGATTTCACCAGGCCGGAGCCGCTGACCGAAGAGCAGAACAAGGAGATCGGCCGCATCGTCATGCCGAGCGGGGCAATGACCGTCGAATTCGAGGAGGTCTCGGCCGTTTCGCCGATCTACGACGTGCATCTCAGCGGCAGGATGGTGGTCTATCCCGCGCAGAAGGATCGCCGCAGCGCCGACGTGACGATCACCATGCGCGACTTCGACAAGACGGTCGCCTATCTCCAGGAGAACGCCGCCGCCGTGCCGCAGTTCGGCCAGGCGGCTTTCGGCCTTCTCATGATGAAGGGGCTCGCCCGCGACGCCGGCGGCGGCGCGCAGGCCTGGGACCTGGCGGTCGGCGAGGACGGCAAGGTGTTCATCAACGGCCGCCCGCTGCCGTACCAGAAATAGGCGTCATGCCCGAAGCTTGCCCGCGAAGCGGGTGAGCGCCATCATCAGGCCGCCGGCGACAAGCCCCCAGAAGGCGCCTGAAATGCCGGCGAAGGAAACGCCGGAGGCGGTGACGAGGAAGGTCACGGCCGCCGCCTCGCGGCTTTCCGGTTCCCGGAAGGCGTTGAGGGCGGAGCTTGCGAAGGCGCTGATCAGCGCGAGGCCGGCGACGGCCTGGATGAGGATCGGCGGAGCAAGGCCGACGAAGGCGGTGACCGCGCCTGCGGCAAGGCCGAAGACCACGTAGAACACGCCCGCATTGATCGCCGCCCAGTAGCGTTTCGCCGGGTCGGGATGGGCGTCGCTGCCCGCGCACATGGCGGCGGTGATGGCCGCAAGATTGACCGCATGGCCGCCGAACGGGGCGGAAAGCATCGAGAAGAGGCCGGTGACGGCGAAGAGCGGGCCGGGATTGGGCTCGTAGTGGTTGACCTTCAACACCGCGATGCCCGGGATGTTCTGCGAGGCCATGGTGACGATGAAGAGCGGCAGCGCGATGCCGACGAGCCCGGCCACGGTGAAGGCTGGCGCGACGATCTCCGGCTTCGGCAGCAGCGTATCGGCAAGGCCGGCAAGGGCGCCGTCCGGAATCTCGACGCCGAAGGCGAGCACCGCGACGAAGGCGGCAAGCGCCGCCGGCACGGCATAGAGCCTGTTGACGCTGCCGACGGCGACCCAGGCGAGCACGATCGGCAGGCCGAGCAGCGGATCGAAGGCGATGGCCTTGACGGGTGCGAAGCAGAGGCCGATGAGCACGCCCGAGAGCATGGCATTGGCGAGCGTGGCGGGAATGGCGGCGACCATGCGGCCGAGGGGCCTCCACAGGCCGGCAACGACGATCAGCGCGGCGCAGACGAGGAACCCGCCGACCGCCGTGGCAAAGCCGCCTTCGACGGCGCCCGAGCTTGCAAGAAGCGCCGCGCCGGGCGTCGACCAGGCGATGGAGACGGGCAGGCGCGTCGCGACGCTGAGCACGATGGCGCAAAGGCCCATCGAGACCGACAGCGCCATCAGGCCGGACGCGGCCTCGGCCTCCGTGGCGCCGACGCCCGTCAGCCCGTGCAGCACGACGGCGAAGGAACTGGCGAAGCCGACGAAGGCGGTGAGCAGGCCCATGAACAGGGCTTGGGCGGAGAAATCACGAAGCATGGCAAGATCGATGCAGGAAAGGAACGTGCACTGGTAACAGGCGCCGCGAGGCTTGGAAACAGGCTTGTCGGGGCGGCGTGCAGTTCCCACATTGATCCTTGAACCTTCGTCCTGCTGGACCGGCAGGCGGAAACATGCGTATAGTCCGCCGGCGTTATATCTTGGTGCGACGATCGGCCGGAAGCTTTCGGGGAGGAGAGCGGATGTCTGCGCGTTTCGATCACGCGGATCATGTGCACACCGTTGCGGCCCACGCCTCTGCCGCGGCGAGTTCGCCGGTTGCGGCCTCGTGGCGCCGCTGCCTGACCCTGCACGGGCTTTCACCCGAGGAGGCGCGCACGCCCTGGAGGCTCACCGAGCCGGAATTCCGTCAGGCCCGCGCGCGCTCCAGCGTCCTGATCGAGGAGGCGCGGGGCGAGCTCGACCGGCTCTTCGCGACGGTCGGCAAGGCCGGCTGCTGCCTGCTTCTGACGGACGAGAACGGCATTGCGCTCGAACGGCGCGGCGCGGCCGGCGATGACCGGGATTTCCGCGGCGTCGGCCTCTGGTCCGGCACGGTCTGGAGCGAGGCGAGCGTCGGCACCAACGGCATCGGCACGGCGCTGGCCGACGAGCGGCCGGTGCTCATCCTGCGCGACCAGCATTTCCTGTCGCAGAACACCGGGCTCTCCTGCACGACGGCGCCGATCCGCGACCATACGGGCCGCATCGCGGCGGCCATCGACATCTCCACCTGCCGCGACGATGCGAACGAGATGACCATGGCGATCCTCTCGCAGGCCGTGCGCGATGCGGCCTCCCGCATCGAGGCGGGGCTTTTCCGCCGCGCCTTCGCCGCTGCCCGCATCCTGCTCGTGCCCGTCGAGGGCCGCGCCGCGCCGGCGCTGCTTGCCGTCGACCGCGACGACCTCGTGCTCGGCGCCACCCGCGCGGCCCGGCAGGTGCTCGGCCTCGACGACCGGCGCATCTCTGCCGGCATTGCCGCCTCCGACCTCCTGCACGAGGACCGGGCGGAGGAGGGGCGGGATCTGGACGATGCCGAGCGCGCGGCGCTCCGCCGCGTCCTCACCCGCGCCGGCGGCAATGTCAGCCAGGCCGCGGACCTGCTCGGCATCAGCCGCGCGACGCTCTACCGGAAGATGAAGAAGCTGTCGATCAACTGATGCTGCATCGCAGCACAGGCTGCCGCGTCCTCCTGTCTCAATTCTGAAACAGTCGCCGCCGGCATCGCCTGCGGCCCCCTACCGCAATATCGCGAAGCGCAGCACCATTTCCTCGACGGCCCGTCCGGGGCCTTTCATGGGAGGAATTGAGATGCTGCATCAGAAGATCGTCGAAAACCCGTACAAGACGAAATACGGCAACTTCATCGGCGGCGAATGGAAGGAGCCCGTCGCGGGCCGCTATTTCGACAACATCACGCCGATCACCGGCGGCAAGCTCTGCGAGGTCGCCCGCTCCGACGCCGCCGACATAGAGCTCGCCCTCGACGCGGCCCATGCCGTCAAGGACAAGTGGGGCCGCACCTCCGCCACCGAGCGCTCCAACATCCTCATGAAGATCGCGAGCCGCATGGAGGACAATCTCGAATTGCTCGCCAAGGCGGAGACCTGGGACAACGGCAAGCCGCTGCGCGAGACGCTCGCCGCCGACATCCCGCTCGCCATCGATCACTTCCGCTACTTCGCCGCCTGCGTGCGCGCGCAGGAAGGCACGATCGGCGAGGTCGACCACGAGACCATCGCCTATCACTTCCACGAGCCGCTCGGCGTCGTCGGCCAGATCATCCCCTGGAACTTCCCGATCCTGATGGCCGCCTGGAAGCTGGCGCCCGCGCTTGCCGCCGGCAACTGCGTCGTGCTGAAGCCGGCCGAGCAGACGCCGTCCTCGATCCTCGTCTGGGCCGAGCTCGTCGGCGACCTCCTGCCGCCGGGCGTGCTCAACATCGTCAACGGCTTCGGCCTCGAAGCCGGCAAGCCGCTCGCCTCCAACCCGCGCATCGCCAAGATCGCGTTCACCGGCGAGACGACGACCGGCCGCCTGATCATGCAATATGCCAGCCAGAACCTCATTCCGGTGACGCTGGAGCTCGGCGGCAAGTCGCCGAACATCTTCTTCGAAGACGTCATGCGCGAGGACGACGACTATCTCGACAAGGCGCTCGAAGGCTTCGCCATGTTCGCGCTCAACCAGGGCGAGGTCTGCACGTGCCCTAGCCGCGCGCTGGTGCACGAGAAGATCTACGACCGCTTCATGGAGAAGGCGATCGCGCGCGTCGAGAAGATCGTGCAGGGCAACCCGCTCGACACGGCGACGATGATCGGCGCACAGGCTTCTTCCGAGCAGCTGGAAAAGATCCTGTCCTACATCGACATCGGCCGGCAGGAAGGGGCCGAAGTCCTGACCGGCGGGGCGCGCAACGACCTCGGCGGCGAGCTTTCCGAAGGTTACTACGTCAAGCCGACCGTCTTCCGCGGCCACAACAAGATGCGCATCTTCCAGGAGGAGATCTTCGGGCCGGTCGTCTCGGTCACGACCTTCAAGGACGATGCGGAAGCGCTCGCCATCGCCAACGACACGCTCTACGGCCTCGGCGCCGGCGTGTGGAGCCGCGACGCGAACCGCTGCTACCACTTCGGCCGCGACATCCAGGCCGGCCGCGTGTGGACCAATTGCTACCATGCCTATCCGGCGCACGCCGCCTTCGGCGGCTACAAGCAGTCGGGCATCGGCCGCGAGACGCACAAGATGATGCTCGACCACTACCAGCAGACCAAGAACATGCTGGTCAGCTACTCTCCCAAGGCGCTCGGGTTCTTCTGAGCGGCCGCGCTCCTTCTCCACCCCTCACCGGAGAAGGCGACCGAAGGGCAGGACCCTGTCCGCCTTTGTTCCTGCCCCATCCCTCTCCCCGTTTCCGGGGGGAGGGAAAACGTGCGATAGGAGGGTGCGATGTCCGAAGACAGATCCGAGCCGCGTGTGGTGGCGACCGATGCCGCGCTCGCGCTCATCCGGGAGATCCAGGCGGATCATCCCGAAATCCTGTTCCACCAGTCGGGCGGCTGCTGCGACGGTTCCTCGCCCATGTGCTATCCGGCGGACGACTACATCGTCGGCGACCGCGACGTGAAGCTCGGCGAGATCGGCGGCGTGCCGGTCTATATCAGCGAAAGCCAGTTCGAGGCCTGGAAGCACACGCAGCTCATCATCGACGTCGTGCCGGGGCGCGGCGGCATGTTCTCGCTCGACAACGGCCGGGAGAAGCGCTTCCTCACCCGCTCGCGCCTCTTCGGCGCCGGCGAGGCCTGCCCTTTGCCGGGGCGTTAGAAGCAAGAACCCCGCCGGCGGGCCGACGGGGTTTCGCATTCATGCCGTCCGGCGTTCATCAGCCGCGGCATTCGCCGGGATGGACGACCTGATAACCTTCGGAGCCGGCCGAGCAGGCGTTTCCGAACGTCCTGCGGTCGCGGCCGCGTTGTCCGCAGACCGGATTGTATTCCATCGTGCAGACGCGCTGGTCGCCGCGGTCGCGATCCCGGTCGCGCCAGTCCGGCCGGTCACGGTCGCGATCCCGGCCGTCGCCCCAGTCGCCGTCGGGACGGCGGCCCTGGCATTCGCCGCGGCCGAGGATGTCATAGCCGCTCCGGCGTGCCTCGCAGGCATTCGCGAACGTCTGGCGGTCACGGCCGCGCGCGCCGCAGACCGGCGCGTACTCGCGCGTGCAGGCGCGGCCCTCGTCCGGGCGCGGATCCGGCCAGCCGCCGTGGCGGCACTCGCCGCGGCCGACGATCCGGTAGCCGCTCGAACGCGCTTCGCAGGCGTTCGCGAACGTCTGGAGATCGTTGCCGCGCGCGCCGCATACCGGAAGATATTCCATGGTGCAGGCCTGCGGGCGCGGGCGGTGGCCACCGGCGCCCTGGTCGGCCTCGACCGAGCAGGCCGCAAGCGTGCCGGCGGCGAGAAGGATGGCTATGCGGCCCGCCAGCCGGCGAAAGAGAGGCGACATCGATGGCATGGGGTCCTCCTGCTGATTCCTGCCGGACCCTAACGCAAAACGGGCGCGTTCGGTACCATCGCGCAAGCGAAAAACAGGCGGTGATTGAGCGATTCCGAGGGGTGTGCAATCGAGGATAGGCGCTCAGGCCCGCCGGATCAGTCGAAGAGGCTGGAGACCGATTCTTCCGCGCTGGTGCGGTTGATCGCCTCGCCGAGCAGGTTGGCGGTCGTGATGACGCGGATGTTGTGCGCCGACTGGACGGCCGTGGTCGGCTGGATCGAGTCGGTGATCACCAGCTCCTTGAGCTTGGAGGAGGTGACGCGCGCCACCGCGCCGCCGGAGAGCACGCCATGGGTGATGTAGGCGGTGACGCTGGTCGCGCCGTTCTTGAGCAGGGCCTCGGCCGCGTTGCAGAGCGTGCCGCCCGAATCGACGATGTCGTCGATCAAGAGACAGTCCTTGCCGGTCACATCGCCGATGACGTTCATGACTTCGGATTCGCCGGCGCGCTCGCGGCGCTTGTCGACGATCGCCAGCTGGCTGTCGAGCCGCTTGGCGAGCGCGCGGGCGCGCACCACGCCGCCGACGTCCGGCGAGACCACCATGACGTTCTTGAGGTCGTAGTTTTCCTTCACGTCGCGGGCCAGGATCGGCACGGCGTAGAGGTTGTCGGTGGGGATGTCGAAGAAGCCCTGGATCTGGCCGGCGTGCAGGTCGAGCGTCAGCACGCGGTCGGCGCCGGCTTCGGTGATGAGGTTGGCGACGAGCTTGGCGGAGATCGGCGTGCGGGGACCCGGCTTGCGGTCCTGGCGGGCATAGCCGAAATAGGGGATCACGGCCGTGATGCGGCGCGCCGAGGAGCGGCGGATCGCATCGATCATGATGAGCAGTTCCATCAGGTGGTCGTTGGTCGGGAAGGAGGTCGACTGGACGACGAAGACATCCTCGCCGCGCACGTTCTCCTGGATTTCGACGAAGATTTCCTGGTCTGCGAAGCGTCTGACCGTGGCGCGGCCGAGCGGGACATTCAGATAATTGCAGATCGCTTCGGCCAGAAGCCGGTTCGAATTGCCCGCGAAAACCTTCATCTATGGTCCGCCTGTGGATTATGCTGATGGGGGGCCTTTAAGCGGCAAAATCCTTGAATGCAAGGGCCTTGCCGTATCGGAAAAGCGTTTCTTCGCATTTCGCTGTGATTAACCGTTCACGTGCTTAACCGCGGGTGGCGCCGCGCCAGTCGAGATATTGGCGGATCGTCTTTTGGGCGATGCCTTCCATCGTGCGCGCCGGCACGACCGTCCACGGATCGGCCGCGGTGCCCGAGACGGTTTCCTGGCCCTGGATGCGGTGAAGCCGCGCGCCGCTGCCGTCGAGCACGTCCCAGACATAGACGACGGTGGTCTTGCCGTTGTCGTTCATGGCGGAGAAGTAGCCCTTCAGGATGTACCGGGTGGAGTTGTCCGAGGCGCTGCGGATCGTCAGCCCGTTGGAGCGCGCCTCCGCGCCGAGGCGTTTGGAAAGCGGCGTGACGGCCTCGACCGGCGCGCCGATGATCGGCAGGAAGCGGATCGTCTCGCCGGCCTCGGTGGCGCGCGGCAGCGCCGCGGTTTCCTCCGCTCCCCCGGAGGTTTCCGCCGCGAGCGAGCGCTGCGCCGCCGTGCGGGCAAGGCCGGCGTCCGATTGGCTCGTGTCGCGTGCGGCGCTGTTGCGGGCGAGCGCGTCGGCCTGGGCCTGCAACGTGCCGGCCGTGTCCTCGCCGGTCGATACGCCCGTGGCGCTCGCGCCCGCGTCGGTGAAGGCGGTCTGCTGGGTGGCGGTGGCAACCGGCATGGTGGTGACCGGTGTCGTCTCGGCGCTCATCTGGTCGAGATCGCTCTGGGTCACCGGCGGCGAATTGAAGCCGCCGCCGACATCGGCGCGGGGCGTCAGCGCGTCGGTGCTGTTGCAGCCGGCAAGGGTGGCGATAAGGCCGATCAGTGCCAGCCGCTTCATCAGCTCGTGCATTGCCATCGTCCGTGTCCTGCGGAGGCTTGCGCCTCCTCCGTTCCCCGCAACGATTTATGGGGTGCCGCGGCAAGTCCTGTCAATCGCAGGATCTTGCGGGCGGCACATTGTCAGACCTCGATGAAATCGAGCCCGTAGCGCGACAGCGGTTTCGGCGTGTCGGTGGTCGTAAGGTAGGTCTGGCCGAGCGTCATGGCCGTGGTGCTGTCGGAATCGAGGATGATCGTGTGCACGAAGAGCGACATGTTCGGCTCGATTTCCTGCGGATTGCCCATGAGAAACATCTGCGGGTCCATCCAGGACGGGGCGAAGCGGGCGCCGACGGAATAGCCGCAGGTGTTCAGCCGGTGCCGGGCAAGGCCGCGCTCGTCGATGATGCGGGCGAAGGTCTCGAAGACGGTGCCGAAGGTATTGCCGGGGCGCAGAACCATCTCCATCGCCTGGATGGCTTCGCGGCAGGCGCTATAGAGTTCGCGGTGTCGGCTGGTCGGCTCGCCGATGATGGCCGTGCGCATCATTGGCGCATGGTAGCGCGCGCTGACGCCCGACCATTCGAGGGTGAGCTGGTCCTGTGCATCGAGCCTGCGGCGGCCCGACTTGGAGCGGCAGAGCAGCGCATCGGCGCCCGAACCGATGACGAATTCGTTGGCGGCATAGTCTCCGCCGCCCGCAAGCACCGCATTTTGCAGCGCGGCCAGGATCGCCGCCTCGTCGCCGCCCGGCGCGATGAGCGGCAGGGCCGCGGCGAGCGCGTCGTCGGAAAGGGCCGCCGCGCGCTCGACATAGGCGATCTCGGCGGGGCTCTTGATGAGGCGCAGGCGGCTGACGATCGCCGAGGCGTCGACGATCTCCCCGAAACTCTGAAGCTGGTTGTCGAGCAGGCGCGTGTTGCGGCCGGTGAGGCCGTGCGTGTCGTATTCGACGCCGATGCGGCAGCCGAGCAGGTCGAGATCGGAGAGCAGGTTCTTCAGGTCCATCGCCGGGTCCGCGTTCACGCGGTCGACCCATATCTCGATCTTCTCGATGTTGGAGGTGTGGCGGGCCTGGCGCAGGTCGGCCGAGCGCGTCAGGAGCACCATGTCGCCATCCGCCTTCACGACCAGGGTCTGGAAGAAACAGTAGCCGAAGGTGTCGTAGCCCGTCAGCCAGTACATGCTCTCCTGCGCGAAGAGCAGCATGGCGTCGAGTTTTTCCTCGCGCATGCGGGAGGTCAGGCGCTGGAGCCGGTTGGCGTATTCCTCGGTGTCGAAGTGAAGTGCCATGACGGTGTGTCCCTCGCTTTTTTCGGGGCTTCAGCCCCTTATCATGATCGCCGAAATCTGGCGGCCGTAGTCGGGCTCCTGCCGGTGGGTGGTGCGCCGGTAGGAGAAGAAACGATCCTCGTCGGGATAGGTGCAGATGTCGAGGTTTTCCGCCGTGACCCCGGCATCGGCGAGCCGCTGCGTCGTCAGGGCCGGCAGGTCGAACATCGCGTGCCCGGCCTTCCCGGACGGCGTGAAGTAGCGTTCGTATGCCCTGTCGACGCCGAGGAAGCGTTCGACGAACTCCGGGCCGACCTCGTAGTTCCGCCGGCCGATCGAGGGGCCGAGGCTGGCGAGGATGCGCTCGCGCCTGGCGCCGAGCTTTTCCATGGCCGCGACGGTGTTTTCCAGCACGCCGTAAAGCGCGCCCTTCCAGCCGGCATGGGCGGCGCCGACGACGCGTGCGTGCGGATCGCAGAAGAGGATGGGGCCGCAATCGGCCGTCAGCACGCCGAGCACGACGCCGGGCGTGGCGCTCACCATCGCGTCGGCCGCGGGGCGGGCGCCGTCATAGGTGTCGTCGACCACGACGACATCCGGCGAATGGACCTGGTGCACGGTGGCGAGCCGTTCCGGGGCGACCGAGAACCAGCGGGCGACGCGGGCGCGATTCTCGTGCACGTTCTCCCGGTCGTCCCTGGAGCCGAGGCCGACATTGAGGCCGCGATAGATGCCTTCCGAGACGCCGCCGGCGCGGGTGAAGAAACCGTGGCGCGCGGCCTCGCCCGCGTGCTGCGCAAGCAGCGGGCTTTCTATCGGGGAGGGAAGCGCTTGGTCCTTCATGGTCTCTCGGCTGGCTTCGGGACGGCCGCCAGGCAAGGATTTTAGCCGGGCATGCGGGGTGCAGATCGGGCCGGATGTTGTCCGGCCTTGGCGGGCGTGTCAATCGGGCTGGCGGAAGGGAAAGAGCGCGAGCGGTGCGCTGCCGACCGCCAAGACCTTGAAAAGATCGCCCATTTTCCCGGCCCCGGAGCCCGCCAGCCGGTCGACGTCGGAAAGGATCGCCTGCTGCGTCGCCTCGTCGCGGTGGCGGCCGAGGGCGGAGGCGCGCTCGCCGATGCCGAGGCCGATGAGGAAGTCGCCCTGATGCAGCATGCCGTGCACATGCAGGCCCGCGGCGGCCGCGGCGCCGGCAAGGCGCTCGAAGTCCACATGGCTCGTCAGGTCCGCCTCGCCGGGGTGGGCAAGCGGCGGGTCGAAATCGTGCTTCAGCACCGCCTGCAGCGTATCGCCGAAGCCGGTGACGAAATGGCCGTAGTCGATCACCACCGCCGTGCCGCCCAAGCGGGCGATGCGCTCGCCGATCGTCGCCATCACGGCCTCGCGGGCAGGGGCGATCTCGAAGATCGTGCCGTTGGCGACGGTCTTGTGGTTTTCCGGCAGAAGGGCGGGGTCGATGCCGGCGACGCCGGCGGCGAAGGTCAGCTCGTCGTTCGCGTCGAGGCCGACCATGCGCTCGCGGAAGCCGGAGGAGGTCTTGACGAACTGGCGGATCGGGATCGCGTCGAAAAGCTCGTTGGCGGCGAGGAGGACGAAACCGTCGGGCAGCTCCTCGAAACTGTCGTGCCAGGCGACGCGGGGGGCATGGGTGCCGAGCGTGTCCTGCTGGACGGTGCGCAGCTTCTGGCTCGTCTCGACGAGGTGGACCGTCGCGCCCTCGTAGAGCTGCGGGGCGATCCTGGCGATGACGCGCAGCATGTCGGCCATCATGGTGCCGCGGCCGGGGCCGATCTCGGCGATGCGCACCTGTTCCGGCCCGCCGTGCTTCTGCCAGGCGTGGACGAGGAAGACGCCGAGCATCTCGCCGAAGAGCTGGCTCACCTCCGGCGCCGTGACGAAATCGCCGGCGCGCCCGAACGGATCGCGGGTGCGGTAATAGCCGTATTCGGGATCGGCGAGGCAGAGCGCGAAATAGTCGGTGACGCTGATGGGGCCGTTGGTGCGGATCAGCGCCTTGATCTTGCGGGCGAGGGGCGTCGGCATGGGCGCTCAGGCGCTGGCCGGCGCGGCGGCGCGGGCGCGCAGGATCGCCCAGATGCCGGCGGCGAGCATCGGCAGAGAAAGCAGCATGCCCATGGTCAGCCAGCCGCCGAAGAGGTAGCCGAGCTGCGGGTCCGGCTCGCGGAAGAACTCGACCGCAATGCGCGAGAGCGCATAGCCGGCGACGAAGAGGCCGGTGACGAGGCCGGGGCGCTTGAGGGCGCCGAAGCGATGGATGGCGATCGCCAGAACCGAAAGCAGGACGATGCCCTCAAGGCCTGCTTCGTAGAGCTGGCTCGGGTGGCGGGCGAAGGGGCCCGCCTGCGGGAAGACCACCGCCCACGGTGCATCCGACAGGCGCCCCCACAGCTCGCCGTTGACGAAGTTGGCGATGCGGCCGAAGAACAGCCCGATCGGCACGACGGCGGCGACGATGTCGAACAGGCTCCAGATCGGGATGCCGTTGCGGCGGGCGAAGAGGATCATGGCGAGCGTGGTGCCGGCAAAGCCGCCATGGAACGACATGCCGCCGTTCCAGACCTGCACGGCGCGCAGCGGATTTGCGGCGACGCTGGCGAAATCGTAGAACAGGATATAGCCGATGCGCCCGCCCAGGATGATACCGACGGCGGCCCAGACGAGGAAGTCGTCGAGCTGGGTGCGGGTCATCGGCGCTTCGCCGGCCCAAAGCCGCGGCGTCTCGATCAGCCGGCGCGCATAGAGCCAGCCCAGCATGATGCCGACGACGTAGGCGATGCCGTACCAATGGATCGGAACGGGCCCGAGATGGAAGGCGACCGGATCGATCTCCGGGTAGGGCATGATGGCGAAAAGCTGGGCGAGGTTCGTCAAGGTTCAGGTCTTCCGGTTTTCGCGCGGAAGATGGCGGCGCCTTACGGCAGGGTCAAGGCGGTAAATCGTGATCGCGGGCCGTCGGACGGTCCGAACGGGCGGCGATCCACCGGAATCCGCTTGCAAGCGGCAGCGCGAGACCCTACCTCAGGTCCAGGACGCGGGCGGTGGCTGCCCGCCAGGACCATCGACACCCGAGGAGGGCAGACCATGACCACCGGTGCGAACCGCATTCTCGACGACTTCGCCAAGCTGATGACCGATGCCGCCGGCGCCGCCCAGGGCGTGCGCAAGGAGGCCGAGACCATGTTCCGCGCCCAGGCCGAGCGCTTCATCAACGGCATGGACCTCGTCAAGCGCGAGGAGTTCGAGGCGGTGCGCGAAATGGCGATCAGGGCGCGGGACGAAAACGACGCGCTGCTGAAGCGGATCGAGGCTCTGGAAGCCCGTCTCAACGCGGGAAGCTGAGCCGTTCCGGCACGGGTTTCATCCGCCGGGACTCGGCTGGCGTGATTCACGTCGCGCCAACCATTTTTTTTAATAAAATTTTCACCCCTGTGGACACTTGCGAAAAGCCCTTTTCGCAGAATCTCTTAAGCGTCCGACCTGAATCTTTTTGACAACCTCTGTCCACAACCGGACGGAGAAAATGGCCGGGCGGGGGCTGGCGTCGTGACTCCGCCATTATACACTGATTTTAAATGATGATTCGAAACGGGCAGCGCAAGCTTCGGGCAGGGTAAGTCGTCCAGATTGCGCTTAGTGCCGAGCAATCATTCAGTGTTGTATCCGGAGTTCGGTTTGCCGCGTCGTGTGTGTGAGCGCGATGATGCATGCCTGCCGGCCTTGAAGGTGATGCATGAGCCTTATGGAATTGGATATCGGACGTCAGTCCAACCCGGTCGACATGATCGAGTTCGTCGCGGCCAACAATGACTGGACGTTCGAGCGGTCCGGCGAAGACGAGATCGCGATGACCGTGGAAGGCAAGTGGACGGACTACCACGTCTCCTTCTCCTGGATGGAAGAGTTCGAGGCCCTGCACCTTGCCTGCGCCTTCGACATCAAGGTGCCGGAGAGCCGCGTCAACGAGGTCATGTGCCTGCTCTCGCATGTCAACGGCCAGGTGCTCATGGGGCACTTCGATCTCTGGCGCCGCGAGGATGTCGTGATCTTCCGCCAGTCGCTCCTGCTCGCCGGCGGCGCCGAGCCCACGAACAGGCAGGTCGAGGTGCTGCTCTCCAGCGCGCTCGAAGCCTGCGAGGCGTATTTCCAGGCCTTCCAGTTCGTCGTCTGGTCCGGCATGGACGCCCAGTCCGCGGTGGACGCGGTCTTGTTCGAAACGGTCGGGGAAGCTTAAGCATGGCGGTTGCAGGCTCCGGCCCCATCGTTCTCGTCGGCGCCGGAAACATGGGCGGCGCCATGCTGTCCGGCTGGCTGAGGAGCGGCATTTCCGGATCGTCGGTGATCGTCATCGATCCCGGTCCGTCGCCCGCCATGGCCAAGCTCATCTCCGATAACGGCGCGCGCCACGAGACCGCTGCGCCCGAAGGCGTGAAGGCCGGTGTCATCTTCATCGCGGTCAAGCCGCAGGTCGTCGATCAGGTGCTGCCGCCGCTGAAGGGTCTCGTCGGCCCGGATACGGTGGTGGTTTCGGTCGCCGCCGGCAAGACGGTCGCCAATCTCGAAAGCCATCTCGGCGAGGCCGCCACGGTGCGTGCCATGCCGAACACGCCCGCCATGATCGGCCGCGGCGTGACGGGCGCTTTCGCCAATGCGCGCGTTTCGCAAGCGCAGCGCGATTTCGTGCATTCCCTGCTCAAGGTGAGCGGCCCGGTCGAATGGGTCGCGAGCGAGGCGGACATCGACGCCGTTACGGCGCTCTCGGGCAGCGGCCCGGCTTATGTCTTCTATCTCGTCGAGTGTATGGCGGAGGCAGGACGCAAGGCGGGCCTGCCGGCGGATCTCGCCATGCGGCTCGCACGGGAAACCGTCGCGGGGGCTGGTGAACTGCTTCACCAGTCCCCCGACGACGCCAGCCGCCTGCGCCAGAACGTCACCTCGCCGGGCGGCACCACGGCGGCCGCCCTTTCCGTCCTCATGGCCGAGGACGGCATGCAGCCGCTCTTCGACAAGGCGATCGCCGCTGCCCGCAAGCGCGCCGAGGAACTGGCGGGCTAAGCCCTCCAAGGACACCTTCATGACAGAGACCATCACCTACGCCGATTTCGAACGGGTCGACATTCGCGTCGGCACCATCGTGGAGGCGCTGCCGTTCCCCGAAGCGCGCAAGCCGGCCTACAAGCTCACGATCGATTTCGGCCCCGAGATCGGCACGAAGAAGTCGTCGGCGCAGATCACCGTGCACTATACGCTGGAAGAGCTCGTCGGCCGCCAGGTGCTCGCCGTCGTCAATTTCCCGCCGCGCCAGATCGGGCCGGTGCGCTCGGAAGTTCTCACGCTCGGTTTCGAGGACGAGAACGGGGCGATCGTCCTTGCCGGTGTCGGCCAGCCGGTGCCGAACGGCAAGAAGATGTGCTGAACCTGACCGTCACGCCGGAACGCGGATCGTCGCCCTCAGCCCGCCCATGGGGCTATCCGAAAGCGTGACGTTGCCGCCATGGCTGCGGGCGATGTCGAGCGCGATGGCAAGGCCGAGGCCGGTGCCGGAGGCATCGAGGTTGCGCGCCTCGTCCAGGCGGAAGAAGGGCTTGAAGACATCCTCGCGCGCGCGTTCCGGAATGCCGGGGCCGTCGTCGTCGACGGTGATCGTCAGCCATTTGGCGCGGTGGCGTGCCTCCACGTGCACGGTCCTGGCATAGCGGAACGCGTTCGAGACGAGGTTGCCGACGAGCCGGCTGAAGGCGTTCGGCCGCACCATCACCTCGTCGTCGCCGTCGATTTCGCTGGTGAAGGCGCGGTTGTGCAATTCGGCTTCCATGGCGAACCTGTCCAGCAGGTTGGAGAGCCGCAGCTTGCCGACATCCTCCTCGGCATCCCCGCGCGCGAAAGAAAGGTAGCCTTCGAGCATGCTCTGCATGTCCTCGACGTCCTTGTTGAGACCCTGCAGGTCGGGATTGTCGCCGGCGAGCGCGAGCTGGAGCTTGAAGCGGGTGAGGATGGTGCGCAGGTCGTGGCTGACGCCGGTGAGCATGGCGGTGCGCTGCTCCATCTGCCGTTCGATGCGCTCGCGCATCAGGATGAAGGCAAGGCCGGCGCGGCGCACCTCGTCCGCGCCGCGGGGCGCGAAGTTCTCCGGCATCTTCTGGCCCTTGCCGAAGCTCTCGGCGGCCTGCGCCAGCGCCAGGATCGGGCGGATCTGGCCGCGCAGGAAGAGGATGGAGATGGCGATGAGGACGAGGGACGCGCCGATCATCCAGAGCAGGAAGATATGGGTGTTCGAAGCATAGGCCTGGTTGCGCCGGGCGTAGACGCGCAGCACCTTGTCGTCGAGCAGAATGCGGACTTCGACGAGGCTGCTTTCGCCGACCGTGTCGATCCAGAACGGCCGGCGGATCTGGCGGACGATCTCCTCGCTCAGGATCTCGTCGAGGATGTTGAAGAACGGCTTGCTGCGCGGCGGCGGCAGCTCCGTGCCGGGCTCGATCGAGACGATGAGCTCCAGCCGCTCGCGGGCGATGCGGATGATCTCGGAATAGTTCTCGTCCTGCGGATAGGTCTCTATGAGATCGATGATGGCGGCGATGTCGCGGGTGACGGCCATGGAGAGGCGCTGGGTCACCAGCTGCCAATGGCGCTCCATGAAGACGAAGGCGACGACGGCCTGGAGAAGCACCATCGGGATGATGATGATGAGCAGCGAGCGCGCGTAGAGGCCCGTCGGCATCTGGCGGCGCAGCCAGCGGGCAAAGCGCCGCCAACCGGCAAGCGGCGCGCGCTCGATGTCCCGCCGAAGGGTTTCGAACGTGCTCATCGGACCGCGCTTTCCGCCGGGCGATCCACGGTCAGCCCTGCTCGACGCTCAGCCGGTAGCCGATGCCGCGCACCGTCTGCAGCCAGACGGGATTGGACGGGTCGTCCTCGATCTTGCGGCGCAGGCGATTGATCTGCACGTCGATGGTGCGCTCGCCGACCTCCGTCTCCTCGCCGATCAGCTCGTGGCGGGGGATGGTCTCGCCGGCGCGCAGCGAGAAGAGCAGCATGATCTCCTGCTCGCGGTCGGTGAGGCGGATCGGGTCGCTGCCGCGCTTCAGCTCCTTGCGCACGATGGAGAAGGTATAGGGGCCGAACATGACCTGCTCGATCTTCGGCGTGGCGGGCGCCGCATTGCGCTTGAGGATGTTGTTGATGCGCAGCACCAGTTCGCGCGGCTCGAAGGGCTTGGGCAGGTAGTCGTCGGCGCCCGCCTCCAGGCCTTCGATGCGTGCCTGGGATTCGGCGAGCGCCGTCAGCATCAGGATCGGCACGGGGCGGATCTCGCGCAGGCTCTTCGTCAGCGACAGCCCGCTTTCGCCCGGCATCATCACGTCCATGATGATGAGGTCGAAATCCAGGCCGCGCAGCTTGCGCCTGGCCTCGTCGGCATCTCCCGCCACGGTGACGCGGAACCCCTGCTCCACCAGGTAGCGGTTCAGGAGATCGCGGATACGGGTGTCGTCATCGACGACGAGAAGATGGGATGCGTCGTCGGAGGGCGCGCCGGCAGCGGTCATCGTCTTCACCTCCTTGTCAATCTGTCATTCGCCCTTGGCGTTCTGCATGCCGGTGAGGAACTGGATCACCACCCGGCGGTCGCCCGCGTTCATCTCCTCGAATGCACGGGCGATGCGGCGGGATTGCGGCTCGGCGAGCGCGAGCGCGAGCTTCCGTCCGGCCCGCGTCGGGTAGAGCTTGCGCTGGCGGCGGTCCTCGGGCCCCGCCACCTGCTGGATATAGCCGGAATCGATGAGCTGCTTCAAGACGCGCGCCAGGCTCTGCTTGGTGATCTTCAGCGTGTCGAGGAGGTCAGCGACCGTCATGCCCGGCTCGCGGTTGACGAAATGGACGACCCGGTGGTGGGCACGGCCGAAACCGCTCTTCTCCAGGATGGCGTCCGGATCGGAAATGAAGTCGCGATAGGCGAAGAACAGGCCCTCGATGATCTCGAAATCGATGTGCCCGTCGCCCGTCATGGCGTCCTCGTGCAGCTCGCTCACGCCGACCTTCTCCGGCATCTGTCGGGCCACGTTGTCATTTCCTTTCATGCCTTGCCGTCCCTGCGTAATTTATAGCAAGATATGTCAGCTTTGTTGACATATTTTGCCGCTCTTGTTAGGGTCCCGCGCAAATTGCGGTACCCGGGCGCCGAAGAATATCCGGTGTTTCTCCGATCCCCAATCCGGATTACCATCCAGATCAGGTAATCCTGCCTGTTTCTGGTTAGACCGTAACGGGCAAAACAATCAACTTGAAAGAATGGCGTGAGAGCGCCGGAGGATGACACCATGGCTGTTCCCTTTGACCAACTGGACGGACAAATCTGGTTCAACGGCGAGTTCGTCGACTGGAAGGACGCGAAGATCCACGTGCTGACGCATGGCCTGCACTATGCAAGCGCCGTCTTCGAGGGCGAGCGCGCCTATGGCGGCCGCATCTTCAAGCTCACCGAGCATAACGAGCGCCTGCATGCCTCCGCCGATATCCTCGGCTTCAAGATTCCCTACACCGTCGAGGAACTGGATGCGGCCAGCATCGAGCTCCTGAAGCGGCAGGGCTTCTCCGAGGCCTATGTGCGTCCGATCGCCTGGCGCGGCTCGGAGATGATGGGCGTCTCGGCGCAGAACAACCGCATCAACGTCGCCATCGCCATCTGGCAGTGGGGCAGCTATTTCAATCCGGCCGAAAAGCTGAAGGGCATCCGCCTCGACATCGCCGAGTACCGCCGCCCCGATCCGCGCACCGCGCCGTCGAAGTCCAAGGCCGCCGGCCTCTACATGATCTGCACGATCTCCAAGCACGCCGCCGAGGCCAAGGGCTATGCGGATGCGCTGATGCTCGATTATCGCGGCCAGGTGGCCGAGGCGACCGGCGCCAACGTCTTCTTCGTCAAGGACGGCGTCATCCACACCCCGCTGCCCGACTGCTTCCTCGACGGCATCACGCGCCGCACGGTCATCGACCTTGCCAAGCGCCGCGGCTATCAGGTGGTCGAGCGGGCGATCATGCCGGAAGAGCTCTCCGGCTTCTCCGAATGCTTCCTGACGGGCTCGGCCGCGGAGGTCACGCCGGTCTCGGAAATCGGGCCGTACCGCTTCACGCCGGGCACGATCTCGGAAACGCTGATGAACGACTACATGAAGGAAGTCTATCCGGTTGCCGCCGCCGCGGAATAAGCGGCGGGCATAGCCCTCCCGATAGCTTTCCGGTGAATAGGCGGCCCTTTCGGGCCGCCTTTCCGATGCAGCCGTCAGGCTGCCTTCTTGCCGAGCACCGCACCGACGATGGCGGTCAGCACGCCGCCGCCGACGAGGCCGCCGATGCCGTCGGCAACCAGGCCGGTGAGGCCCGCTTCGCCGCCCACCAGTTGCAGGAGGAGACCGCCCCCGACGCCGCCGATGGCGCCGACGACGGTCCGCACGATCGCGCTCACGGCCGCCTGTTTGAGGGCGGCGCCCGCGACATTGCCGCCGACGGCGCCGGCGACGAGCTGCGTGATGATGGGCACCAATGCTTCCATGACTTCCCCTCCGAAAGGTCCGCCCGGAAGCAGAGAGTGGTCCGGGCCGGATGCCTGCCTCGTTGCCGGGGCGCGGTCTGGAGCCCGCGCGCCCGCTGCCGAAAAATTCGGCACCCGCAACGTGCGGACAATTTTGGGATCTGTCAATTTGTCCGAGTGGCTCGTGCACCGGAGTCTTGCAAAAGCAAAGAGGCGGCCGCTCGGCGGCCGCCTCTTCCTTCCCCGCAGTGGCTTGGTTGCCGCGGTTGTTATTCTGCTGCGATGACGCCCCGGCGGATCTGGTCCTCCTCGATCGATTCGAAGAGCGCGCGGAAATTGCCCTCGCCGAAACCCTCGTCGCCCTTGCGCTGGATGAATTCGAAGAAGATCGGGCCGATCACGGTCTTCGAGAAGATCTGGAGCAGGATCTTCGTCATGCCGCCGTCGACGACGCCTTCGCCGTCGATCAGGATGCCGTGCTTCTTCATGCGCTCGACCGGCTCCTCGTGGCCGACGACGCGCACATAGGAGCGGTCGTAATAGGTGTCCGGCGGGCCGGGCATGAACTTCACGCCGTTTTCGGCCAGCCTGTCGGTCGCGTCGTAGATCGCGTCCGTGCCGACGGCGATGTGCTGGATGCCTTCGCCCTTGTACTTCTTCAGGTACTCGACGATCTGGCTCGTCTCGTCCTTCGATTCGTTGAGCGGAATGCGGATCTTGCCGCAGGGCGAGGTGATGGCGCGCGAGACGAGGCCGGTGATGCGGCCGTCGATGTCGAAGAAGTGGATCTGCTTGAAGCCGAAGAGCTCGCGGTAGAAATCCCACCACTTGTCCATGTTGCCGCGATAGACGTTGTGGGTCAGGTGGTCGAGATAGTAGAAGCCGACACCTTCGGGCTTCGGATCGCGCTCGCCCGTCCACTCGAACTCGGCGTCATAGGCCGAGCCCTTGGCGCCGTACGTCTCGACGAAATAGAGCAGGGAGCCGCCGATGCCCACGATGGCCGGCACGTCGAGCGCCTTGTCGTCGCCCTCGTAGGGCGTGGCGCCCTTGGAGACGGCATGCTCGAAGGCGTGTTTTGCATCGACCACGCGCCAGGCCATGGAGGCGGCGCAGGGGCCGTGCAGCTCCGTGAACTTCATGGCATGCGAGCCGGGCTCGGCGTTGACGACGTAGTTGATGTCGCCCTGGCGCCAGACGGAAATCGCCTTGGTGCGATGCGTGGCGACCTTGCTGTAGCCCATGCGGGCGAAGAGGTCTTCCAGCTTTTCCGGCTCGGGATGGGCGAACTCGACGAACTCGAAGCCGTCCGTGCCCGCCGGGTTGTCGGCCGTGATCTCGGCCGGCGGCGCGTCATGCGGAAATGGGCCCATCGTTCGTCCTCCTCGAAATTGATGTGGAGGGAAGTATGACGCGATTTCCATGCAATGTGCGTGCATAGTGCTTGCGCTTTGGCAATTCCATGCCATGTTCGTGCATGGAGAAGGGAAATGGAGGGCAGATCGTGCAACTGGATGAGTTCGACCGCAAGCTGCTGACGCATCTGCAGGAGGACGCGCGCCTGACGAACAACGAGCTGTCGGAGCGCATCAATCTCTCGCCCTCGCAATGTTCGCGCCGGCGCATCAGGCTGGAGGAGGAGGGCATCATCCGGGCCTACCGGGCGGAGCTCGACCGGGAGAAGCTCGATCTCGGCATCGTCATCGTCGTCACCGTGACGCTCTCGACCCACAACCGCGACAATGCCGTGCGCTTCGCGCGGTTGATCTCCAACCTGCCGGAGGTGCTGGAGGCCTATTCGCTGACGGGGGAGATGGATTACATCATCAAGGTCGTGGTGCCGAACCTGAAGGCGCTTTCCGCCTTCGTCAACGACGTGCTTCTGCCGCACGAATCCGTTTCGCATGTGAAGACGGCCATCGTGCTCGATACGCTGAAGGAAACCACGGCCCTGCCGCTCTGACCACTGTTGCCTTGAAGCAACAGCCGCTCGCCTTGCCTGTTCCCTGTGGAACTGGCCGGATTCCCGCGTCGTTGTAGAAGCGATCCAGCAATGTGGGGCCGAACGCGGCCGAAGCCAGAGGGAACAGGACAATGCAAGCCGATCCGAAGAAGCAGAACCCGGTCGCCGACCGCCTCCGCCCGGTGGTCTATCTCTATGCCGCCATCAATATCGCGGTCGTCGCGCTTCTCTTCTCCACCGTCTCGCCGACGCTCGCCACCGGCCCCGCCCAGGAGATGGCGAGCCTGCGCTGAGTTCTCGCTTGGTCTTCGCGCGCGCTTGCGGCTATACGGGTTCGACACGCGGCAATCGAGCGAGGACCTCATGGGCATGCTTCAGGCGGGCATCATTCCCGTCACTCCCTTCCAGCAGAACTGCACCATCATCTTCGACACCGAGACGAAGGAAGGCGTGGCCGTCGATCCGGGCGGCGACGTCGAGGTTATCCTTGAGACGGCCAGAAAAAGCGGCATCGCCTTGCAGGCGATCTGGCTGACGCACGGCCATATCGACCATGCGGGCGGCGCGAAGGAACTGAAGGACGCGCTCGGCATCGACGTCATCGGTCCGCACAAGGACGATCTTTCGCTGCTCCAGCGGCTGGAGGCGCAGGCCTCGATGTTCGGCGTGCCGATGAAGGTGGCGAACGTGGTGCCGGACCGCTGGCTGGAGGACGGCGATACGGTCTCCTTCGGCGATCACGAGTTCGAGGTCTACCATACGCCGGGCCATGCGCCCGGCCACGTGATCTACTTCAACCGCAAGCAGGGCTTCGCCCATCTCGGCGACGTGCTTTTCCAGGGCTCGATCGGGCGCACCGACCTGCCGGGCGGCAACCACCAGCAGCTTCTGGATTCGATCCGCGACAAGGTGTTCCCGCTGGGAGACGAGGTCGGCTTCCTCTGCGGCCATGGGCCGGGCGGAAAGATCGGCGAGGAACGGCGCACCAACCCGTTCCTGCGCGGGCTTTAGGAGAGGAGAAGGGTACTCTCAGCCTGTTGACAGGCCTTGCCCTAAGCCCTCCGTCATCCTCGGGCTTGGCCCGAGGGCCGGCCATGACGAAGGAGAGGTTGGGCGGACTTTGCCGGAGGTGAGGGCGCCGCACGGCGCCCTTCTCGTTTCGATGCTTCCGGTGTCAGCCGGCGACGCAGAAGTGCTCGCGGCCGTCATAACCGACGAAGGTGCCGGTATCCGGGTTGAACGAGCGGTAGCGCCGCGAGCAGTATTCGTACCAGGACTGCGTCCAGGGCTCATAGCTCGGCGCCGGGCGATAGATCACGCGCCGTTCGGGCTCCGGATAGTATTCCGGCTCCACATAGACGCGGCGCTCGTCATAACGCGGCTGCGAGGCGATGGCGCCGCCGATGATCATGCCGGTCGCAAGCCCCAGCGCGCCGCCAATGAGGGCATCGCGGTCGCCGCGGTGGCGGCGATGATGGCGGTAACCGTCTCCGCGCCAGTAGCCGTCGCGATCGCGCGCCTCGGCGAGGCCCGCGGTTGCGGTGAGCGTCGTCGCGGCGACGGCAACGGACAGCACGAGTGTCTTGATGACTTTGTTCATGACGTCGTTCCTTTGGATCCGGCCCATGCCGGTCGATCACGGGAACAAACTAGAAGACTGAGGCTGAATGGAGGCTGAATGAAAAAACCCGGCATCTCTGCCGGGCTTCAACTGAAAGTCCTGAGAGAGCCGGATCAGCCGGCGATCTGCAGGTTGACCGCCTTCGGCCCTTTGCCGCGGCGATCGGGTTCCGTGTCGAAGCTTACCTTCTGGTTTTCGGAAAGGCCGTTCAGGCCCGAGGCCTGCACAGCAGAAATGTGTACGAAGATATCCGCACCACCGTTGTCGGGCTTGATGAAGCCGAAGCCCTTCTCGGTGTTGAAGAATTTTACAGTGCCAGTTTCGGCCATGCGTCAGGTCCTTTTCTCTCTGCCCGTATGGATTTGGCGGCGGGCAGCATAACAGTTTTGCCCCGAGGGGCGTTAGGCAGGCAGTTCTCGAGGTTGAGGAAAGGGTCCTGTTTTCACCGCAGCCAGCCAACCACAGGGTCACAAGGACCATCCAGATGTTGGCTGCCCGGAATTGTTTCGCGTCTCCGGCGCGCTTTTATTCAAGGTCTTCCCGTGTTCGCAAATTGCCCGAACGGCGCAAGAGTGATGCGTTTGCGTTAAATTGGCAAGCAAAAGTTTTGGTACGCGTCCAAGGCGCCTCACTTTGGTCAAATTCCGGGCGATTGCCAAAAAATCCCGCAATTTCCACGGGGTTTTTACGGTTCTAGTATGATTTATATTGCGGCGCCGAAGAAAAGGCCGGCGGCAGCGCGCAGCCTTGGCCGCCAGCGGCGTCAGTCCGTCGCGGTGGAACGGAAGACCCGCAGCAGCGCGCCGTCCGTGTCGTCCGTCAGCAGGAGCAGCGCGCCGTCGGGGGCGACGATAACGTCGCGGATGCGGCCGAACTCGCCGTCGAACAGCCGTTCCTCCGAGACGATCGCGCCGCTTTCGTCGCGCTCGAGGCGGGCGACGAGCTGGTATTTCAACGCGGCGACGATCAGGTCGCCCTCCCATTCCGGGAACATCGCGCCGCGATAGACGGCGATCGCGCCGGGCGCGATGGACGGATCCCAATAGTAGAGCGGCGGCTCGTAGCCCTCGGCGGAAGAGCCGAGGTCGAATTCCGCGCCCGAATAGTGCCGGCCGTAGGAGACGAGCGGCCAGCCGTAGTTGCGGCCGGGCTGCGGATTGTTGATCTCGTCGCCGCCGCGCGCGCCGTGCTCGGCGGAGAGCAGCGTGCCGTCCTTGGGGTCGATGGCGAGCCCCTGCGGATTCCGGTGGCCCTTCGACCAGATTTCCGCAAGGCCCTCGGACGTTCCGAGGAAGGGGTTGTCGGCGTGCGGGCTGCCATCCGGGTTGATGTGCAGGATCGCGCCGGCGTGGTCGCGCGGATCCTGGGAGCGGGAGCCTTGCCCGCGGTCGCCGATGCCGAAGAACAGGCTGCCGTCGCCGGCGATCGCGATGCGCGAGCCGAAATGCTGGCCGCGCGGGGTGAGGCGGTTCATCAGGAAGATGCGGGCCGTGTCCTGAAGCCTGGTGCCGTCGTCCGAGAGCCTTGCCCTGGCGACGGCCGTGCCGGCACCGCCGTCGCCGCGGGCGCTATAGGTGAGGTAGAGCGTGCGGCTGCGGGCGAAATCGGGGGCGAGCGCGATGTCGAGCAAGCCGCCCTGGCCGTTCGTCGCGACCTCCGGCACGCCGCTGATGGGCGCGGAGACCTTGCCGTTGCGCACGATGCGGAGCGTGCCGCCCTTTTCCGAAACGAGATAGCCGCCGTCCGGCAGGACTTCGACCGACCACGGCTGCTTCAGGCCGCTTGCCAGCGTCTCGACGGCGAGCGCGGCCTTCTTGCTGGGGAACTCGCGCACTTCCGCGGCGGAGAATACGGGAGAAAACGTCAGGGCGAGGAAGACTGCGGCAGCCGCGCCGTTCAGAATGTCCTTCAAGCCGCCGGTGTCCCTTCGCATCGCCATCTCCCGCCCTTTGCCGTTAACTGGCCCGGAACACGGCGGCTTTCAAGGGCGATGCCGGCGGGCGGAAGTCACTTTTGCGTGGGTTCGAACTGCGAGGCGCTCTTCTCGATGCCCGAGGTCTTGATCGTGTCGATCGCGACGGCGGGGGGCGAGACCAGGCTGACGACCATGGCCACGCAGCCGGCGAGGGCCGTCATGGCGATCAGGAACATGGCCCGGGATTCCCGTGCCTTCGGCGTGCCGTCGGTCTTGTCTTCATCCAGAAACATCGTCGTCCCCTTTTCTCCGCTTTTTCCGCGCTGTGGGTACGAAAAGGCCTGCCGAAATCGGCGCGACAAGGACCGAATTGCGGCAAGGCCCGACATTTATTGCGGCAAAAAGATGGCATGGTAAAAAAGCCGGATTTTCAGCATATTCCGGCGAATAGACCGGGCATTTGCGCCGTTCTAGACGCCGCGTCTGCCGAAGTGGCGTAGGGGGCGCACGACACGGGTCTCGGCGGTCGCCGGGGAAGCCTCCGGCGGCGCCGGCGCGGGCTCGTCCGGCAGTTCCGGAAAGGCGAGGTTGAAGCTCGTCGGGGCGAGTTCGGGACGGGCCAGCAGGTAGCCCTGCATCAGCGGACCGCCCATCTCGCGGCAGAGGGCGATCATGTCCGGCTCCTCGATGCCCGCGACGACGGCGCGGATGCCCTTGCGGGCGAACTGGCCGACCACCACGCGCAGCAAGGCAAGGCCCGCGGAGTTCTCCGCAAAGCCGCGCAGCCAGGCGGGATCGAAGGTCACGAATTGCGGTTTCAGGCGCTGCAGGCGTTCGAGGTCGCGGTCCTCGCCGGTATAGTCGTCGATGGCGATGGAAAAGCCGCTGTCATGCAATTTTGCGGCGAACCGCGCCAGCGCGTCGGGATCATCGAGGGGATGCTCGCGGATCTCGCAGGCGATCGCTTCGGGCGGCAGGCCCGCCTCGTGGGCCGCAAGCCGCAGCCGCTCGACCTCCTGGCGCATCGCCTGCGCCGTCATGTAGAGGCCGGTGTGGAAATTGACGACGAGGGCGGCATGGCGGCGGCCGAGCGCACCGGTGTTGAGGATGTGCAGGCTGCGGCAAAGACCGTCCACCGCCGCGCGTTCGTCCGCGGGCACGCCCTGGAAGAATTCCGCCGGCGAGCAGGGCATGCCGCCCGTGCTGGCCCGGATCAGGCCCTTGAAGGCGGCGATCTGCAACTGGCCGTCGGTTCGTTCGCAAAAGATCGGCTGGAGCGCGGATTGCAGGAGGTAAGAGCCGTAGACGGCGCTGAAGGCGCCGTCCGGCTGGCGAACGAGGTTGGAGAAGATGCTTTTTTCGCTCATGCAGCGCACCATCCGCTGGAACGATGTCGACGGTGCAAGCATAGGAGGCACCCGTTAACGCCGGCTTAATCCTTCGCGTAAAACTTTTTGCTGTTCCTTGTCGTTTCAACCATTTCGTGTGGAAGGGCCGGGGCGAGACGGCAATCCATTCGCGTCGTTAATGGCGTTCATGAAAATTTGCGCGCGGGCCCGCATTTCCCGCTTTTTTCGCCCTTCGCGCTTGCAAGACCGGCCCACATTCGACATAGACCTAACCGCTATGGAGCCCGGCGCTCCGGGTCCATGGCGCCAAGCCGTCTTTGAACCCGATGAGGACATCTCCATCATGGCCTTTCTTGCCGACGCCCTTTCCCGTGTGAAGCCCTCCGCCACCATCGCCGTTTCCCAGAAAGCGCGCGAGCTGAAAGCGAAAGGCCGCGACGTCATTGGGCTCGGCGCGGGCGAGCCGGATTTCGACACGCCGGACAACATCAAGCAGGCGGCGATCGAAGCCATCAACCGCGGCGAGACGAAGTACACGCCGGTTTCCGGCATCCCGGAACTGCGCGAGGCGATCGCCAGGAAGTTCAAGCGCGAGAACAACCTCGACTACACCGCCGCGCAGACCATCGTCGGCACGGGCGGGAAGCAGATCCTCTTCAACGCCTTCATGGCGACGCTGAATGCGGGCGACGAGGTTGTCATCCCGACGCCCTATTGGGTCTCCTACCCGGAAATGGTGTCGCTGTGCGGAGGCACGCCGGTCTTCGTGGCGACGACCCAGGAAAACAAGTTCAAGCTGAAGGCCGAGGACCTTGAGAAGGCCATCACGCCGAAGACCAAGTGGTTCATCTTCAACTCGCCGTCCAACCCGTCGGGCGCGGCCTACAGCCACGACGAGCTGAAGGCGCTGACGGACGTCCTGATGCGCCATCCGCATGTCTGGGTGCTGACCGACGACATGTACGAGCACCTGACCTACGGCGACTTCAAGTTCGCGACCCCGGTCGAGGTCGAGCCCGGCCTCTACGACCGCACGCTGACGATGAACGGCGTCTCCAAGGCCTATGCGATGACCGGCTGGCGTATCGGCTATGCGGCCGGTCCGCTCTCCCTCATCAAGGCCATGGACATGATCCAGGGCCAGCAGACGTCGGGCGCCTGCTCGGTCGCCCAGTGGGCCGCCGTCGAGGCGCTGAACGGCACGCAGGACTTCATTCCGGAAAACAAGAAGATCTTCGAGGGCCGCCGCGACCTCGTCGTCTCCATGCTCAACCAGGCCAAGGGGATCGAGTGCCCCTCGCCGGAGGGGGCCTTCTACGTCTATCCGTCCTGCAAGGGGCTGATCGGCAAGACGGCGCCGTCGGGCAAGGTCATAGAGACGGACGAGGACTTCGTGTCGGAACTGCTGGAAGCCGAAGGCGTCGCCGTCGTGCACGGCTCGGCCTTCGGCCTCGGCCCGAACTTCCGCATCTCCTATGCGACCTCGGAGGCGCAGCTGGAAGAAGCTTGCAAGCGCATCCAGCGCTTCTGCGCCGCCTGCACGTGAGCCGTCTCCTCCTTTGCAAATGAGAAACCCGCCGGAAACGGCGGGTTCCGACCGCCGACGAAGCCGCCAAACCTTCCCGTCATGGTCGGCCTCGCGTTTTTTCTCGTCCGCTCGGTGAAATTTTCGCCTTCGTTGCCGATATAATGAAGCGATACGGAAACACCGGAGCAGCATGATGAAAGCCACGTCCCTCTCCCTCGCCGCCCTGCTGGCGCTCGCCGCTACGGCTTCTGCCTTTGCCGCCGACAATTATGGCGACGGAAGCGAAGAGGCGCCGCGCGGCAGGATCGTCGTCAGCGAGCGCCCGGCGATGATGACGGCCTGGGACTACTTCTTCAACAATCCGGAGAAGTACCGCCTGACGCGCAACGATCCCGGCGAATACCACGTCGGCGGCATGCGCCGTTAAAAGGGGACGCCTGGAACTGCGGCGATTTTCTAAAGCCCGATCATCGTCAGCATGATGAAGGTGGCGAAGAGGATGAAATGCGTCATGCCCTCGATGGCGTTCGTCTCGCCGTCGTTGAGGTTGATGGCCGCGGCGATGAGCGTGATCGCCACCATGACGGTCTGCGTGGGCGACATCGCCATGACGAAGGGCTGGCCGGTGTAGAGCGCGATCGCCTCCATGACGGGCACCGTGAGGATGACCGTCGAGAGCGAGGCGCCCATCGCGATGTTGACGACGGACTGCATGCGGTTGGCAAGCGCGGCGCGCAGCGCCGTCAGGATTTCCGGCGCGGCGGAGATCGCGGCAACGACCACGGCCATCAGCGCCGGCGGGGCGCCGGTGCCCTTGAGGCCGGTGGACAGCATCACCGACATGACTTCGGCAAGCGCGCCGATCAGCACGACGCCGACGACGATGACGATGATCGAGAACGTCGCCGGCTCGTTTTCGTCCGGCGCCTTGCTCGGCAGACCGTCCTTCCGCTCGGCGCGCGGATAGGCGTAGCTGAAGAAATAGCTGTGCGCGCCGACCTGCATGCGCAGGAACAGGGCGTAGAGCGCCATCATCGCGCCGATGGTGAAGGCGGAGTAGAGGTGCCAGCTTTCGCGCGGCACGAATTCCGGCACGACCATGGAGATGCCCATGGCCGTCAGGATCATCACGCCGTAGGTCTTGCCCGAATCGTCGTTGTAGGGCTGCTCGCCGTGGCGGATGCCGCCGAGCAGGGCCGCAAGGCCGAGGATGCCGTTGATGTCCAGCATCACGGCCGCGTAGATCGTGTCGCGCACCAGCGTCGGCGACGTCTCGCCCTGCATCATGATCGCCAGCACGACGACCTCCACCAGCACGGCCGAGAGCGTCAGGATCATCGTGCCATAGGGGTCGCCGACCTTGGAGGCGAGGATTTCCGCATGATGGGCGATGCGCGTGGAAACGAGGATGATCGCGGCGACGAGTGCAAAGGCCGCCACGAGCACCGGAAGGCGCCCCATTTCCAGCAGGCTGTGCTCCGTCGCATAGGCGATGACCGCGGCGGCGAGGCCGACGAACAGGAAACGTTCCTTCAGCAGGCTGGTGAGCATGGGGCGGGCGGGCTCCTCGATGACGGCGCTGAAGGTAGATGTAGCCGAGCCATGCAAAAAGGAAACGCCCGCGGCGGAGGAAACCGCGGGCGTTCCTCACGCTCCCCTGGGCAGCCGGGCGCCGGATTGCGCGGCCTCCCGGCATGCGGAGCGTCAGGCGACGTTTTCCAGCACCGGATAGTCCGTATAGCCCCTGGCGCCGCCGCCGTAGAACGTGTCCTTGTCCGGCGTGTTCAGCACCGTGTCGTTCTTCAGCCGCTCCACGAGGTCCGGGTTGGCGATGAAGAGCTTGCCGAAGGCGACGAGGTCGGCCTTTCCGCTTTCCACCGCGTCGATGGCGAGCGCCCGGTCGTAGCCGTTGTTGACCATCCAGGCCGCCTTGCCGCCGGCGGCATGGTAGGCCGCACGCAGCGCCGCGTAATCGAACGGCTTGTCGCCCTGCCGGTGATCGCGCGCGCCGCCCGTGGCGCCCTCGATGACGTGGATGTAGGCCAGATCGTACCTGGCGAGCCCCTCGACGATGTAGGTGAACAGCGGCTGGGGATCGGGATCGGAGGCGTCGTTCGCGGGCGTCACCGGCGAGATGCGGATCGCGGTGCGGCCGGCGCCGATCTCCTTCGTGACGGCGTCGACCACCTCGAACAGGAAGCGGGCACGGTTCTCGATCGAGCCGCCGTATTCGTCGGTGCGGTGGTTGCTGCCGGAGCGCAGGAACTGGTCGATCAGGTAGCCGTTTGCCGCGTGGACCTCGACGCCGTCGAAGCCGGCATCGATGGCGGCGCGGGCGGCGCGGCGATAGTCTTCCACGATGCCGGGAAGCTCATCCTTCTCCAGCGCGCGGGGTTCGGACGTCTCGGCGAAGCTGCCGGTGCCTTCGGGGTCGATGAGATAGGTCTTCGACTTGGCGCGGATCGCCGAGGGAGCGACCGGCTTTGCGCCGCCGGGCTGGAGCGATTCGTGCGAGATGCGGCCGACGTGCCACATCTGCACCACGATCTTGCCGCCGGCCTTGTGGACGGCGTCCGTGACCTGCTTCCAGCCGGCAAGCGCTTCCGGCGTATAGAGGCCCGGCACGTCGGCGTAACCCTGGCCCTGCTGGGTGATGGCGGTGGCCTCGGTGATCAGCAGGCCGGCGCTGGCGCGCTGCTCGTAATAGGCGGCGTTCAGCGTGTTCGGCACGGCGCCCGGCGAACGGTTGCGCGTCAGCGGCGCCATGACGATGCGGTTGGCAAGCTGGATGTCGCCGATCTTGATGGGGTCGAAGAGCGAGGTCATGAAAAGTCCTTTTTCTGGGAGGGCGCCTAGAGGACGCGGTTGATGTGGTGGAGAAAGGCCGCGATCTTGTCTTCGTCGCGTTTGAAGAACACCCACTGGCCGACCTTGCGCGTCGTCACGAGCCCGGCGCGCTGCAAGGTGGCGAGATGGGAGGAAACCGTGGACTGCGAGAGGTCGCAGCGCTTTTCGATCTGGCCGGCGCAGACGCCGAATTCCAGCGGATGCTCCTGGCCGGCGAAATACTGTTCCGGCTCCTTCAGCCAGGCGAGAATCTCCAGCCGCTTCGGATGGGCGAGGGCCTTGAGGATTTCGTCGGTGTCGAGCGCGGTCATTCGGTCCATCGTGTTCCGGCGATGTCTATATCGATCTTTACCGATATTGGGTTCGCCATTTTCCGATACAAGGGAGTCGGCAAAAAAAGAGGGCCACAAGCGAAGCTTGGGCCCTGCAAAGTCAGAAGGTTCAAAAACCTCCAGAGGGGAACAGCCAACGCGCGGCACTGGGAGGAGAAAGACCGCAAGTGCGTCGGCTGTCCTAGATATGGGGGAGGGAAGGCATTTCTGCAAGAGAAACGCGTGCCAAGTTTTGCGGGAACTTTGAAATTTCTGTCTTGGTTAATGAAAGGCAAAAAAAGAGGGCCGCAAGATCAACTTGGGCCCTTTATAGTTTTGAAGGTAATAAAACCTCCAGAGGGGAACAGCTGCTGCGGTGGCACTGGGAGGAAAAAGCCACCAAAGTGCATCAGCTGTGCGCGATATGATGGTTTTTTGGGCATACATCAATCATTTAATGTGCATGCCAGCCATGCGTGAGGCGCAGGCCTTGCCGGAAAGCCCCTGTCAGAAGTTCCAGTTGCGCGCCTTGGCGACGATGAAGTCCCTGAAAACCTTGAGCTTGGCGGAGTTCTTCATCTCGCTCGGATAGCAGAAATAGGTGTCGAACGAGGGAATGTCGGCGCTCACGGGCAGCTGGATAAGTCCCGGATCGCGGCCGACAATATAGTCCGGCAGCATCGCGATGCCGATTCCGAGCAGGCAGGCGCGCTTGATCGAGGTCTGGCTGTTGATCTGCAGCACGGAGGGGCGGGGATTGTCCGAATCGCGGCCGGCGACCTCCAGCCAGTTGACGTCGAGCAGGTAGCTCGGCGCAGGCTCGCCGAAGGTGATGATCTTGTGGTTGTCGAGGTCGTCGATCGACTGCGGCTCGCCGTAGCGGTTGATGTAGGAGGGCGCGGCGTAGATGTGCATGTGCACGGTGAACAGGCGGCGCTGGATGAGGTCGGACTGCTGCGGCTCGCGCAGGCGAATGGCGCAGTCGGCGTGGCGCATGTTCACGTCCAGCTCCTCGTTGTCGAGGATGAGCTGCACCTGCATGTCGGGATAAAGGGCGAGGAACTCCTGCACCTTGTCCGTCAGCCAGCCCTGGCCGAGGCCGACGGTCGTGGTGATGCGCAGCTTGCCGCTCGGCTTCTCGGTGTTCTCCGTCAGCTGCACGCGCACGCTTTCGAGCTTCATCAGCACGTCGTGCGCGGTGCGATAGAGGATCTCGCCCTGCTCGGTGAGGATGAGGCCGCGCGCATGGCGGTGGAAGAGCTTTATGCCGACATCCTGCTCCAGCGCGCTCACCTGGCGGCTGATGGCCGATTGAGAAAGGTGCAGCTTGTCTGCGGCGTGCGTGAACGAGCCGGCCTCGGCCGCGGCGTGGAAAATCCGCAGCTTGTCCCAATCGAGCGGCATTCTATCCCCCATATGTCTGTAAGGCGGGGAGCGCGTGCCTCCCGCCCGGTCGCTGATTCGACTGTTCCCACTCGGCAGGTCGGACGAGACCGCCTCCCTTCGTTGGCGGCTTCTACTCGGCCGCAATTGCGACAGGCATATGACCTGCAAGGTATTTTTCGGTTTCCAGCGCCGCCATGCAGCCCATGCCGGCGGCCGTGACCGCCTGGCGATAGATGTCGTCGGTGACGTCGCCTGCGGCAAAAACGCCCGGCACGTCCGTCGCCGTCGAATCGGGGGCGGTCCACAGGTAGCCGTTCGGCTTCTGGCGCAGCTTGCCCTTGAAGAGCTCGACAGCCGGCGCATGGCCGATCGCCACGAACACGCCGTCCGTCGCCATGTCGCGCGTCTCGCCGGTCCTTACGTTGCGCAGCTTCACGCCGTTGACGGAGGCCGGCATCGGGGGCTTGGCCTCGGCGCCGAGATATTCGACGACCTCGTGATCCCAGACGATCCTGACGTTCTCCCTGGCGAACAGCCGCTCCTGCAGGATCCTCTCGGCGCGGAACGCGTCGCGGCGGTGCACGACCGTCACGCTCCTGGCGAGGTTGGAAAGGTAGAGGGCTTCCTCGACGGCCGAGTTGCCACCGCCCACGACGATCACGTCCTTGCCCCGGTAGAAGAAGCCGTCGCAGGTGGCGCAGGCCGAAACGCCGAAGCCCATGAACTTCTGCTCGGTGTCGATGCCGAGCCACTTCGCCTTGGCGCCGGTGGCGATGATCAGCGCGTCGGCGGTCCACTCCGTCCCGCTGTCGGTGGAGATGCGGAAGGGCCGCACGTCGAGGTCGACGTTCGTCACGAGGTCGTTGACGATCTCGGCGCCGACATGCTGGGCCTGCTTGAGCATCTGCTCCATCATCCACGGGCCCTGCACCGGGTCGGCATAGCCGGGATAGTTCTCCACGTCCGTGGTGATCATCAGCTGGCCGCCCTGTTCCATGCCGGCGATCAGCACGGGCTCCAGCATGGCGCGGGCGGTATAGATGGCCGCGGTGTAGCCGGCCGGGCCGGACCCGATGATCAGCACCTTGACGTGCCTGCTGTTGACGGATGGGCCGGACATGGTCGTTCCTTCCGGGGTTTTCGACCCCAATCATCGGCCCGCCGCGCGGTCTCGCGCAGGGCACGGGCCAGCGTGTCTCTGTTCGTTGCTCATTTATGAGGGGAGTGCGGGGAGTTTCAAGTGCGCGCGGCCCTTTGCCAACAGGCAAGCGAACGCGCGTGACATATTTGTGCCTATTGCAGTAACAATGTTGCGCTTGCGTGGCGATTCGGGTTACTTCCGGTCGCCATCCTGAAAGGTCTCAAAAGCCCCCATGTTTCGTGCCGAACTCGACGCCATCGACATCCGCATCCTGAAGGAGCTTCAGGCCGATGGCCGGATGACCAATGTGGAGCTTGCCGCACGCGCGGGCATCTCCGCGCCGCCCTGTCTGCGCCGCGTGCGCAAGCTGGAGGAAGCGGGCATCATCGAGGGCTATACGGCGATCTTGAACGCGCCGGCGCTCGGCTACGATCTCGTGGCCTTCTGCATGGTCGGCCTCAAGCACCAGTCGGAGGCGAACCTCAAGGCCTTTGCCGCCGCGACGGGCGAATGGCCGATGGTGCGCCAGGCCTGGATGGTCTCGGGCGACAGCGACTTCCTGCTGCATTGCGTTGCCGAGAACCTCACCCGCTTCCAGGATTTCGTCATCGAGGAACTGACCGCCAATGCGCAGGTCGACACGGTGCGCACCATGCTGACCATCCGCCAGGTCAAGAAGGTCGGGCTGGTCGAGCTCTAGTCGCCGCCTATTGCCTGAGCATAGACGAGGCCCAGCTGCCGGGCCTCGTTCTCGATCGCGAAATTGGCCGTGACGTGGCTGCGCCCGCGGTGTCCTGCCGCCTCCCGGCGGCCATCGTCGTCAAGGAAGGCGGCCGCCGCCTCCACCATTGCCGGCAGGTCGTCCGGTCCGACAAGAATCCCCGTCTCCCCGGCGCCGCCGACGATCTGCTCGCTGAAGGCGCCGACATCGGTTGCGACGACCGGTACCCCGCTTGCCATGGCTTCGAGCGGCGTGAGGCCGAACCCTTCCCATCGCTGCGGCGCGACGAACAGGTCGAGCGCGCGGTACCAGCGGTTGATGTCGGCATGTTCGCCGACGAAGAGGATCCTGTCCGCCAGGCCGGCGTTGCGTACCCTCTGCCTGAGCCCGGCCTCGAAGGCGGCGTGCTGCGGGGTGGTCCGCCCCGCGACGATCGCGGACCAGCCGGGCCTCGACGGCAGCAAGGCGATCATCGCATCGACGAAGAGATCGGTGCCCTTCTGGTGGCGCACGCGGCCGAAGCAGCCGGCGAACTTCTGGCCGGAATTGAGGCCGCACGCCGCTTTTGCCGCCGCCTTGTCCGCGGGAGGCGAGAAACGCTCGACATCGATGCCGTGCATGACGACGGTGTTCGGCACGCCGAGGTAGGAGGCGGTCTTCCTGCTGGTCGCGACCACGGCATCCATCCTTGAAACCAGGAGGCGCGTCCAGGCACTGTGCCTTCGCTGGGAGGCGGACGTGAAGACCAGCTTCAGCTTCATGCGCAGCACGTCGCGCAGAAGGATGCCGGGCAGCATCTCGATGTTGCGGCGCGCATGCCAGATGCGAAGAGGCCGCCGGCCCGGTGCCTTCCAGAGGGCGGGAAGGTCGCGCCAGCGCATTGCCGGCAGATCTCCGGGCAGGCCCGGCCCCAGGGTTGCAACCTTCTGGCCGAGCCTGTTCTGGACGGGGACGAGCTGGATGATCGTGGATGTAACGCCGGACAGCCGCCGCTTGAAGTTCGGCGCGATGACCTCGACGTCCCGCATGTCCTCTACGAATGGCATCTGGAGCGTGTTCAGCCCCAGGTGACGGCGAGGATTTCGTATGCCTTGGAACCGCCCGGAGCGTTCACTTCGATGCTGTCGCCGACTTCCTTGCCGATCAGCGCGCGCGCGATGGGCGAGGAGATGGAGATGCGGCCGGCCTTCACGTCGGCTTCCTGGTCGCCGACGATCTGGTAGACCTTCTCCTCCTCGGTGTCCTCGTCGACGAGCTTCACCTTGGCGCCGAACTTGATCTTGGAGCCGGACATCTTGGAAAGATCGATGACCTCGGCACGGGCCACGAAGTCTTCCAGCTCCGTGATGCGGCCTTCATTGTGGCTTTGCGCTTCCTTGGCGGCATGGTACTCGGCGTTTTCCGAAAGGTCGCCATGGGCGCGTGCTTCGGCGATTGCCTCGATGATTCGTGGACGCTCTTCCTGTTGACGCCAGCGCAGTTCCTCCTGCAGCTTGACGAAACCGCCCTGGGTCATCGGTACCTTTTCAACCATTTTATCCCGTCCTTCAGACCGCGCCGCCCGAGCACCAGGCCCGCGCGGACGCAAAAGAAAACGGTCTCCGGAGAAGAATCCCCGGAACCGTCGAAAGCATTTGAACGCCCCTTATAGCAGATTGCGGCGCCCGAAAGCCAGTTTTTTCGCCGCAGGCCGGGTGCCCGCCCACAGACGCCCGGAACAATCGCCCGGTGCTGCCGTTAGGCCGATAGTGCGGGAGGTGGGCATGGCCATCGACAATACGGTGCACCTGGAAGGCAGGATCAATGCGCATAGGCGCCTGCTCGTCGAGCTCATTTCGGTGGTCGCCGCCATTCCCGAGGCGCGCCAGGCGCTGGTCGCCATGGCGCGCGACAACGAAACGGTCTCCGACCACGAGGAGGATCCCGGCGTCGAGCCCGACGCCGCCTTCGCCGCCCAGCAGATCGCCGACGACGAGATCCGCGCGATCCTGAAGGCCGCGATGGCCCGCCTCGAAACCAAGCTGTGAGGATGGAACGATGGGTATGATGCAGACGATTTCCGGTTACTTCAAGCAGTTCGCCGGCGAGGTGTTCGGCAATCAGGCGGTCTATGACGAAGGACGCCGCGAGGCGGCGGATGCGGGCTATCAGGAAAAGGACGAGCAGGTCGTGCCCGTCGAGCCGCGCAGCGTGCCGGATGCCGACAGCGTCGTCTCGGCCGAGACGGGCCGCGAGAAGATCATCCATGCGGATGCCGTGCCGCAGTTCAAGGTCTCGCAGGTCGGCCGGACCAATGACGGCGTTTCCAGCGCCAAGCCGCGCGTCATCACCGGCAGCGACGATGCGACGGCGCACCGCACGCCGCCGGGCATGGAGGCGCCCGCCCGCGACTGGTCCGTCGGCTTCGACGAGAATGCGCCGCGGCAGGATACCGAGGCGCCCGTCGCCGACTATTCCGATACCGAGCAGCTGAAGCTCTACCGCCTGGTCCCGATCGCCTCGCCGACCGACACGAACTGGGACCTGGCGCCGAACCAGGGCGAGGTGGTGGTGCGCGCCCGCTCCAGCGGCGACGCCCGCGTCGTGGCGGCGGAAGCCGAGCTCGACTATCTGGAGGTCGACGCGCTTCCGGGGGACGGCAACTCCACGACGTCGTCCAGCGCCTTCCGCAACGAGAAACTCTATACGGTCGTCGACGAGACCGACCCCGCCTATCCGGTCGAAGGCCCGCGTGAGGTCGTCGCCGGCACGGTCCGCGTCGACAACATCCGTCCCACCGAGCTTTGAGGAGGCCCCCATGGCGAAGAGCCAGTCCGCCCGCACGGCGGCGAAGCAGCGCGACATCCAGGACGAGGTGGCGAAGGCCGACCGCAAGGAAAAGGGCGGCAAGCCGGACGCCATGCAGGCCGGCGCGCGGCTCTATCCCGTGCCGCCCTTTCCGCGGCAGCATCAGCCCAAGCCGGGCAGCGAGGCCAGGCTCGATCCCCCGCCGATGTACGACGCGCCTTTCTACAAGGGGTCGGAAAAGCTGAAGGGCAAGGTCGCGCTCATCACGGGCGGCGATTCGGGGATCGGCCGGGCCGTCGCCGTGCTCTTTGCGCGTGAGGGCGCGGACGTGGCGATCGCCCATCTTGCCGAAGGGCAGGATGCCAAGGACACGATCGCCGCCGTCGAGGCGGAGGGCCGGCGCTGCATCGCCTTTGCCGGCGACGTCAAGGACAAGGCCTTCTGCCGCGAGATCGTGAAATGCACGGTCAAGGACCTCGGCCGGCTCGACATACTCGTGAACAATGCCGCCTTCCAGGTCCACGCCAAGGACATCCTCGATCTTTCGGAAGAGCATTTCGACGAGACGCTGAAGACCAACCTCTACGGCTATTTTTTCATGGCGCAGGCCGCGGTGCCGCACATGGAGCCCGGCTCGGCCATCATCAACACCGGCTCCGTCACCGGCCTCGAGGGTTCGAAAGCCCTGCTCGACTATTCGATGACCAAGGGCGGCATCCATGCCTTCACGCGTTCGCTGGCAAGCCAGCTCGTCGATCGCGGCATCCGCGTCAACGCCGTGGCGCCGGGACCTGTCTGGACCCCGCTCAACCCATCCGACAAGGAGGCGGAGGACGTCGCCGAATTCGGCGCCGACACGCCGATGAAGCGCCCCGCGCAACCGGAGGAGCTGGCGCCCGCCTATGTCTTCCTCGCCTCGCCGCAATGCTCCAGCTACATCACCGGCGAGGTGCTTCCCATCATCGGCGGCTACTGAGCCGCCGATGATGGGCAGGCTGTTGACTCGATTTTTCAGAACATATAGTGAACAAATATGAAGAAATCGCTGCAGCAACGCCTGGCCATCCTTTCGGATGCCGCCAAATACGATGCCTCGTGCGCTTCGAGCGGAACGGTCAAGCGCGACTCCGTGCAGACGGGCGGGCTTGGGTCGACGGAAGGGGCGGGCATCTGCCATGCTTATGCGCCGGACGGGCGGTGCATTTCGCTCCTGAAGATCCTGCTCACCAATTTCTGCATCTACGACTGCGCCTATTGCATCAACCGCTCGTCCAGCAATGTGGAGCGTGCCCGCTTCACGCCGGAGGAAGTCGTCTGGCTGACGCTGGAGTTCTACCGGCGCAATTACATCGAGGGGCTGTTTCTGTCCTCCGGCATCATCCGCTCGCCCGACCATACGATGGGCGAGATTGTGCGCGTGGCGCGGGAGCTGCGCGTCACGCACGGCTTTCGCGGCTATATCCACCTCAAGTCCATTCCCGACGCCGCGCCGGAGCTCATCGAGGAGGCGGGGCTTTATGCCGATCGCCTGTCGCTCAACATCGAGCTGCCGACGGATGCCGGCATCGGCCGGCTCGCCCCGGAAAAGCGGCCGGAGGGCATCCGCCGGGCCATGGGGGACCTGCGCCGCAAGATCGAGGCGGCAAACGAGCCGACCTTGCAGACGAAGCGGCGCAAGCGCTTCGTGCCGGGCGGTCAGAGCACGCAGATGATCGTCGGCGCAGACGGTGCGGACGATGCGACGATCCTGAAGGCCAGCGCGCGCCTTTATGGGAGCTACGGCCTGAAGCGCGTCTATTATTCCGCCTTCAGCCCCATTCCCGACGCGTCGCGCGCGCTGCCGCTGATCAGGCCGCCGCTCGTGCGCGAGCACCGGCTCTACCAGGCGGACTGGCTCTATCGCTTCTACGGTTTCGGCGTGGACGAGATCACCGCGGCGACCGGCGGCATGCTGGATCTCGACATGGATCCCAAGCTCGCCTGGGCTCTTGCCAACCGCCATGCCTTTCCGGTCGACGTCAACCGGGCGGAGCGCGGGCTGCTGCTGCGTGTGCCGGGGCTCGGCACGAAGACGGTGGACGCCATCCTCTCCAGCCGCCGTTTCCGCCGTCTGCGGCTGGAGGACCTGGCGCGGCTCGGCGTGTCGCTGCGCAAGGTGCGCGCCTTCATCGAGGCGGAAGGCTGGACGCCGCGGCGCCTTGCCGATCGCGCCGACCTCAGGGCGCTTTTCGCGCCGAAGCCGGAACAGCTGTCGCTGCTGTGATGCAGACGATCCCTCTTGTCGGCCGGGGCGACTTTTCCGAGTGGCGGGACGCGGCCCGTGCCCTCGCTGCGGCCGGCGTTTCGCCGCGCGAGGTGGACTGGCGCGCCGGCGGTCCGGACGAGCAGCTTTTTACAGCCGTTCCGCCGGATCTGCCGAAGCCGGATCCCGCCTCGCAGCCGATCACGGTGCCGCCCGCCTTCCTGCCGCTCGCCGAAGCCGTCGTCTGCCATACCGAGCCCGGCCGGTTCCATCTGCTCTACCGGCTGCTCTGGCGCCTGCAGTCGGATCGCCGCCTCCTGGAGTTGACGGCGGACAAGGATGTCGCCTGGGCGCGGCTGCTCGCCAAGAACGTCCATCGCGACGGCCACAAGATGACGGCCTTCGTACGCTTCAAGGAAATCGCCGGGGAAACGGAAGGCCGCCGGCGCTTCTTCGCCTGGTTCGAGCCGTCGCATTTCGTCGTCGCCCGCACCGCGCCGTTCTTCCGCCGGCGCTTCGCCGACATGGACTGGATCATCGCCACGCCGAAAGGCACGGCGAGCTGGGACGGAGAGAGCCTGATCTTCGATACCCGGCCCGGCGAGAATCCCGGCCATGGCGATCCGACCGACGCGCTCTGGCGCACCTATTATGCGAGCATCTTCAATCCGGCGCGTCTGAAGCTGAAGGCCATGCAGGCGGAAATGCCGAAGAAATACTGGCGCAACCTGCCGGAGGCGGACCTCATCCCGGGGATGATCGCCAATGCCGAGGAGGAGGTGCGCGCCATGGCCGCGCGCGCCGCCAGCGATCCGCCGCCGTTCCACCACCGCCTTCAGGATGCGGCCCGGACGGCGGCACAGGCCTTGCCCGCCAACGCCGATCCTTTCGACGCCCTGCGCGAGGAGGCGCGCCGCTGCACGCGCTGCCCGCTGCATTGCACCGCGACGCAGACGGTCTTCGGCGAGGGGCCGCGGGACGCGCATGTGATGATGGTCGGCGAGCAGCCGGGCGATCAGGAGGATCTTGCCGGCCGGCCCTTCGTCGGCCCCGCGGGCCAGGTCTTCGATGCGGTGCTGAAGGAGGCCGGGATTACGCGCGAGAAGCTCTACCTCACCAATGCGGTCAAGCATTTCAAATATGTGCCGCGCGGCAAACGCCGCATCCACCAGAAGCCGGGGAGGGAGGAGATCGAGCATTGCCGCTGGTGGCTGTCCAAGGAGGTCGAGCTCGTCAGGCCCCGCCTGATCGTCGCCCTCGGCGCCACCGCCGTCTATGCCCTCAGCGGCGAACGCAGGCCGCTCAGCCAGCTGCGCGGCAGGCCGCTCGCCATGCAGGGCGACACGATCCTCTACCCGACCGTCCACCCCTCCTATCTGCTGCGCCTGCCCGACGAGGCCGAACGCCGGCGCCATCACGCCCTCTTCGTCGAGGACATGAAGACGATCCGGCATCTGGCAGAAACGCTTGCCGTCGCGGGCTAGGCGGCCTGGGACAAGAGGTCTTTCGGCAGATGGGCCCGCGCGCCGAGCACTTCGAGGCCGACGATCCGGCCGTCGCCGGCAGTCTTCCACGCGGCCATTCCGGTGCCCGGACGGTGGACTCGATCCAGGCCGGGTCAAGCCTGCGCTCCCGCATCACGGTTTCGGCGTGAAGCGAGCAGCGCAGGGGCTTGATCATGGCGGAGCCTCAGAAATACGCCTGCAGCGGCCGGACTTCCAGCTGCCCCTGCTTGAGCGCCTTGATCGCCTGGGCGGCGGCGAGGGCGCCGGCCATGGTGGTGTAGTAGGGCACCTTCTGCATCAGGGCGGCGCGGCGGAGCGACTTCGAATCCGAGATCGCCTTGCTGCCGTCCGTCGTGTTGATGACGAGCTGGACCTGGCGGTTGCGGATGGCGTCCTCGACATGCGGGCGGCCTTCCTGCACCTTGTTGATCTTGACCGCCTCGATGCCCTTCTCGCCGAGGAAGCGCGCGGTGCCGGAGGTCGCCATCACCTTGAAGCCGATGTCGGTCAGCATGCGGACGGCCGGCAGCACGCGCTCCTTGTCCTCGTCGCGGATCGAAACGAAGACCGTGCCCTCGCGCGGCAGGTCGACGCCGGCGCCGAGCTGCGACTTGGCGAAGGCGAGCGCGAAATCCGTGTCGAGGCCGATGACCTCGCCGGTCGAGCGCATTTCCGGGCCGAGCAGCGTATCGACGCCCGGGAAGCGGGCGAAGGGGAACACGGCTTCCTTGACGGCGATGTGCTTGAGGTTTCGCGGGTCCGGCTTCGCGCCATAGGCGGCGATGGCCGCATCGAGGGCTTCGCCGGCCATGACGCGCGCGGCGATCTTGGCGATGGGCGCGCCGATGGTCTTGGCGACGAAGGGCACCGTGCGCGAGGCGCGCGGGTTCACCTCCAGAACGTAGATCGTGCCGTCCTTGATGGCGTATTGCACGTTCATCAGGCCGCCGACGTTGAGGGCCTTGGCGAGTGCCTTGGTCTGGCGCTCCAGCTCGTCGACGATCTCGCCGGAGAGCGTGTGGACGGGCAGCGAGCAGGCCGAGTCGCCGGAATGGATGCCGGCTTCCTCGATATGCTCCATGATGCCCGAGACGAAGACGTCCCTGCCGTCCGAGAGCGCGTCGACGTCGACTTCGGTCGCATTGGTCAGGTAGCTGTCGAAGAGCAGCGGGTTCTTGCCGAGCAGGGTGTTGATCTGGCCGGTCTTGTCGTTCGGGTAGCGCTGCTTGATGTCTTCCGGCACCAGTTCCGGAACCGTGTCGAGCAGGTAGGTCTGGAGCTGGCCTTCCGAATGGATGATCTGCATGGCGCGCCCGCCGAGCACGTAGGACGGGCGCACGACGAGCGGGAAGCCGATCTCGCCGGCCACCAGGCGCGCCTGCTCGACCGAATAGGCGATGCCGTTGTTCGGCTGGGCGAGGTCGAGCTTCTGGAGGAGCTTCTGGAAGCGGTCGCGGTCCTCGGCAAGGTCGATGGCGTCCGGCGCGGTGCCGAGGATCGGGATGCCGTTCTTTTCGAGCGCCTCGGCGAGCTTCAGCGGCGTCTGGCCGCCGAACTGCACGATGACGCCGACGAGCTCGCCGTTGGTCTGCTCGGCCTTCAGGATCTCGATGACGTCCTCGGCGGTCAGCGGCTCGAAATAGAGGCGGTCGGAGGTGTCGTAGTCGGTCGAGACGGTCTCCGGGTTGCAGTTGACCATGATCGCCTCGTAGCCGGCGTCCTTCAGCGCGAAGGCGGCATGGCAGCAGCAATAGTCGAACTCGATGCCCTGGCCGATGCGGTTCGGCCCGCCGCCGAGGATGACGACCTTCCTGCGGTCGGAAATGCCGGCTTCCGAGCGCGTGGCACCGGCAAAAGGCGTCTCGTAGGTGGAATACATGTAGGCTGTCGGCGAGGCGAATTCGGCCGCGCAGGTGTCGATGCGCTTGAAGACCGGGCGTACGTCCAGGCCGTTGCGCAGCTCGGCGACTTCCTTCGGGCGCTTGCCCGAGAGGGTGGCGAGGCGCGCATCGGAAAAGCCCATGGCCTTGAGCATGCGCAGGTTCTCGGCATCCCCGGGCAGGCCATGCTCGCGGATGCGGGCCTCCATGTCGACGATGGCCTTGAACTGCTCGATGAACCACGGGTCGATCTTCGAGCCCTCGTGCACCTCCTCCGGCGTCAGGCCGAGGCGCAGCGCCTGGGCGACCATGCGCAGGCGGTCCGGGGTGGGCGTCGAGATGGCGGCGCGGACGGCGTTCTTGTCGTTGCCGTCGCCAAGGCCGGGGATTTCGATCTCGTCGAGGCCGGTGAGGCCCGTTTCGAGGCCGCGCAGCGCCTTCTGGAGCGATTCGGCGAAGGTGCGGCCGATAGCCATGACCTCGCCGACCGACTTCATGGCGGTGGTCAGCGTCGGCTCGGCACCGGGGAACTTCTCGAAGGCGAAGCGCGGGATCTTCGTGACGACGTAGTCGATGGACGGCTCGAACGAGGCAGGCGTCGCACCGCCCGTGATGTCGTTCTCAAGCTCGTCGAGCGTGTAGCCGATGGCAAGCTTGGCGGCGATCTTGGCGATCGGGAAGCCGGTCGCCTTTGAGGCGAGCGCGGAGGAGCGCGAGACGCGCGGGTTCATCTCGATGACGACGAGGCGGCCGTTCTTCGGGTTGACGGCGAACTGCACGTTCGAGCCGCCGGTCTCCACCCCGATCTCGCGCAGCACCGCGATCGAAGCGTTGCGCATGATCTGGTATTCCTTGTCCGTCAGCGTCAGGGCAGGGGCCACCGTGATGCTGTCGCCCGTGTGCACGCCCATCGGGTCGATGTTCTCGATGGAGCAGATGATGATGCAGTTGTCCGCCTTGTCGCGGACGACCTCCATCTCGTATTCCTTCCAGCCGAGCACCGACTCCTCGATGAGCACTTCCGTCGTCGGCGATGCGTCGAGGCCGCCGGAGACGATGTCGAAGAACTCCGAGCGGTTGTAGGCGATGCCGCCGCCGGTGCCGCCGAGCGTGAAGGAGGGGCGGATGATGGCGGGCAGGCCGATCTCGTCCAGCGCCTGGGCGGCGATCGCCATGGCGTGGCTCATGTAGCGCTGCTTGCGGTCGGTCTCGCCGAGGTTCCACTGGTTCTCCAGCTCGTCCAGCGCCTTGTCGAGCGCGTCGCCGGAAAGCTCGGCCTTCAGCTTGGCACGCTCGGCCTCGTGGACCTTGCGGTCCTGTTCCTTGATGTCGGTGGCGTTGGCGAGCATCGACTTCGGCGTCTCGAGGCCGATCCTGGCCATGGCCTCGCGGAAGAGCGCGCGGTCCTCGGCCTTGTCGATGGCCTCGGGCTTGGCGCCGATCATCTCGACATTGTAGCGGTCGAGCACGCCCATGCGCTTCAGGGAGAGCGCCGTGTTGAGCGCCGTCTGGCCGCCCATGGTCGGCAGCAGCGCGTCCGGGCGTTCCTTGGCGATGATCTTCGCCACGACTTCCGGGGTGATCGGCTCGACGTACGTGGCGTCGGCAAGGCCCGGGTCGGTCATGATCGTCGCCGGATTGGAATTGACGAGGATGACGCGGTAGCCTTCCTCCTTCAGCGCCTTGCACGCCTGTGTGCCGGAATAGTCGAATTCGCAGGCCTGCCCGATGACGATCGGCCCCGCGCCGATGATGAGGATCGATTTCAAATCTTGGCGCTTGGGCATCTCTCTATCCGTTCTCCGGCGTGCGCGAAAAACCGGCCATGGTGAAGGGATCACCGGCCGGGCGCGCATCTATGGTCTTTCAAGGCTAGAAGCGGCTTATAGGCAAATGCAGGGGGGAGCGGAACCCCGAAAATCGCCGAATCGACAGGAAAAGTGCAGCCCGGTTTCAGCGCCGCGCGCCGTCTATGTAGCCCTGGATCGAGCGGCCGACCTCCGCGATGAGCCGTTCGCGCGAAAGGGCGACGACGGGCGGCAGCTTCAGCACGTAGCGGGTGAAGGCGAGGCCGAGGATCTGGGTCGCGACGAGGCCGGCGACGGCCGGTGCGTCCGGCCCTGCGAGCCGCGCGATGGCGGGGGCGACCTGCGTCGCGAAGATCTCGCGCAGCCGCGCGGCGGCAAGGTCGTTGGACGCGGCGGACCGTAGGGCGATCGGCAGGGCGCTGGTGCCGCCGTCGCCTTCCCAGACGGAGAGGAAATGGCGGGCCAGCGTCTCGCCGGCGGCCTCGCGGGGGAGGGCGGCGAGGTCGGGCAGCCGCAGGTCGATGTCGGCCGCCCGGGCGAACAGCATGTCCTTGCCGCCGAAATAGCGGATCACCATGGCCGGGTCGATGCTGGCGGCGGCGGCGATGTCGCGCACCGTCGTGCCGTCGTACCCCCTTTCCGCGAAGAGAAGGCGAGCGGCCTCCAGGATCGCGTCGCGGGTGCGGTCGGACTTCGTTTTCCTGGCCGGGGAATCGCTCATGCGGAGAAAATGCCAACGACTGTTGACAAATTCAAGCCGCGCACATAAAAGTCAACGTGTGTTGATTTTTTTGGAGTCTGAACCATGCTGCCGCAAGAGACCGATGTGCTGGTCGTCGGAGCGGGACCGACGGGCCTTGCCCTCGCCATCGCCCTGCAACAGGCCGGTATCCGCCATGTGGTCGTCGACCGGTTGCCGGCCGGCCACAACACCTCCCGCGCCGCCGTCATCCATGCCCACACGCTCGAGGTGCTCGAACGCATCGGCGTGACCGGCGAACTGGAGCGCCGCGGCCTGCCGCTCACCCGCTTTGCGCTGCGGGATCATGACAAGGCGCTGCTCGAGCTGGATTTCTCCATGCTGCCCTCGCGTTTCGCGCAGATCCTGATGATCCCGCAGGACGAGACGGAGGCGGTCTTTGCCGAGCGCCTGCACAGCCTTGGCGGGGACATCCGGCGCGGCGTCACGGCAAGGAAGGTCGAGCCGGATGCCGCCGGCGCGACGGTGCACCTCGATACGCCGGAGGGAGGATGCACGATCCGCGCCCGCTACGTGGTCGGGGGCGACGGCATGCACAGCGTGGTGCGCGAGGCCGCGGGCATCGCCTTCGACGGCGAGACCTACGGCCAGTCCTTCGTGCTCGCCGACGTGCATATGGACTGGGGACTGAGCGAGGAGGTGACGCTGTTCTTCTCGCCGGAGGGCATGGGCGTCGTCGCGCCGTTGCCGGAGAGCCGCTACCGCATCGTCGCCCCGGTCGAGGAAGCGCCTGAAGCGCCGGATGCGGCCTTCGTGCAGGCGCTTCTCGATGCGCGCGGCCCGCGCAAGAGGCCCGGCCGGGTGCGCGACGTGATCTGGAGCTCGCGCTTCCGCGTTCACCACCGGGTCGCCGCGCGCTATCGCTCCGGCCCGCTCTTCGTCATGGGCGATGCCGCCCACGTGCACAGTCCCGCCGGCGGGCAGGGCATGAACACGGGGCTGGTCGACGCGGTCGTGCTCGGCCAACTGCTTGCCGATGTCGTCCGCGGCAAGGCGCCGGAGGCGACGCTCGACCTCTACGAGGAAAAGCGCCGACCGGCTGCCGCCGAGGTGCTGGAGCTCGCAAGCCGCCTGACGAGGATCGCGACGATGCGCAGTCTTCCCGGACGCATCGTCCGCAACCTCGTCCTGCGTGCGCTCGGCGCCTCGCCCGTCTTCCGCCGCAAGCTTGCCCTCAACCTCTCGGGGCTCGCCCGCAAGGGCCTCGGCATGGTTCCGACGCGATAGGCGGTGCGCGTGAAAACGAGATCGTCAGCGGCCGGCAGGGCATCGGCCGCGAAAGGCGCATGTCAGCCACCTTCCTCGAATTTGATTCCCCCGCAAAAGATCGATACTGGTCTCAGCCATTAGGAAAACTGGGGCATCGCCATGGTTCGGCCCTATCTGCCGCTGAACGCCTTCCGCGCTTTCGAGGCTTCCGCCCGGCATTTGAGCTTCACACGCGCAGCGATCGAGCTGAACGTCACCCAGGCCGCCGTCAGCCATCAGGTGAAGGGACTGGAGGAGCAACTCGGCGTCGTGCTGTTCAAGCGCCTGCCGCGCGGGCTGATGATCACGGCGGAAGGGGAAAGCCTGCTGCCGGTGCTGCGCGACAGCTTCGACCGCATGGCGGATGTCGTGGAGCGGTTTCGCGGCGGGCATGTGCGGGAAATCCTGACGGTGGGCGCCGTCGGCACCTTCGCCGTCGGCTGGCTGCTGCCGCGGCTTGCCGCCTTCCGCGAGCGCCACCCCTTCATCGAGGTGCGGCTTTCCACCAACAACAACCGCGTGGACCTCGCCGCCGAGGGCCTCGACTTCGCCATCCGCTTCGGCGCCGGGGCCTGGCACGGCACGGACGCCGTGCGCCTCTTCGACGCGCCGCTTTCGGTGCTTGCCGTTCCCGCCATCGCCCGCGACCTTAAGGAGCCGGCCGATCTCCTCGGCATGACGCTGCTGCGCTCCTATCGCCGCGACGAGTGGACCCGGTGGTTCGAGGCCGCCGGCCTGCCGCGCACCTTGCCGCCGCAGAACGCCATCGTCTTCGATACCTCGCTCGCGATGATGGAGGCGGTGCTGCAGGGCGCCGGCGTCGGCCTCGCGCCGCCGCTGATGTTCTCGCGGCTGCTCGCCTCCGGCGCCGTGGTCCAGCCGTTCACGACGAGCGTGGCGCTCGGCAGCTACTGGCTGACCCGGCTGCAATCGCGCGCCGTCACCCCAGCCATGTCCGCCTTCGCGGCCTGGCTGGAGGAGGCGGTGGCGGAGGAAGGGCTCGGCTGACGCGGGTCAGGTCAGGCCCGGCATGACCAACACCTTCACCTCGCCCGGCCGCGGCGGATTGGCGACGGCATCCGGCAGGTCGTCGAGGCCGATGCGGCGCGAGATGAGGCGGTCGACCTCGATCTTGCCGGAGGCGATGAGGGCTGCGGCGCGACCGTGCACGAAGGGGTTCAGGAAGGAGGTCAGGATCTTCACCTCGCGGAAGAGCAGGTCGAACGGCTCGAAGGCGACCGTCTCGCCCTGCGGCATCACGCCGAGGACGACGACCGTGCCGCCGTTGCGGGCGAGCCTCGGCGCCTGCGCCATGGTCTCGGCCACACCCGCGCATTCGATGACCACGTCCGCGCCGCCCGGCAGAAGGCCGCTCCTGCCGGTTATACCCGCGACGGCATCGCCGGCGCTGGGATCGAAGGAGCCGGTGGCGCCGATCTCCTCGGCGAGCGTTCGGCGTACTGCCTGCCGCGTGACGAGGACGACGGCGGTGGCGCCGGCGAGGCGGGCGAGCTGCACGACCAGCATGCCGATCACCCCGCCGCCGAGCACCACGACGGAGCTGCCCGCCTCGATGCCGGCCATGCCCATGCCGTGCAGGCAGCAGGCGAGCGGTTCGCAGAACGCCCCATGCTCCGGCGGCAGCGAGAGCGGCAGTTCATAGGCCTGTTTCTGCGGCACGATCGCGTATTCGGCAAAGCCGCCGTCGCGGTGGATGCCGATCGCCTGAAGGTTTTCGCACAGGTTGACGCGGCCGCGCCGGCATTGGACGCAGCGGCCGCAATGGATGTTCGGATCGCCGGTGATGCGCATGCCGGGGCGGAAATGCAGCACGGCATCGCCGACGGCCTCGACGATGCCGGACAATTCATGGCCGAGCGTGACCGGCGGCCTTGAGGGGAATTCGCCGTGGAAGAGATGGCGGTCCGTTCCGCAGATGCCGGCGGCCTCGATGCGTACCAGCAGGCCGTCCGGGCCGGGCACCGGCTTTTCCACCTCGCGCACAAAGAAACCGCCGATCGCCTCCAGCCGTGCCGCCTTCATGCCGTCCTCCCGTTCTCCTCGAAGACGATTGGAGCGGGAACGGAAGGGACGGTCAAGGCTGTCCTCGCTGGGCGGGTTTCAGGTCAGGTTGCGGCGGCGCTCCAGCTCGGCATCCGTCGGCTGGTCGAATTCGAAGGAGCCGGTCTCGACCTCGCCGCTGCACAGATACCGGCTGATGACGATGCCGGAATCGCTCGTGCTCGATTCGACGAGCTTCAGTCCCTTCGGCGCGGAATCCTCGCCGAAAAGGCGCTTGCCCTTTCCGAGGATGACCGGAAAGACCGAGACCTGGATTTCGTCGACGAGCCCGTGCTCGAACAGCGCCTTGAGGAATTCGGTCGAGCCCTGGGTCATGAGGGCCGGGCCGTCCTGCGCCTTCAGCGCCTTCACCGCCGCGACGGCATCGGGGCCGAGCACGTGGCTGTTCTGCCAGCTCGGGCTGAAGCGCGGATTGCGCGTGGCGACATATTTCCTGATGCGGTCGAAGAGCGAGCCGATCGGGTCGTCTGCTCCCGTATGCGGCCAGTGGGCGGCGAAGATGTCGTAGGTCTTGCGGCCGAGCAGCAGGTCGAACGGCTCGGCGAAGAGCTTGTCGATCGTCTGGCCCATCTTCTCGTCGAAGTGCGGCACGCCCCAGCCGCCGAACGTGAAGCCGCCGACCGGATCCTCGTCCGGCCCGCCCGGCGCCTGCATGATGCCGTCGAGGCTGGTGAATGCGCCGACAATGATCTTTCTCATGGGGTCCTCCCGGTAGGTTTGACAGACGGATACCTAGAGACGAACGGCGGGAGCGCCACCCGACGGACGCCGGGAAAAAATTGCCGCCCGGTTCCGGCGGGCTCTTCCTTCCTAGCCCCAGCGGCTGCGCACCGCGTCCGCGCGGCTGCGGCTGACCGGGATTTCCTTTCCGTCCTTCATGCGGATCGCCAGCCGGCCGTCGGCGCGCAGAAGCTTCTCGACATGGATGTCGGCGACGAAATGCGAGCGGTGCACCCGCAGGCCGGGCGTGCCGCCGATTTCCTCCAGCGCATCGGAAAAGCGCAGGAGGATCAGCTCGCGCCCGCGGCTCGTCGTCACTTCGGTGTAGTGGTCGGCGACGGTGATGTGCAGGATCGGCCCGCGGTTCTCCGGCTTCAGGCGGCGCAGCAGCGGCACGTCCGCCTGCTCCTGCGCCGGCGGGGCGGGAGAAAGCGCTTCGGCCTGCTTGCTGCTCATCGTCATGAAGGTGAGCCCGCAGAACAGCGCGGAGAGGAGAAGGCCGCTCACGATGCTTTCGGTGAGGCCCGAGAGCGTCGGCGTGCCGCCGAAGGTCAGACGGCTGATCGCTTCCGTCGCGAGGCCGACAGGAACGCCGGCGATCAGCGTACCGAGCGCCATGCGGCCCGCAAGGCTCGCGATCCTGTGCAGCAGAAGCGTGTTGGCGATGACGATGGTGGTGACGGCGATGCCCCAGGCGACGGCGTGCAGCACCAGCCAGAAGCCGAGCCGCGGCACGGTGGCGAGCCGCTCCGTCGTGCCGTAGGGACCCGTCACCCAGAAGATCAGCACCACGGCGCCGAAGGTCGCCCAGAAGCGTGGCGAGCGCAGGAAGACCTGCAGTTCACGAAGCGCGGATTGCAGGAATGGGCGTTCCACGTAGTTTTCCCGTCCGTTCGGGCCAAAGCGTTTGAGGCGCCCCGATCAATGGCGCAAGCGGGGGCCGAATTCAACCGCACCCGGAGACGCCATGACTCTCGAACCGCTTCTCAATGCCCCCTTCGCCGTGCAGTTCCATGTGGCGACCGTGCTTCCGGCCGCCGTGCTCGGCGCTTTCCTGCTCGCCCGCCCGAAGGGCACGCCCACCCACCGTTTCCTCGGAAAGGTCTGGCTGCTCATGATGGTCACGACCAGCTTCTCGACCTTCTTCATCCACGATCTCAGGACGGTCGGGAACTTCAGCCCCATCCATCTCCTGTCCATCTACGTCATCGCCGGCAGCGTGCCGGCTGTCGCGGCCGCGCGCCGCGGCGACATCCGCGCGCATCGGGCCCAGGTCGCCGGCATGTATTTCGGCGGCATCGTCGTGGCGGGGCTTTTCACCCTGGTGCCGCGCCGGGTGATGGGGGCGATGATCTTCGACGGCGCCTCCGGTCTCGCAAGCGGGCTGGCCGCCGCGGTCGTCGGCGTCCTGTTCGTCGCGGCGGGCGCGCTTGCGGTCCGCGAAGCCGGCTGGGCGACCCTCGTCAGGGCGGCCTTCCGGCGGCGCTGACACGGCGCTTTTCGTTTTGCAAGCAAACCCGGCAGGCCCTATAAGCTGATGCCGAGGAACGAATTCACGCCGTGAGCGTTCGTCGGCCATCAATGCGGGGAAATGCGCCATGGAATGGAAAGGTCGTCGCCAGTCGAGCAACATCGAGGACCAGCGCGGGGCCGGGCCTTCGATGGGAGGCAACAATCCCTTCGGCCGCGGCGGCGGGTTCCGCATTCCGATGGGCGGACGCCGGGCCGGCGGCGGCATGAGCATCGGCACGATCATCTTCCTCGTCGTCATCTACTTCGTCTTCAAGGCGATGGGCATCGACCTGCTGCAGGTGTTGGGCAATGGCGGGCAGGTCAGCATGCCGGGCTTCGAGCAGACGGAAAGCGCAAGCCGCCGCACCTCGCCGCAGGAAGAGGAGACCAAGGCCTTCATGGCGACGGTGCTCGCCGAGACCGAAGACACCTGGAACGGCATCTTCCAGGCCGCCGGCGAGCGCTACGAGGAGCCGAAGATGGTGCTCTTCTCCGGTTCCGTGCAGTCGGCCTGCGGTTTTGCCTCGGCAGCGTCCGGCCCGTTCTATTGCCCGGGCGACCGCAAGGTCTATCTCGACATGAGCTTCTTCGACGAGCTTGCCAGCAAGTTCGACGCCGCCGGCGACTTCGCGCAGGCCTATGTCGTCGCGCACGAGGTCGGCCATCACGTGCAGAACCTCACGGGCGTGCTGCCGCGCTTCAACCAGCAGCGCCGCACGATGAGCGAGGTCGAGGCCAACCAGATGTCCATCCGCGTCGAGCTCCAGGCCGATTGCTACGCCGGCATCTGGGGCAAGTACACCGAGCAGAAGGGCCTTCTGGAACGCGGCGACCTCGAGGAGGCGCTGAACGCCGCCACCCAGATCGGCGACGATACGTTGCAGAAGCGCATGCAGGGCTTTGTCGTGCCGGAAAGCTTCAACCACGGCACGTCCGAGCAGCGCCGCCGCTGGTTCCAGCGCGGTTTCGATACCGGCCGCGTCGATGCCTGCAACACCTTCCAGGGCGACGTCTGACGCCGCATGATCGGCCTGAACGAAGAGACCCTCCGGCCCGTCGGCCGGAGGGTCTTTCGTTTCATGCCTGCTTTTCGCTATCCATGTGCACGAGCTGGGCGGCCGGGTAGCGCTCGCCCGCGGCGGCGCCCTTCGGCATTGCGGCCTCGATCGCGGCAAGGTCGGTTCGGCTGAGCGCGACCTGCTGCGCGCCCAGCGCCTCGGCCAGCCTATCGCGGCGGCGGGCGCCGACGAGCGGCAGGATGTCCTCGCCCTGCGCCGCGACCCAGGCGATGGCGAGCTGCGCGACGGTCACGCCCTTCTCCTCGGCCACGCGGCGCAGCGCCTCGACGAGCGCGAGGTTGCGCTCGACATTGCCCTCCTGGAAGCGCGGGCTCGCGGCGCGGAAATCGCCGCCGCCGGCCGCACCCTTCTGCCAGTGGCCGCTGATAAGGCCGCGCGAGAGCACGCCATAGGCGGTGACGGGAATGCCGAGCGCCCGGCAGGTCGGCAGGATGTCGTCCTCGATGCCGCGGGAGACCAGCGAGTATTCGATCTGCAGATCCGAGATGGGGTGCACGGCCGCCGCGCGGCGGATCGTTTCCGAACCCACCTCGGAAAGCCCGATATGGCGGATGTAGCCGGCCTTCACGAGATCGGCGAGCGCACCGATCGTCTCCTCGATCGGCACGGCCGGATCGAGGCGGGAAGGGCGATAGATGTCGATATGGTCGGTGCCGAGCCGTTGCAGCGAATAGGAGAGGAAGTTCCTGATCGCCGCGGGGCGGGAATCGTAGCCGCTCCAGGCACCGTCCGGGCCGCGCAGCGCGCCGAACTTCACGCTGAGCACCACGTCCTCGCGGCGGCGGCCCTTCAGCGCCTCGGCGATCAGCATCTCGTTGTGGCCCATGCCGTAGAAGTCGCCGGTGTCGAGGAGGTTGATGCCGGCATCGAGCGCGGCGTGGATGGTGGCGATGCTTTCCGCCCGGTCGGCCGGGCCGTACATGCCCGACATCCCCATGCAGCCGAGCCCGATGGTGGAAACGACGGGGCCGGCCTTGCCGAGGGTGATGGTCTTCATGGTGTCTCTCCTGTGATCTGCCTTTCGGTCGCCTCCCTTTTACCGTGCCAGGCTTTGTGCGATAATCCGTTCTCTCTTGAACAGCTTGTGCGGTTTCCCGAACAGTGAGCCAGATCCCCCTTGCCGACCTCGATGCCTTCGTCGCCATCGCGCGGGTGAAGAGTTTTCGCGCGGCGGCGAAACTGCGAGGGGTTTCCGCCTCGGCGCTCTCCGAGGCGATGAGGCGGCTGGAAGCGCGGCTCGATCTGCGCCTCTTCAACCGCACGACGCGCAGCGTGACGCTGACGGACGCCGGCGAGCGCCTGCTGGAGCGGCTGGCGCCCGCGCTTGGCGAAGTGGAGGCGGCGATCGACGGCGTCAACAGCCTGCGCGACAGGCCCGTGGGCCGGCTGCGGCTCAACGTGCCGGGCATCGTCGCCCGCTTCGTCCTTCCGCCGATCGCGACGCCCTTCCTTACGGCCTATCCGGGCATCACGCTGGAGGTCGCCGTCAACGATGCGCTGGTGGACGTGCTGGCCGCTGGCTTCGACGCCGGCATCCGCTACGAGGAATCGCTGCACCAGGACATGATCGCCGTGCCGATCGGCCCGCGCCGCCAGCGCTACATCGTCGCCGCCGCGCCGTCCTACGTCGCGGAGCACGGCGCGCCGCAGCACCCGCGCGACCTGATGCACCACCGCTGCATCCTGCATCGCTTTGCGAGCGGCCATGTCCTGCCCTGGGTCTTCGAGCGGGGCGGGGAGCGGGTCTCCATCATGCCGCCCGCCGCCCTCGTCTCCGAATCGAACGAAATGGAGCAGCATGCGGCGGCCGCGGGCCTCGGCATCGTCTGTACGTTCGAGGAGTTTCTGGCGCCGAACCTTGCCTCCGGTGCGCTGCAGGTGCTCATGCCGGACTGGATCCAGACCTTTTCCGGCCCCTTCCTCTATTATCCGAGCCGCACGCTGATGCCCGCGCCGCTGCGCGCCTTCGTCGATTTCGTGAAGGCCAACCCCTGGCCGGACTGACGCCTTGCATCACCGAAGCGCCTGCAAACCATCAAAACTTTGCGATGTTCACGGATTGTTTCGCTGAAAAAAGTGAAATAGGACTCGCCGCCTGACATTTTTGCCCCCGCGGGGGCGCCATTCGTTTCGAGGTGAAACCATGATCGATGCCAGGTCCACCCGGCGCGGGCTCTTCCTCGTCTTCATGATCATGTTCCTCGACGTGATCGGCATCGCCATCATCATGCCGGTGCTGCCGACCTATCTGCGCGAACTGACGGGCGACGACATCAGCCAGGCGGCGATCGACGGCGGATGGCTGCTGCTCGTCTATGCCGGTATGCAGTTTCTCTTCGCGCCTTTCGTCGGCAACCTCTCGGACCGATTCGGCCGGAGGCCGGTGCTGCTCGCCTGCATCCTCACCTTCGCGATCGACAACCTCATCTGCGCGCTGGCGACGAGCTACTGGATGCTCTTCGTCGGCCGCGTGCTGGCGGGCATCAGCGGCGCGAGCTTCGGCACGGCCGCCGCCTATATCGCCGACGTCTCGACGGACGAGACGCGGGCGAAGAATTTCGGGCTGATGGGCATCGCCTTCGGCACGGGCTTCGCGCTCGGCCCGGTCATCGGCGGCGTGCTCGGCGAGTTCGGCCCGCGCATCCCTTTCTATGGCGCGGCGGTGCTCGCCTTCCTCAATTTCGTCGCCGCCTGGTTCCTGCTGCCGGAAAGCCTGGCGCCGGCGAACCGCCGCCGCTTCGACCTTTCCAGGGCCAATCCGCTCGGTGCGCTCCTGCAGATGCGCAACTATCCCGGCGTGCTGTGGGTCGGCCTCGTCTTCTTCTGCTACTGGCTGGCGCATGCCGTCTACCCGGTCGTCTGGTCCTTCGTTTCGGCGTTCCGCTACGGCTGGAGCGAAGGGCAGATCGGGCTGTCGCTCGGTATCTTCGGCGTTGGCGGGGCGATCGTCATGGCTTTCGTGCTGCCGCGCGTCGTGCCGAGGCTCGGGGAATACCGCACGGCGGTCGTCGGTCTCTCCTTCGCGGTGCTCGGCCTCGCCGGCTACGCCGCCTCCTGGCAGGGCTGGATGATCTATGCGGTGATCGTGCTGACGGCGCTCGAAAGCCTGGCCGATCCGCCGCTGCGTTCCATCGCTTCCGCCCGCGTGCCGCCCTCCGCGCAGGGCGAATTGCAGGGTGCGCTCACCAGCGTCTCGAGCATCACCACGATCATCGGGCCGCTCATCTTCACGCAGGTCTTCAGCCGCTTCACGGGGCCGTCCGCGCCGGTCGTCTTCGCCGGCGCGCCGTTCGCCCTGGCGGGGCTGATCCTCTTTGCGGGCCTCCTGATCTTCGTCGTGAAGCTGAGAGGGGCCGGTGCCGGCCCGACGGGGACTCTGGCCGCAAAAAGCGCCTGAAGCGCTTTCAAACGCGGCATTCCGGCGGAGTTTCCGCGCGAATCCGGCGTGCAGAGCCCGTTTCCGAGCATTTTTGATGAAAAGATCAAATCTATTCGATTGATCGCCGCCCGATCTTGTGATCGGAAGCGAGGCGAAAGTGAGAACTATCATGCACATCGCACCTCATCGCGAGGACAACGGCTGGGGCGCGCATTTCCGCGCGACCTTCGCCCTCGGCGTGCCGCTGATCGGCGCGCAGCTCGCCCAGCTCGGCATCCACACGACGGACGTGGTCATCCTCGGACGCCTCGGCGCCGCGCACCTTGCGGCGATCGTGCTGGCGAGCCAGTTCTTCTTCACCATCTTCATCCTCGGCTCGGGTTTCTCCAATGCCGTCATGCCCATGGTGGCGCAGGCCTATGGCCGGGGCGACACCGTGTCCGTCCGCCGCGCCGTGCGCATGGGCATGTGGGTCGTGCTGATCTACGCCCTCCTGATGACGCCGATCTTCTACAATGCCGAGAGCATCCTGCTCCATGCCGGCCAGAAGCCGGAGGTGGCGGCGCTCGCCGGCAGCTATCTGGAGATCGCGCAATGGGGGATGGCCCCGGGACTTCTCTTCATGACCCTGCGCGGCCTCGTGAGCGCGCATGGCCGGGCGGGGATCGTGCTCTACATCACGATCGTCATCCTGACGGTCAATGCCGTCTTCGCCTATGCGCTGGTGCTCGGCCACTTCGGCCTGCCGGCGATGGGCATCGTGGGGGCGGCCATCGTCTCGCTCGGCGTCAACATCCTGAGCTTCGTGCTCATCACCGCCTATATCCAGTTCCGGCCCGAGATGCGCCGCTACGAGCTTTTCGTGCGCTTCTGGCGGCCCGACTGGCCCGCATTCCGCGAGGTCGTCCACCTCGGCCTGCCGATCGGCCTGACCATGCTTGCGGAGGTCGGCCTCTTCACGGGCGCCTCGCTGCTGATGGGCAATATCGGCACGCTGGAGCTCGCCGCCCACGGCATCGCGCTCCAGCTCGCCTCCATCGCCTTCATGATTCCGCTCGGCCTTGCGCAGGCCGGGACGGTGCGTGTCGGCGTGGCGCACGGGCGCGGCGACCATCTCGGCATCGTGCGCGCGTCCTGGGCGGTGCTCATCGTGGCTGCGGCCATCGCGGTCGCGGGCGGCATCCTCTTCGCGCTCATCCCGACGACGCTCGCCTCCATCTTCCTCGGCAAGACCGGCAAGGATTCGGCGGCGGTGCTTGCGATCGCCGGCCCCTTCGTGGTGATCGCCGGCGTCTTCCAGCTCGTCGACGGGATGCAGGCGATTGCCGCCGGCCTGCTGCGCGGCCTGAAGGACACGCGCATCCCGATGGTCCTGGCGCTGATCTCCTACTGGCCGATCGGCTTCCTCTCCGCCTGGTTCTTCGCCTTCCCCGCGGGTTTCGGCGGCATCGGCGTCTGGTTCGGCTTCCTCGCCGGCCTTTCGGCCGCCTCCATCCTGCTTAACTGGCGTTTCTACCGGCTGGTGAGGCAGGCGCGCTGACCACCAAGACGACAGGCCCCGGGCGCGATGTCCGAGGCCTGTCGTCTTGGTGGAATGGGGCTTAAGCCCGTTCGGGAATGGCTTCCTCGCCCTTCCTCTCGCGCACCAGGTTGATGAAGCGGCGGAAGAGGTAGTGGCTGTCCTGCGGGCCGGGGGAGGCTTCCGGGTGGTGCTGCACGGAGAAGACCGGCTTGCCGGTAAGACGCAGGCCGCAGTTCGAGCCGTCGAACAGCGAGACGTGGGTTTCCTCGACGCCCTCCGGCAGCGAGGAGGAAGCGACGGCGAAGCCGTGGTTCATCGAGACGATCTCGACCTTGCCGGTCGTGTGGTCCTTCACCGGGTGGTTCGCGCCGTGGTGGCCCTGGTGCATCTTCTCGGTGGTCGCGCCGACGGCAAGGCCGAGCATCTGGTGGCCGAGGCAGATGCCGAAGACGGGGATGCCCGTCTCGATCAGCGTCTTGATGACCGGCACGGCATATTCGCCGGTGGCCGCCGGGTCGCCCGGACCGTTGGAGAGGAAGATGCCGTCCGGCTTCTGGGCCAGCACGTCGTCCGCGCTGGAGGTCGCCGGCATGACGGTGACCTTGCAGCCGAGGCCGGAGAACAGGCGCAGGATGTTGCGCTTCACGCCGTAGTCGAGCGCGACGATGTGATACTTCGCGTCGCCTTCCGCGAGGTCTTCGTAGCCCTCGTTCCAGACCCACGGCTTCTCGCTCCAGCGCGAGGACTGGCCGGAGGAGGCGACCTTGGCGAGGTCGAGGCCGACGAGGCCGCTCCAGGCCTTCGCCTCCGCCTTCAGCGTCTCGACGTCGAAGACGCCGTTCGGATCGTGGGCGATCACCGCGTTCGGCGCGCCGTTCTCGCGGATCCAGGCGGTGAGCGCGCGCGTGTCGATGCCGGAAAGGCCGATGATGCCGCGGGCCTTCAGCCATTGGTCGAGGTGCTTTGCGGCGCGGTAGTTCGACGGGTCGGTGATGTCGGCCTTGAAGATCGTGCCGACGGCGCCGTGGCGGGCGGCGGGCGTCAGGTCCTCGATGTCCTCGTCGTTGGCGCCGATATTGCCGATATGCGGGAAGGTGAAGGTGACGATCTGGCCGAGATAGGAGGGGTCGGTCAGGATTTCCTGGTAGCCCGTCAAGGCGGTGTTGAAGCAGACTTCCGCGGTCACCTTGCCGGTGGCGCCGATGCCCTTGCCTTCGATCACCGTGCCGTCGGCAAGGACGAGCAGGGCGGTCGGCTTTTCGGTGGTCCATGCGGGGGTCGAGGTCATGAGTATCCCGTTTCCGGCACCGAGCGCTTGAAAGGTCCAGCGTCGGGCACCATTTAGATCGCAGGCAAAGGCGCGCGGAAACCCGCGTTGGTTCGCCCTGATTGCCGATTTTCGTGCAGGTGCCGGAAAATAGACAAAGCGGATGACGGGGTCAACCGCCTCCTTACGGATTGCATGGAATTATAAAGCATTGAAATTCAATCGCTTGCGTAATCCGTTTGCCGGCGGGCCCTCTGCCGGTCTATGAGCATGCACAATCGAACGATGATCGAGGCCTTTCGTGCGTCCGGCGCCGGCGGCCTCCAATGGAGAAAAGAATGCGCGAGACCATCGCAAACGCCCTCAAGGATGCGCTCAAGGCCAAGGACGCCTGCCGTGTCTCCACGCTGCGCCTGATCCAGGCGACGCTGAAGGACCGCGATATCGCCAACCGCGGTGTCGGCAAGGGCCCCGTGGAGAACGACGAACTCCTGCAGATCCTCGCCAAGATGATCAAGCAGCGCGAGGAATCCGCCAGGATCTTCGCCGAGAACGGCCGCCCGGAGCTCGCCGCCCAGGAGCGCGAGGAAATCGCCGTGATCAAGGGCTTCCTGCCGGAACAGCTTTCCGACGAGAAGGTCCGGGAACTGATCGCCGGCGTCATCGCGGAGATCGGCGCGCAGGGCCTGCGCGACATGGGCAAGGTCATGGCTGTGCTCAAGGAGCGCTATCCCGGCCAGATGGACTTCGCCAAGGCCTCGGGCGTGGTGAAGGACCTGTTGAAGTAACGGATGGAAGGGCGGCCGAAGCCGCCCTTCTTTCGTCTCGTCCTGTGAATTGCTGTGGGCAGGGCGGTAGTGCTGGCGGTTGGCCGCCCGCATGGTTATATGGACCTCGACCGAGGTACCCATGCGCTTTTCCAATGCCTTCCTAGACGAGATTCGCGACCGCGTCCCCATTTCGGACGTGATCGGCAAGCGCGTGACCTGGGACCGCAAGAAGACCAATGTCTCGCGCGGCGACTACTGGGCCTGCTGCCCGTTCCACGGCGAGAAGTCGCCGAGCTTCCACTGCGAGGACCGCAAGGGCCGCTACCATTGCTTCGGCTGCGGCGTTTCCGGCGATCATTTCCGTTTCCTGACCGATCTCGACGGGCTCTCCTTCCCGGAAGCCGTGCAGCAGATCGCCGATCTGGCGGGCGTCGCGATGCCCCAGCCGGACCCGCAGGCCGAGCAGCGCGAGAAGGAGCGCATGGGCCTCGTCGAGGTTATGGAGATGGCGGCACGCTTCTTCCAGGACCAGCTGCAGACGCCGGCGGGAGCGAAGGCGCGCGCCTATCTGCGCGACCGCGGGCTGGCCGGCCGCACCATCGAGACCTTCCGCCTCGGTTATGCGCCGGACAGCCGCAACGCGCTGAAGGAGTTCCTCGCCGGCAAGGGCGTGCCGAAGGAGGCGATCGAGGCGTGCGGCCTCGTCGTGCACGGGCCGGAGATCCCCGTTTCCTACGACCGGTTCCGCGACCGCATCATGTTCCCCATCCTTTCTGTCCGGGAAAAGGTCATCGCCTTCGGGGGACGCGCCATGTCGCCGGACGCGCCGGCCAAGTACCTCAATTCCAACGAGACCGAGCTCTTCCACAAGGGCAGCGTGCTCTACAATCACGCCCGCGCCCGCAAGGCCGCCCAGGGCGCCGACGGCGCGGGTACGGTCATCGCGGTCGAAGGCTATATGGACGTGATCGCGCTGCATCAGGCGGGCATCGAGAATGCCGTGGCGCCGCTCGGCACGGCGCTGACGGAAAACCAGCTCGAGCTGCTCTGGAAGATGACGCCGCAGCCGGTGCTCTGCTTCGACGGCGACGGGGCGGGCATCCGGGCTGCGAACCGCGCCGCCGACCTTGCGCTGCCCTTCATCAGGCCGGGCCGCACGGTGCGCTTCGCGCTGCTTCCCGATGGCAAGGACCCGGACGACCTCGTGCGCCAGGAGGGCCGCGCGCCCTTCGACAAGGTGCTGGCGAACGCCCGCCCGCTGGCGGACATGATCTGGAACCGCGAAGTGCAGGGCGCGACGCTTGACACGCCGGAAAGCCGCGCCGAGCTGGAATCGCGCCTGCGCCGGATCGCGGCGGCGATCGCCGACGAGGACGTGCGCCGCCACTACCAGCAGGACATGCGCGACCGGCTGAACGCCTTCTTCCGCCCGGGCCCGCGGCCGGGCGGCGGCGGCTTTTCCGGCGGCCGGCAGGGCAGGGGCGGCGGCCGCGGCGCGCCGCAGGGCAATGCGGCTCCTTCCGCGATCTCCGACCGGCTGGCGCGCTCGACACTAGTGCGCGGCGCGCAGGATCTGCCGGCGCTGCGCGAAAGCGTGCTGGCGCTCACCGTGGTCAATCATCCGGGCCTGCTCTTCAGCGACTACGACGAGATCGCCATCATCGAATACGAGAACCGCGACCTGCAGCGCCTCTGGTCTTCGCTCCTCGGCATCGCCGGCTCGGTCGGCGCGCGGCTCGACCGCGAGCGGCTGGTCGAGGAACTGGAGGCCGCCGGTTTCGGCGTGCTTCTGAAGGGCCTCGACCAGCAGATCCGCAATTCCCGCCTGTGGACCGCGACGGCGGAGGCGGCGCCGGAGGACGCCCGCGAGGGCTACCTCCAGGCGCTCGCCCTTCACAAGCGCACCCGCGCGCTGCTGTGGCAGCGCCGCGAACTGGAGCGGGAGCTTGCCGTGGCGACGGAAGAGGGCGACGACGAACGGGTGCCGCAGATTCTCCGCGCGCTTCAGGAAGTGCAGATGGAGACGGTGCGGATGGAGAACCAGGAGGCGATCATCGAGGGCTTCGGCGTGCTCTCCGGCCGGGTGAAGGGGCCTGCCGGGAAGTAGGCGGACCGGGTTGCCTCCCCAGGGCGCAGGCGCCATAGTCGCCGCAAACGAAGACGGAATCGCATGCTCGACATTTCCACCGATAGCGCCCGCCCATCGCCGCTCGACGTGCTCAAGCGCGTCTATGGCTACGATGCCTTCCGCAGCAGGCAGGAAGAGGTGGTCGGGCATGTGACGGCGGGCGGCGATGCGGTGGTGCTGTTTCCGACCGGCGCCGGCAAGTCCCTCTGCTTCCAGATCCCGGCGCTCTGCCGGGACGGGGTCGGCATCGTCATCTCGCCGCTGATCGCGCTGATGCGCGACCAGGTGGAGGCCTTGAAGCAGCTCGGCGTGCGCGCGGCGGCGCTCAACTCCTCGCTCACGCGCGAGGAGTTCTTCTCCGTGCGCAATGCGATGCGCACGGGCGATCTCGACCTTCTCTACGTCACGCCGGAGCGCATCGTCACGGACGGCTTCGCCGAGCTTGCCGCCGATGCCCGCATCGCGCTCTTCGCCATCGACGAGGCCCATTGCGTCTCGCAATGGGGCCATGACTTCCGGCCGGAATACCGGGCGCTCGGCGTGCTCGGCGAACGCTATCCCGGCGTGCCGCGCATCGCGCTGACGGCGACGGCCGATCCGCACACCCGCCAGGACATCATCGAGCGCCTCGGCCTTGGCGGCGCGAAGGTCTTCACCACCAGCTTCGACCGGCCGAACATTTCCTACGAGATCGCCGAGCGCGACCAGGCGCGCCAGCAGCTCCTTCGCTTCCTGTCGCGGCACAAGGGCGAGAGCGGCATCGTCTATTGCCTGTCGCGCGCCAAGGTGGAGGACACCGCCGACTGGCTGAACGCGCAGGGCATCCGCGCGCTGCCCTACCACGCGGGCTTCGACCGGGCGGTGCGCGAGGCCAACCAGGATGCGTTCCTCAAGGAGGAAAACCTCTGCCTGGTCGCCACCGTCGCCTTCGGCATGGGCATCGACAAGCCGGATGTGCGCTACGTCGCCCATCTCGACCTGCCGGGCTCCGTGGAGGCCTATTACCAGGAGACGGGGCGGGCGGGACGCGACGGCCTGCCGTCCGAGGTCTGGATGGCCTACGGCATGGCGGACGTCGTGCAGCGGCGCAGGATGATCGACGAGGGCGGGGCGGCCGACGAGGTGAAGCGCATCGAGCGCGCCAAGCTGACGGCGCTGCTCGCCATCTGCGAGACGGCCGGTTGCCGGCGCAAGGCGATCCTTGCCCATTTCGGCGAAGCCCATCCGGGCCATTGCGGCAATTGCGATACGTGCCGCAATCCGGTCGAGACCTGGGACGGCACGGAAGCCGCCATCAAGGCGCTCGCCGCCGTCTACCGCACCGGCGAACGGTTCGGCGCGGCCCATGTCATCGACGTGCTGGTGGGCGCCGCCAACGAGAAGACGGAGCGCTTCGGCCACACCTCCATGCCCGTTTTCGGCGCCGGCAAGGACATCGCCCCGCGCGTCTGGCAGTCGATCTTCCGCCAACTGCTCGCCATGGGCCTCGTCAGCGTCGATCACGCCGCCTACGGCGCGCTGAAGCTCGAGCCGGAGGCGCGTGCCGTCTTCCGCCACGAGCGGCAGGTCTTCTTCCGCAAGGACCGGCCGCAGGCGGGCCGCAAGGCGAAGGCCGGCGGTTCGCCCGCCGCCCGCGAGCGCTCCAACCTCTCCGGCTCCGACCGCGAGCTTTTCGAGCTGCTGCGCGCCGAGCGCCTTGCCATCGCCAAGGAGCTCGACGTGCCGCCCTATGTCGTCTTCCCGGATACGACGCTGATCGCGCTCGCCAAGGAGCGCCCGCGCGACCGCGAGGAACTGCTGGACATTCCCGGCATCGGCCTTTCCAAGCGCGACCGGTTCGGCGACGCCTTCCTGGCGGTGATCGAGGCGTTTGCCGGTTAGGCCGATTTTTTCACCGGTCCTGTCGGAACGTTCCGCCTTCTTTCGTCCTTGAGCATCTTCACCAAGGAGGACGTCACGATGAAGGTCACGCAGCATCTCTGGTTCGAGAAGGACATGGAGGCCGCCATCGGCTTCTACACATCGCTCATCCCCGGTTCCTCGGTCCACTGGGTCTCGCCGCTTCCGGCGGAGACGCCGAGCGGCCCGCCGGGCAGCGTCAGGATCGCGAGCTTCACCCTCGGCGACCAGCGCTACATGGCGATCGAGGCCGGTCCGCTCGATCCGTTCAACCACAGCTTCTCCATCATGGTCGAATGCGAGACGCAGGGAGACCTGGACCGGCTCTGGGACGCGCTCAAGGAAGGCGGATCGGTGGAGCAGTGCGGCTGGCTGAAGGATCGCTGGGGCCTGTCCTGGCAGATCGCGCCGACCAGGCTCGGCGAGCTGATGAGCGATCCGGACCCGGAAAAGGTCAAGCGGGTCACCGAGGCCATGCTGAAGATGGTCAAGCTCGAGATCGCGCCGCTGGAGGCCGCGGCTGCGGGATGAGGGCGCTTGCGGCCTACATCCTGACGGTCATCCCCCCGTCCACCACCAGCACATGGCCGTTGACGAAGGAGGCGGCGTCGCTCGCGAGGAACAGGGCGGCGCCGGCGATCTCGTCGGGCCTCGCCCAGCGCTGCACGGGAATGCGCTGGCGCACGAAGGGCATCAGGCCCTCGTCGGCGGCCATCGCCGCATTGGTTTCCGTCGCGAACCAGCCGGGCGCGATGGCATTGCTGGTGATTCCGTGGGGGCCGTATTCGACGGCCATGCTGCGCATCAGGCCGGTCAGGCCCTGCTTGGCGGCGGGATAGACGCCGTCGTTCGGCATGGCCACGTGGCCGCCGATCGAGGTCAATGCGATCAGCCGGCCGTGGCCGTGCCGTTTCATGATCGCGGCTGCGTCGCGCGACAGGCTGGCGGCGGCGGCAAGGTCGGTGCGGATCAGCTCGTCGATCGCCTCGTCGTCCATCTCGGACAACGGACGGCGGTCGCGCGCGCCGACATTGTTGACGAGCACGTCGAGCCGGCCGTGCCGGTTCTCTATGTCCGCAAGCGCGGCGCGCTGGGCTTTCCGGTCGGCGATGTCGAAGGCCGCGGCCGAGGCGCTGCCGCCAGCGGCGGCGATCGTCGCGGCGGCTTCGTCGAGCGTTGCGGCCGTGCGCCCCGTCACCACCACATGCGCGCCGGCCTCCGCCAGCGCCTTGGCGATCTCGAAGCCGAGGCCGCGCCCGCCGCCGGTCACGAGCGCCACGCGCCCCTTCTGGGAAAACCTGTCCAGTATCGTCATGACCCCGCATCCTTTCCTGGCATAACCGGACAGCGGCAGGGCGCTTCTGTCAACCCTTGCGCCGATCGCCCGCGAGCGTGCCTGAAAACATGGCTGCGGCCCTTTACGCGGGCTGTTGCTGCGCTAGAACTATCGCGTGGAGCAACATCGCCGGCATCACGATCAAAAAGACAGGCCGGCGTGCATCGGAAGGGGAGCCGGGCCCATGAACAGATCGACCTTGCCGCTCGACGGGGCATGCCGCTGCGGGCGGGTTCAGATCCGCATCAGCGCGCCGCAGATGCTCACCATGTTCGAGGATACGGGCTGGTACAGTCCCTTCGTCGAGACCTATACGAGCGAGAAGCTCGCCTGGGCGGTGACGCCGGCCGTGCACCGCTACGAGAAATTCCCGCCGATGGAGGACTATGAAAACTCGTCGCCGCCTATGCCGCGCATGCCGCCTGAACCGTCGCCGTCTTCACATCTCCTGTCATCTTCATGAGTGCGTGCCCATGACCTCCGCCTTCCTCGCCCATCTCAGAACCGAACTCGACGGCCTCAAGTCCGCCGGCCTCTACAAGTCGGAGCGCGTGATCACCTCCAAGCAGGGCGGCGAGATCGCCGTCGCCTCTGGCGAACGCGTGCTGAACTTCTGCGCCAACAACTATCTCGGTCTTGCCGACAACGAGGACCTTGCACAAGCCGGCAAGCAGGCGCTCGACCGCTACGGCTACGGCATGGCCTCGGTGCGCTTCATCTGCGGCACGCAGGAGGAGCACAAGCAGCTCGAGGCGCGCATCTCCGCCTTCCTCGGGCTGGAGGATACGATCCTCTATTCCTCCTGCTTCGATGCCAATGGCGGCCTCTTCGAGACGCTGCTTTCCGAGGAGGACGCCATCATCTCCGATGCGCTGAACCATGCCTCGATCATCGACGGCGTCCGCCTCTCGAAGGCCAGGCGCTTCCGCTACGCCAACAACGACATGGCCGCGCTGGAGGAGGAATTGAAGAAGGCCGAGGGCAGCCGCTTCAAGATGATCGCCACCGACGGCGTCTTCTCGATGGACGGCATCATCGCCAATCTTGAGGGCGTCTGCGACCTTGCGGAAAAGTACGGCGCGATGGTCATGGTGGACGACAGCCATGCGGTCGGCTTCGTCGGCAGGCATGGGCGCGGCTCGGCGGAGCATTGCGGCGTGGAAGGCCGCGTCGACATCATCACCGGCACGCTCGGCAAGGCGCTCGGCGGCGCGTCGGGCGGCTACACCTCCGGCCGGCGCGAGGTGGTGGAATGGCTGCGCCAGCGCTCGCGGCCCTATCTCTTCTCCAACACGCTCGCCCCTGTCATCGCTAGCGCCTCGCTCAAGGTCTTCGACCTGATCGAAAACGGCGATGCGCTGCGAAAGCGTCTCTACGCCAATGCCGACCTCTTCCGCATCGAGATGACGAAGCTCGGCTTCACCCTTGCGGGGGAGGGCCATCCGATCATTCCCGTCATGCTGGGCGATGCGAGCCTTGCGCAGGAAATGGCGAGCCGCATGCTGGAAAGGGGCGTCTACGTCATCGGCTTTTCCTTTCCCGTCGTGCCGCGCGGGCAGGCGCGCATCCGCACCCAGATGTCGGCCGCCCATAGCGAGGCGGATGTTCGAACGGCGATTGAGGTCTTCGCCGAAGTCGGGCGCGAACTGGGCGTCATTTGAACTGCCTTCTGAATCCCTTGCGGAGTTTTCGTCATGTCGAACATGATGCGTGCGCTGGTTAAAGCGAAACCTGAGGTCGGGCTCTGGATGGAGCATGTGCCGGTGCCGGAGGCCGGTCCGAACGACGTGCTGATCCGGGTGAAGAAATCCGCCATCTGCGGCACGGACGTGCATATCTGGAACTGGGACCACTGGGCGCAGAAGACGATCCCGGTGCCGATGGTCGTCGGCCATGAATTCGTCGGCGAGATCGCCGAGATCGGCTCCGCCGTCACCAAGTACAAGGTGGGCGAGCGCGTCTCGGGCGAGGGGCACATCGTCTGCGGCAAGTGCCGCAACTGCCGCGCCGGGCGCGGGCACCTCTGCCACTATACCAAGGGCGTCGGCGTCAACCGGCCGGGCTCCTTCGGCGAGTTCGTCGCGATCCCCGAGCACAATGTCGTGCCGATCCCGGACGACGTGCCGGACGAGGTGGCGGCGATCTTCGATCCGTTCGGCAATGCCGTGCACACGGCGCTCTCCTTTGATCTCGTCGGCGAGGACGTGCTCGTCACCGGCGCCGGGCCGATCGGCATCATGGGGGCGATGGTGGCGAAGCGCTCCGGCGCGCGCAAGGTCGTCATCACCGACATCAACCCCGTCCGCCTCGACCTCGCCCGCAAGGTCGGCATCGACCATGTGGTCGACGCCTCCAGGCAGGACCTTTCCGACGTGATGACCGAGATCGGCATGACGGAGGGCTTCGACGTCGGGCTTGAAATGTCCGGCGCGCCGGCCGCCTTCCGCTCGATGATCGACACGATGAACAACGGCGGCAAGATCGCCATCCTCGGCATCGCGCCGGACGGTTTCGGCATCGACTGGAACAAGGTCATCTTCAAGATGCTCACGCTGAAGGGCATCTACGGCCGCGAGATGTTCGAGACCTGGTACAAGATGATCGCCTTCGTGCAGGGCGGGCTCGACCTTGCGCCGATCATCACCCACCGCATCGGGATCGACGATTTCCGCGATGGCTTCGAGGCGATGCGCTCGGGCAATTCCGGCAAGGTCGTCATGGACTGGTAATAGAAGGAGGACCTGGGATGAGGTACGAGGGAAGCTGTCATTGCGGCAACGTCGCCTTCGACAGCGGCGAGGGGATCAGCCCGAACGGGAACAGGATGGCGGCGATCAACCTGCGGTGCCTTCCGGCGATCGATCTTGAGACACTGGCGATCACCAAGATGGACGGGCGCTCGTTCTGACGAAGTGATTCGGGCGTGCGTGCGCCGGGTTGCGGCTCTTGTCTTTCCGGGATTTGCGCCTACATGAAGGCTCAATCGCCCGGATCCGCTGACAGTCCTGTCCGCGAACCCGAATCGGAACCTTTTGCGGCTTTTTTGCCGGAAAAGCTTGACGTAACCGAAAATTCTGGGAATCACCATTGTTGGCTGTGAAGGAATGGGTACGGCGGATCGGGAAGTCATGTCAATTGTGTTGCCTCGGCAACATGCCCACCATCCTGCGGGCCGGGACGTGGTTAATCGGGATTTAATTGTCAATCCGTTAGGTCAGGAACGCTGATTTGCGTTTGCGCATGCCGAAGGGCGATCGGCTGCGGGAGACCCTGACTGCTTGGAAACTGATGCTCAGGAAAGCGACGAAATAAATGGCGACAAAGGTCAAAGAGAACGAGGAAGTCGAAAACGAACGCGAAGGCGCATCCGACGGCCCTCTTCTCGATCTTTCCGATGATGCCGTCAAGAAGATGATCAAGGCCGCCAAGAAGCGCGGCTATGTCACGATGGACGAGCTGAACTCCGTCCTGCCCTCCGAGGAAGTCACCTCGGAGCAGATCGAGGACACGATGGCCATGCTTTCGGACATGGGCATCAACGTCATCGAGGACGAGGACGCCGAAGAGGCGGCCCAGGGCGACGACGAGGGCGGCGACGACGACGGTGACAGCGAGGGCGGGGAACTCGCCGCTTCCGGCGGCACCGCGCTTGCGGCCGCCAAGAAGAAGGAGCCGACGGACCGCACGGACGACCCGGTGCGCATGTACCTGCGCGAGATGGGCTCCGTCGAGCTCCTGTCGCGCGAGGGCGAGATCGCCATCGCCAAGCGCATCGAAGCCGGCCGCGAGACGATGATCGCCGGCCTCTGTGAGAGCCCGCTGACGTTCCAGGCCATCATCATCTGGCGGGATGAACTCAACGAAGGCCAGACGCTTCTGCGCGAGATCATCGACCTCGAGACGACGTATTCCGGTCCCGAGGCGAAGGCTGCCCCGCAGTTCCAGAGCCCGGAGAAGATCGAGGCCGACCGCAAGGCGGCCGAGGAGAAGGAAAGGAACCGCAAGCCGCGCGCTGCCGCCAACGACGACGACATCACCAATGTCGGCGGCGAGGGCCTGCCGATCGAGGAGGAGGAAGAGGACGACGACGAATCGAACCTCTCGCTCGCCGCGATGGAAGCGGAACTGCGCCCGCAGGTCATGGCGACGCTCGACACGATCGCCGAGACCTACAAGAAGCTGCGCAAGCTCCAGGACCAGCAGGTGGAAGCCCGCCTGCAGGCGACCGGCACGCTGTCGCCCGCCCAGGAGCGCCGCTACAAGGAGCTCAAGGACGAGCTGATCACGGCGGTCAAGTCGCTCTCGCTCAACCAGAACCGCGTCGACAGCCTCGTCGAGCAGCTCTACGACATCAACAAGCGCCTCGTGCAGAACGAGGGTCGCCTGCTGCGTCTTGCCGAGAGCTACGGCGTCAAGCGCGACTCGTTCCTCGAGCAGTACAACGGGGCGGAGCTCGATCCGAACTGGATGAAGTCGATCGCCAACCTTTCGGCCCGCGGCTGGAAGGAATTCGCGAGGAACGAGAACACGACGATCCGCGACATCCGCCAGGAGATCCAGAACCTCGCCACCGAGACCGGCATCTCCATCTCGGAGTTCCGCCGCATCGTGCACATGGTCCAGAAGGGCGAGCGCGAGGCGCGCATCGCCAAGAAGGAGATGGTGGAGGCCAACCTGCGCCTCGTGATCTCGATCGCCAAGAAGTACACGAACCGCGGCCTGCAGTTCCTGGACCTCATCCAGGAGGGCAATATCGGCCTCATGAAGGCGGTCGACAAGTTCGAGTACCGCCGCGGCTACAAGTTCTCCACCTATGCGACCTGGTGGATCCGGCAGGCGATCACCCGCTCGATCGCCGACCAGGCCCGCACGATCCGCATTCCGGTGCACATGATCGAGACGATCAACAAGATCGTGCGCACCTCGCGCCAGATGCTGCACGAGATCGGCCGCGAGCCGACGCCGGAGGAACTGGCCGAAAAGCTCGCCATGCCGCTCGAGAAGGTCCGCAAGGTCCTGAAGATCGCCAAGGAGCCGATCTCGCTGGAAACGCCGGTCGGCGACGAGGAGGACAGCCACCTCGGCGACTTCATCGAGGACAAGAACGCGCTGCTGCCGATCGACGCCGCCATCCAGGCGAACCTGCGCGAGACGACGACCCGCGTGCTGGCCTCGCTGACGCCGCGCGAGGAGCGCGTCCTTCGCATGCGCTTCGGCATCGGCATGAACACGGACCATACGCTGGAAGAGGTCGGCCAGCAGTTCTCGGTCACCCGCGAACGCATCCGCCAGATCGAGGCGAAGGCGCTGCGCAAGCTCAAGCACCCGAGCCGTTCCAGGAAGCTGAGAAGCTTCCTGGACAGCTAGGCAAGCCGCAAGCTGCGCTCGTTCCTCGACGGCTGAGGCAGCGGAGACACGGAAAAAGCCCCGCGACACGAAAGGTCGCGGGGCTTTTTGCCGTTCGGGAACGGCAAGGCGCCGACGGCCTTCGGGCGGGCGCCTTGCCGCCTACCAGCCGCCGCAGCTCTTCAACTGGCGCGAATAGTTGACGGCCATGGTCGCGGCCCGCTTCGCACCCGCCTTTGCGGTCGCGCTCCAGTTGCCGCGCTGGTAGCCGGTATGGCCGTGATAATAGGCGATGTAGAGCCGGTAGGTGTCGTTGAGCGCAATGCCGTTCTTGCGGTTGCTCTCGCTGTGGTACCAGGCGATGAAGCGGATCGCATCGCCGAAATCGGTGCGCTTGGCCGCCCAGCGGCCCGTCACCCGCTTGTATTGCGCCCAGGTGCCGTCGAGCGCCTGGGAGAAGCCGAGCGCGGTCGACTGGCGCTTCCACGGGATGAAGCCGAAGAGCTTCGTGCGCGGCGGACGCGCATTATGCCGGAAGCCGGACTCCGTGTAGATCGTCGCCATCAGCACGGGAACGGGCACGCCGTATTCACGCTGGGCACCGTAGGCGGCGCGCCGCCAGTTGTCGAAGAGGCCGTCACGTTGCTCGAAGATGGCACAGGCATTCTGCGTCTGTCGGGGGACGGACGCGCATCCGGCGATGAGCAGGAGGACGACGATCAATACGCAACGCATCGCAGATCCTCAAAATTTCCGGATGTTTATAAATGGTAAATCTTAACAATCCGTTTTGATTCAATTGCGATTCATCGTCTCCCATTCATGGACGTGATCCGCTTATCAAATATGCAAATGCATTATTTTGTTGCGCTTTTTGCCCTTCCGGCCTAATCAATCCTCAGCACGCCGGCCCTTCGCGCACGATTGTTCCGGACCGTGAAAGTACCGCTCTGCCATCGGATTTCGGCCGGCGCCGACCGGGCGCATGACGGTTTGCGACCGGGCCTTTCCAAGGCCCCAGTTCAGGAGAAAGACCATGAAGAAGCCAATTTTCGCCGGTGCCCTGCTTGCGGCCTCCGTCGCCTTCGCGCCGCTCGCCCATGCCGACATCGTCATCGGGCTCATCGCGCCGCTGACCGGCCCGGTTGCGGCCTATGGCGACCAGGTCAAGAACGGCGCGGAAGCTGCCGTCGCCGAGATCAACAAGAACGGCGGCATCCTCGGCGAGCAGGTCGTCCTCAAGCTGGCCGACGACGCCGGCGAGCCCAAGCAGGGCGTTTCGGCGGCCAACCAGATCGTCGGCGAAGGCATCCGTTTCGTCGTCGGCCCGGTCACGTCCGGCGTTGCCATCCCGGCCTCCGACGTTCTGGCCGAAAACGGCATCCTGATGGTCACCCCGACCGCGACCGCCCCGGATCTCACGGCCCGCGGCCTCACCAACGTCCTGCGCACCTGCGGCCGTGACGACCAGCAGGCCGAAGTCGCCGCCGCCTATGTGCTGGCGAACCTCAAGGACAAGAAGGTCGCCGTGATCCACGACAAGGGCGCCTACGGCAAGGGCCTTGCGGATGCCTTCAAGGCGGCGCTCAACAAGGGCGGCGTTACCGAGGCGCTCTACGATTCGGTCACCCCGGGCGACAAGGATTTCAGCGCGCTGATCACCCGCCTCAAGTCCGACGGCGTCGAAGTCGTCTATTTCGGCGGCTATCATCCGGAAGGCGGCCTGCTCGCCCGCCAGCTGAAGGACCTTTCGGTCGACGCCACGATCATCGGCGGTGAAGGCCTGTCGAACAGCGAATACTGGGCGATCGGCAACGAGGCTGCGGCCGGCACGCTCTTCACCAACGCTTCCGACGCGCTGAAGAGCCCCGATTCCCAGGCGGCCGTCGCCGCCCTCAAGGAAAAGGGCGTCCCGCCGGAAGCCTTCACGCTCAACGCCTATGCCGCCGTCGAAGTGCTGAAGGCCGGCATCGAGAAGGCCGGCAGCGCCGAAGACGCCGGCGCCGTCGCCACGGCGCTCAAGTCCGGCGAGGCCATCCCGACCGCCATCGGCAAGCTCACCTACGGCGAAAGCGGCGACCTCACCTCGCAGAGCTTCTCGCTCTTCAAGTGGGAAGACGGCAAGATCGTCGCCGCCGAATAAGGTTCGGCGCATCGGGAATGGAACGCCGGGGTTTTGCCCCGGCGTTTTCGCTCGTGGGAAGGATGCGGTTCACGAGGCGCCTGCGGTCGTTGATCCTCGGGCTTGACCCGAGGATCAACAGCCCCAAGCTGACTGCCATCCGTCACCGCCCCGCCCGGAACCTCTCCTTCAGCCGCGCGATGTCCGCCTCGCTCCAGTCCGTGACATCGGTCACCGCGATCCACGGATCGATGTAGTGTTCCCCGGCATAGACATGCCCCAGTCCCATGGGCGCGGTCGTCGCCATCGCCATGTCGAGCGTCAGTTGCAGGAAGGTGACGACGGGATACCACTGGAAGTCCGGCGAGACGTCCGGCCCGCGGGGCGCAGCCATCCAGGCGGGCTGGCGGTAGAAGGCGTAAGGGTCGTAGAAGGTGACCGGGTCGCTGGCATATTGCAGGTAGACGATGCGCATCGGTCCCCACCGGCCGCCCGCCTCCGGCAAGGCGTTGCGCTGGCTGGTGAAGCGCACGTAGGAGCCGTCGCGGAAGCGCGGCAGCCAGGCGGGCGTGCCGGCGTTGCGGTCCGCCGTCATCTTGCGCCAGATGCGGCTGGGGAAGGGCGGGCCGGCCCAGAGCGCGCCCTGATAGGGATCGCCGATCACCTCGAAGAGTTCCGCCGACTGCTCGGACGACAGCGCGCCGAGGCTGAGGCCGTAGAGATGGAGCTTCGGGCGGCTTTCCTTCGGCAGGCCCGTCCAGTGGCCGTAGACGGCGCGGAAGAGCGCGCGCGCCGCCTCGGCGCCGTAGTCGGGCTCGGCGAGCAGCGAAAGCCAGCTCGCGAGGTAGGAATACTGGATGGCGACGCTGGCGATATCGCCGTGATGCAGGTACTCGACCGTGTCGATCCCTTCCGGGTCGATCCAGCCCGTCCCGGTCGGCATGATGACGATGAGCGTGGAGCGCTCGAAGCCGCCGACGCGGATCAGTTCGTCGAGCGCGATCTTCGCCCGCGCTTCGGGCGTCTCGGCGGCGTTGAGGCCGGCATAGACGCGCAGGGGCTCGAGCGCCGGCTTGCCGGTGAAGGCGGAAATCTCCGCCGCCGTCGGGCCGCTTGCCACGAAGGAACGCCCCATGCGGCCGAGCTCGTCCCATCGCACCAATGAGGCGGCGCTTCCGGATTTCATGGGGTCGGAAGGCTCGGCCGTATCCGGCTCGATCACCTGGTCGAGCCGGCGGAACGACGAATCGGCCGTGTGCAGCACGAAGCGCACGAGCAGGCCGTCCGCCAGGGTCCAGAACAGCGTGGCGGCAAGCGCCGTGCCGATGACCCAGGAAAGGCGCCGCGGGGCCGCGCGGCGCGAGGTGCTGGCGAAGAGCCGGACGAAGAGGGCGAACAGCCGCCCGAGGCCGAACAGCACGAGGAACACGGCAAGCGCGATGAGGCCGACATAGAACGGATGGGCCGTCTCGATCGGCGGCAGGTGCATCAGCGTGCGGATGGAATTCTGCCACCCGGCCGTGCGCCAGAGGAAGGCGAGCACCACGGCGCCGCAGACGCCGCCGGCAACCGCCTTGATCCAGAGCCGTGCGCGATCCTTCGGCTCGGGCAGCTCCAGCCAGAGCCAGAGGACGGCGAGGAGCACGCCGAGGCCGTAGCCGCATGCCATGGCGACGCCGGAAAGCAGCCCTTGCGTGAGATAGGTGCGCGGCAGGAGGCTCGGCGTCAGCGAGGCCGCGAAGAAAAGCGTGCCGAGCACGAGGCCGGTGGCGGAGAGGGAGAGCACAAGACGCCAGAACCAATCCCGCACGACGATCTCCAATCCGCTTCGCATGCCTTACGCCGCAAACCTTGCACGCCGTTCCGGGCGGTGCAACCGGCCTTCCGCCCTTCCGGTGACGCTTGGTGTTTCCGGGCGGTTTCGCCGCGGGAGGCAGACGACATGATGCGCAAGACGGTGGACACCGCGATTGCCGCGCGGCTGGCGCGCGAAGCGGTGCGGCTGAACGCCGAGATCGGCGATCCGACGAAAGCCTCGTAGCCTGCGGGGCCCCCGCAAACAAAAATTTCACCCCCCTTGTCGGATCGGCGCGGCGTTCCACGTCCTTGTTATGTCTGAACCAAAGGAGGAGACGATCATGACCTATGTCGATGGATTCCTGCTGGCCGTGCCGAAGGCCAAGCTGGAGGTTTACAAGGAAATGGCGCGCACGGCGGGCGATATCTGGAAGGAATACGGTGCGATCGATTATGTCGAATGCATCGGCGACGACGTGCCCTACGGAGAGGTGACCTCGTTCCCCCGCGCCGTGCAGGCAACCGATGACGAGATCGTGATCTTCTCGTGGATCACCTACGAATCCCGCGAGCGGCGCGACGAAATCCTTGCCAAGGTGATGGCCGACGAGCGGTTGCAGGAGGAAGCCTGGAAGGACGTCTTCGACGGCAAGCGCATGATCTTCGGCGGCTTCGAGGCCTTCGTCGAGTTGTGAGCGAGGGGCGGGTGCGTTATCAAGCACCCGTTACCCAAGGAAAGGGCTTGCCATGATAGACCTCTACTACGCGATCGTCGGCACGACGACGGACACCAATGCGGGCCTGGCGCGATTCATGGGCGTGATCCTCGCCTTCATCGTGATCGTCGGCACGCTGTTCTGGGCGATCGGCTGAGGCGGGCCGCGCCGTGCCGCAGACGATCGTGACGGTTTCGACCCGCGGGCAGGGGCTCTACGAGTTCACGGACGAGGCCGAGGCTTTCGTGCGCGATGCGGGCATCGGGGAGGGTGTGCTCACGGTCTTCGTGCGCCACACCTCCTGCTCGCTGCTCGTCCAGGAAAATGCCGACCCCGACGTTAGGCGCGACCTCGACCGGTTCTTCCGGCGCCTCGTGCCGCCCTCGGACGATCCTTCCATGCGCTGGATCGTGCACACGATGGAGGGGCCGGACGACATGCCGGCCCATATCAAGGCGGCGCTGACGCAGGTTTCCATCGGCATTCCGGTCATGGCCGGGCGCCTTGCGCTCGGCACCTGGCAGGGTCTCTACCTCTTCGAGCATCGCGACCGCCCGCACCGGCGCGAAATCGTGCTGCATCTCGGCCCTTGACGGAACTGCGTCACACGATGGAACGTTCCTGCGGCGGTCCATCGAGAGGAGAGGTTCATGGCTGGCACCGAGAGCATCAATCACGCCGTCATCGAGGCGCTGAACGCCCGCGACTTCGCGGCGCTCGCCGATAAGGTCCACGAGGATGTGGCGATTTCCGGCATCGGGGAGGGCAGCGACAACGGCCGCGAGGCGTTGCGCGAGCGCCTTGCCCGGCATTTCGAGGCCTATGACGAAACCTATGGCGATGCGCTGGTGATGAGCGATGCGCTCGGCCACAATGTCGCGATCCGCGTGACGGCGCGCGGCAAAGGCCCCGAAGGCGCCGCCTATTCGAAGGAAAAGGTCCTTCTCCTCGAGCTGGAGGACGGCACGATCAGCCGCATTGCCGTCTTTGCCGGTTCATGAAGTTGAACGCAGCCTGAACGGCGGATTCGGACTGCGTTCAGGCATGCCGTCCTATGGTCTCCCCAATCGCCGGCCAGAACGGCCCGGCCGGAGCGAACAGGAGAACCTTCCATGACGTCCATTGTGAAAAAGACCCTTCTTGCCGCAGTCCTCGGCCTCGGCGCGATGGCTGCCTCCGTTCCGGCCGCCTCCGCCGCCGGCATCGACGTGAGGATCGAGACCGTCGGCTACCGCAACGGCTTCCTCCAGGTGCAGGACCGCGACGGTGGCCGGGACGGCTGGGGCCGCGACCGTGACCGCGGCCGCGATCGCTGGGACCGCCGCGATGACCGCCGCCATGGCGGGTGGGGCCGCCGCGGCCGGTGCTCACCGGACCTCGCCGTCGCCAAGGCGCGCGATTTCGGCCTGCGCCGCGCCCGCATCGCGGACATGTCGCCGCGCCGGGTCGTGGTCGAAGGTTTCCGCCGCGGCGATTACCGCCGCATCGTCTTCGCCAACGATCGCGGTTGCCCGATCATGTGGCGTTAAGGAGGGAGGCCGGTCCCGTGCCGGCGTCCTCCTGACGGAAACCGTCCACCTTGTCACCCCCGGCTGGCGGACGGCCACCCTCCCGGTTCTGCCGGGAGGGTTTTTGCGTTCCGCTCCGCAGGAAGACAGGCCGGTTGCCGGTTGCGGCGGCCGATGTTCGCGGGTCGGCCACCGGCAGCACGCCCAAAGGCTGGTCCATCTCATCGCCCGCCGGATTATCGCAGCATGCGCCTGCCGGCCTTTCCGGTGACGATGACACATTCCGTCAGCCTTGCGCGCGGCCGGTCCGGCTGTGCGTCCGCCATGTTCGCCCCTCGGCGACGGCGCGGCTTTTCCTCGTGGAGGACGATCGGCAAGGCGCGGCGAGCCCGAGGGGCCGGCAAGTCGCCGCTGCAAACGAAGAGGGCCGGTTTCCCGGCCCCCGCTGCGTTCGGTCGGCGTGCTTACCCTGCTCAGTTGTCGAGCGCGAAGGTCACGTTGACGACGACGGAGTAGCTGTTCTCGCCGGTGGCAAGCGGCACGGCGCCGCCTTCGGCATAGTCCTTCGCCACGGCGCGCATCATCGGCATGGGCTCGGCGCGGTAGCTCGTTTCCGAAATCTCCAGCACGCGGCCGAGGCCGACGCCGGCGGCGTCCGTCAGTTCCTTCGCCTTGGCCATGGCGTTCTCGACGGCCTTCTTGCGCGCCGCGCTCACGGCGGTATCCGGCTTGTCGTTGACGAAGCGGATGCCGCCGCCCTGGTTGGCACCGAGCGTCACGGCCTTGTCGAGGATCTCGCCGAGCTTGCCGAGGTCGCGCACGCGCAGCGTCACCGTGTTGGTGACCTGGAAGCCGAGAAGGACCGGCGGCGGATTCTCGCCCGCCGAGCTCTGCGGATACTGGTACTGCGGGTTGATCATGAAACCGGAGGTCTGCAGGTCGCGCTCCTCGATGCCCGCTTCCTTCAATGCCGCGAGAATCTCGGCCATGGCCTTGTTGTTGGCATCGAGCGCCTCGCGGGCGGTCTTGGCGTCCTTGACGACGCCGAGGTCGATCAGCGCCATGTCGGGAGCCATTTCGGCCTTGCCTTCGCCCGTGACGACGATGGTCGATTCGCGCGGCTTCGCCGTCTCCTGCGCCTTTACGGCCACCGGAACGGCGGCGGCGAGAGCGAGCGTGAGGGCGACGAGGCTGGCGCCCGTGCGGCGGCCCAAGCTTCCGTGGAACATGATGGAATGTCTCCTGATGGTTGTGTCCCTGGCGCCGTTCTTCGCGCGCCATTGTGTAGAGAATACGGCAGCGCTTGTGAGACGGGCCGAATTCGTCTAGACGCATTCTTGCCGTCGGCCGCCATTGACCGACGGCCCCCGGCCGCCCGGCCGGGCCGGGCCTGTAGCTCAATGGTTAGAGCCGGCGGCTCATAACCGCTTGGTTGGGGGTTCGAGTCCCTCCGGGCCCACCATTTTCTCTTTTTCTCCTATATTTTTCAATGTGTTACTGATGTATTTGGCTAACGCCGAAAACGGGTTAGCCAATTTCTGTTTTTCGTTCGTTCTCATCCTACATCCTTAAGCTTCGCGATTGCGGCCTGTGCGAGCCGTTTTTTGTTCACGGCGGCGCAATAGGTTTCAATCTCTTTTATGTTCGTGTGGGTGCAGGGCGAGCTTGAGCTTGCCGACACTGACATTCTCATGGAGTATCACGACTGGTCGCTCGCCGACCATTCGCCGAAGCTGGAGGCCAAGGACTTCGCCATTCAGGCGACGGCGGACACGTTCGAGATCGACATCGACCAGCAGCGGCTATTCGTGAAGTACGCTGACCAGAGCGCCCAGCTTCTGCTTGACATCCCTGTCGAGGGCTGGAGCGAACAGACGCTTGTGCTGTTCCTCGATCGTCAGGTGCGAGACAAGTTCGTCGGACAGGGGGAACTGGTCCGCTGGTTGACCGAGTTGGTGAACTACCTGACCGGGCCGCGCAACATCCCATTGTCGGCGCTGATGCAGTGCAAGTATCCGCTCGCCCGCAAGGTCAAGGAGCGTATCGCCGAAATCCGCGCCAAGGAGCGCGAGGGCGTCTATCAACGCTCGCTGTTCGCGCCAGACGCGAAGCCCGAAATCTCCTTCGACAGCGGCTTCGTATTCGCCGACAACATGTTCGCCGGGGTCCGCACCTATCGTGGCTCCTATCGGTTCTCTAGACACTTCACTGGTTGGGATCAGGTCGCCGCTTTCGATGGGGCCGACGATGGCGAAGAGTTGAACTGCGCCAAGCTGCTCGACAGCCTGACAGAGGTTAAGCACTGGATCAGAAACGTACCGCGCCACCCGAAAGCGTTCTGGTTGCCGACCGCATCAGGCAAATTCTACCCCGACTTCGTAGCCGAACTGACCGATGGCCGCATCCTGGTGGTGGAGTACAAGGGGGAGCATCTCACTGACGCTGCCGACACCGACGAGAAACGGGCCATCGGGGCGCTCTGGGAGAAGGCCAGCGGCGGCAAGGGGCTATTCCTGATGGCAGAAAAGCAGATTGACGGGAAGGACGTGCGGCAGCAGCTAAGGCAAAAGGTCAGTAAACAATAACTAAGCATCACTGCATTGCAGCCGGGGGAATGCAATGAAATCACCGCGTTTTGACACACGCGCCGCTCCATTACGCAAAATCTTTTCTCCTTCCAACCTTGAGCGAATTTGGAAGGGGAAAGTTCGCATCGCTATGCGCGATCAGTTTTTGAACGATGGCATTGAAAACTTTGATTTCCACGTCGCTCGGAAAGCAGAGTGCCAAAAGCTGTCGAGGCTGATCCTAGACGGCGACTACGTACCTGCTCGCGCTCAGCGAATACTGGTCGAGAAGAGCAAGGGCCTTTGTCGCCAATTGGTCATTCCAAGCGTACGGGATGTGATTGTCCTTCAATGCCTCTCAGATGCTCTTTATGCTGAGATACGTGGAAAAGCTCCAACCAAGAAATCATTTTTCGAACCGAAAGAGCACAGCTTTTCGTCCACACGCCACGACTACGGCACCTTTGCTGCGTGGCTGAATTTCCAGAAGGAACTTTTCAGGTTCTCGAAGAGCCGTGATTTCATCGTCGTTACTGATATAGCCAACTACTATGACAGCATTTCCTACGCGCACCTTCGAAACGTCATATCTAGTATTTCTGGCGTCCAAGAGTGCGTTCTTGATATGCTGATATATGTCCTGTCTGACCTCCTTTGGCAACCTGATTACACTCCGAGGGTGGAGGTTGGCCTCCCTCAAATCAACATGGATGCCCCTCGACTTCTTGCCCATTGCTTTCTCTACGAACTGGATGCATTCCTTGACAGTGATCCGTCTCGCGATTTCGTTCGCTACATGGACGACATAGATGTTGGCGTTGACAACATCGTTGCCGCCAAGAACGTGCTGCGGTCAATCGATCTTGTTCTGCAAACGAAACAGGTCCGGCTGAACAGCGGAAAAACACAGATACTGTCACGGACCGATGCCCTAAAGCACTTTCGAACGCACGAAAACGCTCGTCTCGATTTTCTGGAGAAGCGGATCGACCGCAAGTCGAATGGTGGCCTTGCTCTGGATCGTGAGCGGCGTTTCGTTGAGGCCAGTATCCGAAAAGGTTTGAAAAGGGGTAGCTTCGATACGGGAGCCGGCGACAAGATACTCAAGCGCTGGTTCACTCTGGCCGGAAAGACGGAAGCCCGGATTGCACCGAAGGCTCTCTTCAAAATCGTCACGCTCCGTCCAAGCGTGCGCGAGAAAGTATTCAGCTACACACGGCAGCTTCCGCTGTCATCGGCCAAGGCTCAGATGTTGGCTGACGCAGCAACCTCTGGTCTTCTGACCGACGATGCCGGAATGGTGGAGATGTCGAACCATCTCGTGGAAACGCTGGTCCTGTCTCGGTATCGGATAGATAGCCATATCGAATTTCTTTCGGAAGATGTTCGCCATAATGTTCGCGATATGACGATGCGTGATAGGTCCTGGTTCCCCCTCCCGGAGCAGCGTCATGTTTTTTCCGTCAATCTGCTTCACTTGGCGCACGAACGGCGATTTGCTGATCCACCGGCGAAGCGTCTCTTTTGATATGTCCAGCTCGGAGCAGTACCATTCCTGGGGATGAGCCGCCCATAGGAAGCCATCAAGTTCGTGGGGCTGGTTCGCGATACTGTCGGCAATCAGCTTGCGGAGTGGTGCGATCTTTGAGGTTGTTTGTTTGTTCATCGTCCTTCTCCCACGTATGAACGTGGTTCGCTGCCGAGGACGGACGTGCTATAGCTGCATCGTTCACCCGGCGATTGGATGCGCGGAGTGTTCTCAATGGCCTCGGCTGGGTACGATCCACCGAGGCCGTTTTCTTAGGAGGGTGTGCAGCGATTGCTGCTGTGGCTATGGCTCACTTGCGTTAGCCAATCGCGGAAATAGCCTTTTTGATCCAATCCTGAGCTTTTTGGTGGTTAGCCAAATCAACTGATTGAAATGATTGGATAATGACGGAACCTCCGGGCCCACCAGTTATTGCACCTGCTACATGATGCAAGGTCGAACCATCTAAAAGTCGCTCGGCGGCGCGGTGGGCGGGCGGGGAACGGTATCCACTCAAGCACTGCAAAATCGAATTGCGGACGATATGCTTGGCGGGCCACCCTTGCGGCATTGGAGCATGAATTGGAACTCAGGCAGCTGAAATACCTCGTCACCGCGGTCGAATGCGGGAGCCTCGGAAAGGCGGCGGCGCATCTCGGGATGGCGACATCCGCCCTGAGCCAGCAGATAAGCCGGCTCGAGAGCGAGCTGTCGACAAGGCTGCTTGTCCGCGGCGCGTCCGGGGTCACTCCGACGGAAGCCGGCGCGGCGTTCTGCCGTCATGCGATGCTCGCCCTCAGGCATGTCGATGCCGCGGCGGCGAGCGCACAGGGCGCACGCCTTTCGGGCATGGTCTCGCTCGGGCTGGCGCCCACGACGGCCTCCGTCATGGCCTTGCCCCTCATCGAGGCGATGTCGCGCCGCTATCCGAGCATCCGCCTCCAGCTCGTCGAGGGAATGTCGGGCCATCTTGCCGGAATGCTGAAGCTGCGCCAGATCGATCTCGCGGTGCTGTTCAACGCCGAATCCGTGACTTTTGCGAAAGGTGAAGCGATCCCTCTGCTTGACGAGAGCCTTTTCCTGATCGGTGCCCCTTCCGAAGGAGGTGGGGATACTCACGACACCCCTGTTGCCCTCCGTGATCTTTCCGGGCTGCCCCTTATCCTGCCGAGCCGAGGGCATGGCCTTCGGGCGAGCCTCGACCGATCGTTCGAGGCGGCCCATGTGGCGCCGAACATCGTGATGGAGATCGATTCCCTCGCGGTGATCATGGACGTCGTGGTGGCCGGTCTCGGATACACCATCCAGCCGGGGGCGGCGCTCGCGCGCGCCTCCGTCGGCGGGCTGGCGGTCCGCCCGATCTCCGACAAGGAGGTTCACCGCACCAATCTCCTGGCCAGCCTCCCCGAGCACGAGCTCTCGCCCGCCGCGCTCGCATTGCGCGCGCAGTTGCGCAAGGTCGTCGCCGGCCTTGTCCGCGACGGGCGATGGCTCGGAGCCACCCTTCACGATCGGTGAAGGCGCCTTCATATTCCCCTGATGGCCGCGGTCCGGCGACTTGCCTAAAGGTTGGCCGAGACCTTTCGGGAGAGACGGATCGTGATCGACGTTCTTATTGTCGGGGGCGGGAACGCGGCTCTGTGCGCCGCCTTGATGGCGCGGGAAGCCGGCGCTTCGGTCCTGATGCTGGAGGCCTCGCCAAAGGAATGGCGGGGCGGCAACTCGCAGCATACCCGCAATCTCCGCTGCATGCACGACGCGCCGCAGGACGTGCTGGTCGAGGCGTATCCCGAAGAGGAATACTGGCAGGACCTCCTCAAGGTGACCGGAGGCGAGACGAACGAGCATCTCGCCCGCCTCGTGATCCGCGCTTCGTCGAGCTGTCGGGACTGGATGCGGCGGCACGGCGTGCGCTTCCAGCCGCCGCTTTCCGGCGCACTCCACGTCGCCCGGACGAACGCATTCTTCATGGGCGGCGGCAAGGCGCTGGTGAATGCCTATTACCGCAGCGCCGAGGCTCTGGGCGTGAAGATACGCTACGACACACCCGTTACGGAGGTGCTCCTCGACGGGGACCGGTTCGTCGGCGTCGTGACGGAGGCCGGCGAGCGGATCACGGCGAAGGCCTGCGTTCTTGCCGCCGGAGGCTTCGAATCCAACCGGGAATGGCTGCGCGAAGCCTGGGGGAGGAACGATCGCGGGGAGTGGCCCGCGGACAATTTTCTCATTCGGGGCACACGCTTCAATCAGGGCGTTCTCCTGAAGTACATGATGAAGGCCGGAGCGGACACGATCGGCGATCCGTCGCAGGGCCACTGCGTGGCCATCGATGCCCGCGCTCCGCTCTATGACGGCGGTATCTGCACGCGCATCGACTGCGTGTCGCTGGGCGTGGTCGTCAATCGGGACGGGGAGCGCTTTTACGACGAGGGCGAGGACTTCTGGCCGAAGCGCTATGCCATCTGGGGCCGGCTCGTCGCCCAGCAGGCGGGGCAGATCGGCTACTCGATCATCGACAGGAAGGTGATCGGCAGGTTCATGCCTCCGGTCTTTCCGGGCGTCGTCGCCGGCAGCCTTCCCGAGCTTGCGGCAAAGCTGGAGCTTCCGGTCGGCGCGTTCATGCGCACGCTCGAGGACTACAACGCCGCCTGCCGGCCCGGGACATTCAATCACACGGTGCTGGACGATTGCAGGACGGAAGGCGTGGTTCCCGCCAAGACCCATTGGGCCCAGAAGATCGACACGCCGCCCTACTACGGCTACGCGCTGAGACCGGGGATCACCTTCACCTATCTCTCCCTCAAGGTCGACGACACTGCCGCGGTGCGGTTCGCGGACAGGCCGAGCCCCAATCTCTTCGTGGCGGGAGAGATGATGGCGGGGAACGTGCTCGGCAAGGGATACACGGCAGGCGTCGGCATGAGCATCGGCACGGCATTTGGCCGGATCGCCGGAACGCGTGCGGCCGCTGCGGCGCATGCCGCCTGAACGATCGGGAGAACTGAGATGGCTGCGATAGAGACGCTGATGGACCTCGCCGACGAGGCGAAACGGGAACTGGACGCCAACGCGGCCGAGGTGGACCGCATCCTCCACATCTGCAACGCCTGTCGATACTGCGAGAGTTTTTGCGCGGTGTTTCCCGCGATGACCCGGAGGCTGGATTTCAACGTCGCGGATGCGCACTATCTCGCCAATCTATGCCACAACTGTTCCGCATGCCTCTATGCGTGCCAGTATGCGCCGCCGCACGAATTCGGCGTGAACGTCCCGAAAACCTTGGCCCAGGTCCGGCGGGACACGTACATCGAATATGCATTCCCGAAAGCCTTCGGCGAACTCTACCGGCGCAACGGCCTGACGGTCGCGATGGCCGTGAGCCTCGGCGTGGCGGCGTTCCTGATCGCAGCCATCATGATCAAGGGAAGCCTGTTCGTGCATGGCCTCGAAGGGGAGTTCTACGCGATCTTCCCGCATAATACGCTGGCCGCCGTCTTCGGCGCGGCGTCGCTGTTCTCCCTTGTCGCGCTGGCGATCGGCGTGACGCGGTTCTGGCGGGAGGTTTCCGAGCCCGGCAAGCCCGTTCCGCTGGCGAATGCCGTCGGGGAGGCGGCACGATCGGCGCTGACGCTCCAATACCTGGACGGCGGCCACGGCGATGGCTGCAACAACGAGGACGACGCCTTCACGCTGTGGCGCCGCCGTTTCCACCACTTCACATTCTACGGGTTCATGCTGTGCTTCGCCTCGACGTCGGTGGCAACCCTCTACCACTATCTCTTCGGTCTTGAGGCTCCTTATCCGATCTTCAGCCTGCCGGTCGTCCTCGGCACCCTTGGCGGTATCGGCCTCCTCATCGGGCCGGCAGGGCTCTTCTGGCTGAACGTACGGCGGAACCCGCAGCAGACAGACGAAAGGCAGAACGCCATGGACCGCGGTTTCATCGCGCTGCTGTTCCTCATCAGCCTTACGGGGCTGGTCCTGCTCGCGTGGCGTGACAGCGCGGCGATGCCGCTCCTTCTGGCCGTCCACCTCGGTTTCGTGATGGGCCTGTTCGTGACGCTGCCCTATGGGAAGTTCGCGCACGGGATCTTCCGTTGCGCGGCGCTTCTGAAGCATGCGATCGAAAAGCGGCGGCCGAACCCGGTGCAGGCCGGAGCGGACTAGGCCGCCTGGCATCATGGAGGGCGAGCGCGACGAAAGAGCCGCCGCTTCAGGCGTCTTTTTCTTCGTGGATTTCCCGCGCGGCGGACTGGATCGCCGATACGATGCCCATGTAGCCGGTGCACCGGCAGATCTGGCCGCTCAGTTCGGAGCGCACCTGGCTTTCGGTGGGGACACCGTAGCGGCGGATGATGTCGACCGACATCATCAGCATGCCGGGCGTGCAGAAGCCGCATTGCAGGGCATGCTTCTCATGGAAATGGCGGCGCACGATGTTCATGAGGGCATCGGTCCGGGTTCCTTCGATCGTGCGGACGGTGCTGCCGACGCATCTTGTCGCCAGCACGATGCAGGATCGAACCGGCGTCCCGTCGAGGTGGACGGTACAGGCGCCGCATGCCCCGTGATCGCACCCGACATGCGTGCCGGTCAGCTGCAGCTTTTCGCGCAGCAGATCGGAGAGGCTGTCGCGCGGATCGAGAAGAACGGTTTCTTCCCGGTCGTTGACGGTCAGTTTCACCTCGACCATGATCTTGCCTCCGCGATGGCGCATGTGACGGTGTGGACGTGGCACCGCATCTGATAGGGCGTGGCGTCTTCATGGGCCGCCGCGACGTCCTCGGCGATAATGCCCGAAAGCGCGTCCGCGCCGATGCCCGGCTGCCGATCGAGCGCCGCGGACGTGCCGGCCAGCAGCCGGGCGCAGCTTGCCGTGCCGCCGAGCGCCACGCGCGTCGGCCGGCAGTCCTTTCCGAGAACCGCAATGGCCAGGGAATCCGCGAAGGCGCCGCTTTTGCGGTTCACCTTGCCGACGCCCCAGGCGCAATCGCCTTGCTTCGGAATATCGATCCGGACAAGAAGCTCGCCCTGCTCGAGTGCGGTCGTATAGGCGTCGACGAGGAAGTCCTCGACGGCGAGACATCGTTCGCCCTCAAGCGAAGCAATCGCGATAGTCGCGCCGAGCGCCAGCAGGCAGACGGGCCAGTCCGCGGCCGGATCGCAGAGCGACAGGCTCCCGCCGATCGTTCCCATGTTCCGCACGGCCCTGTAGGCGATCTTCGATGCGATCCTCTGAAGCAGGCCGTTGAAGGAGTCGCGCCCCAGCCCGTCCTCGATGGCCGCATGAGTGACCAGCGCGCCGATCGAAAGGGCGGCTTCCGTCTCGCTCAGCGTTTTCAGTTCGCGAAGGCGGCTGATGTCGACGAGCGTCTCGGCCGATGCGACCCTGAGGTTCAGCATCGGCAGCAGGGATTGCCCGCCGGCGATGACAGCGGCGTCGTCGCCTGCGGAAAGCACCTTGAGCGCTTCTTCAAGGCTTGCCGGCCTGACATAGTCGAAAAGAGCGGGCTTCATTCCGCAGCCTCGCGTAGAAGGGCATCGGCGACGGTGTCGGAGACCCGCCTCGGCGTCATGGGGGTCACCAGGAACTTGGCCTTGCAATCCCGGTAGGCGTCATTCAGCGCGTTGGCGATGGCTGCCGGCGGCGCGATGGCCCCGCCTTCGCCCATGCCCTTGACGCCGAATTCGGTGCTTTCGGCGGGCGTGACCATGTGCTTGATGCGGAAGTTCGGTATCTCCGGTGCGCAGGGGATCATGTAGTCGCCGAAGGTGGTTGCGACCGGCTGTCCGTTTTCGTCGTAAGGCAGTTCCTCGTACAATGCCGTTCCGATGCCCTGTGCGACCCCGCCGATGATCTGCCCGTCGACGATCATCGGGTTGATCAGGTTTCCGCAGTCCTCCACGATCACGTAGTCGATGATCTCGGTCATGCCGGTGACCGGGTGGGACAGGAGGGTGACCGCATGTACGCCGTAGGAGAAGACGCCGCCTGATTCCGGCGGTTCGTAGGTCTCCGTGGCCTCCAGGCCCGGTGCCGCGCCGGCGGGCAGGAGTTCCGGCCGGATGTTGGCCGCCCGCGCGATGTCGGCGATGGAGACCTCGCCGGAGCGGCCCCGGACGCACGAGCCCCCAAGCGTCACGTCCTCGACCGCTTCCTGAAGAAGCCCGGCGCCGATGGTCTTGATCCTGGCCGCGAGCGTGCGGCTCGCCTTCGCTACCGCCCCGCCCGAGAACACGATGCTGCGCGAGGCGAAGGTGCCGAAACCCTGCGGCGACAGGCCGGTATCGCCATGGCGGACCAGGATGGCCGACGGATCGACGCCGAGTTCCTGCGCGGCGATCTGGGACAGGGAGGTTTCGAGCCCCTGTCCGTGGCTCTGGATGCCCACCAGCAGATGCACGGTGCCGTCGGGCAGCATGCGTATTGTCGCGGATTCGAAACCGGGGACGACGCGCGATCTTCGCTTCACCCATTCCAGGGTTCCGTGGCCGCTCTGCTCCGTGTAGACGGCAAAGCCGACACCCAGCCTGCGTCCGTCCGGCTCGCCCTTGTGCTGCCGCTCTCGAAGCGCGGGCAGGTCGATCATCTCTAATGCGTGTTCGAGCGCCCCGGGATAGTCGCCGTTGTCCAGCCTCAATCCGCCGGCAGTGCGGTAGGGCATCATCGCCGGCTGGACGAGGTTCCTGCGGCGGATCTCGACGGGACAGCATCCGAGTTCGCCGGCCAGTTCGTCGATCATGCGTTCGATCGCAAAACAGGCGCCGGGCCGCGCAACGCCGCGATAGGGGCCGATCGGCGCCTTGTTGGTCGCGACGGTGTGCGTGTCTATGTGGAGATGCTCGATCGTGTAGGAGCCGGGCAGGTTGCGGGCGGCCATTCCGGTTTCCATGAACGGGCCCGACGGCCACAGCGCGAACGCCCCCGCATCCACGTGCACGCTGCCTTCTATGCCGAGGACCCGTCCCTCCGCCGTGGCGTAGAGCGTCAGGTCGTAGTGATGCTCGCGCGCCTGCACCGATGCGATCAGATGCTCGTTGCGGTCCTCGATCCAGCGGACGGGATGATCCACCTTCGTCGCCAGCGCGGCAATGGCGATCTCTTCCGGCATGAGGCGGTTCTTGCCTCCGAAGCCGCCGCCGACATCGGGTGCCACGACGCGGACCTTGTGTTCGGGAATGCCGAGCGCCAGCGAGATCCCGTGGCGCATGACATGCGGGCCCTGCGTCGAGGAGTAGACGACAAGCTCGTCGAGCCGGTGGTCGAGATAGGCGACGACGCCCCGCGTTTCCAGCGGATTGGTCGCCTGGCGGTTCATCTTCAGCCGCCGGCGCATCTTGACGGGCGCGTCCCGCACGGCGGCGATGCTGCCCTCGGAAATCGTCGCGTCGATGAAGGAGTTGTCGGGCCAGTCCTCGTGGAGCAGGGGAGCCTCGGCCGTCAGCGCTGCGATCGCGTCGACGACGGCCTCCAGTTCTTCGATCTCGACGTTCACCTCCGCGGCAAGGTCCTCGGCGCCGGCGCGGTTCGCTCCGATGCACATGGCGATGGTCTGGCCGACGAAGAGCACTTTCCCGTCCGCGAGCGGTGGATATGCGGCGTTCCGGAACGTCGCCATTTCCGGGCCGCCGGAGATCGGGTTGAGGGGTTGGAGGTCTTCGAGCGTGAAGACGGAGGCCTCCTTGCCTTCCGGTTTTTCGATCGAAACCAGACGCCCGTGCGCGGCGGGGCTGCGGACAAAGGCGACATCGCGCATGCGCGGCAGGCGGAGGTCGGCCACGAAGGTGCTGGCGCCCGCAAGATGCCGACGGTCCTCCTTGCGAAGCATGGATCTTCCGATCCATCCCCCCTCGTTTTCCGGCTCTTTCGCGTCAGCCATACGACCCCGTTCCCTGAAATTGACCGGCCTGCAATGCCTGGCGAGCGCAGCAGCCTACACCGCTGGCGGAAAGCAGACTAACGGTCGTAGCCTCTGATGCAAATTATAAAAACGCTCGCATTAATCGTTTCTGCTGATATGTTGAGGCGAGCGCCGGGAGCGAAGTTCCGCGCGGCAAGGGATCGTCTGCATCATACCGGAGGGCGGCACATGGGAACGCAGATTTCACTTCGGCATCTGCGATGCTTCGCGGCCGTGGCGCGAACGGGATCCTTCACCGTCGCCGCCCAGCAGCTGTTCAAGACGCAGTCCTCCCTGACCGCCACGATCAAGCAGCTCGAGGACATTGCGGGCGTCCAGCTCTTCGACCGTACGACGCGGCGCGTGGAGCTGACGAAGGATGCGGTCTGGTTCCAGGAGGTGGCCGAGCGCATCATTCGTGATTTCGACAATGCCGTCGCCGATCTTCAGGCCACGGCCCGCAGCGAGCACGGAAACATCAAGATATCCGTCGTGCCGTCCATGATGCCGCACATTCTGGCGCCGGCGCTGGAGGCGTTCCGCAAGTCCTATCCGGATGTGAAGATTTCCGTCCGGGACGAAGGCTCCGAGAAGACCGAACGCGCCGTCCTCGAAGGAACCACGGATTTCGGCCTGTCCTCGCCGCTGAACCATTTCGCGGACCTCGATTACCGGCCTGTCCTCGCCGACCCGTTCGGGGCCGTGTTTCCGAAGGACCATCCGCTGGCGAGCCATAAGGGCGACCTGACATGGGCGGACCTGCGGGACCACAACTACGTGGCGCTCACCAAGGACACGGGTATCGGTGCGCTCATCCGGCACTTCCCCGATCTCGAACCCAAGCATCGCGGGACCGAGGTCGATTACGCCTCCAGCACGACGTCGCTTTATGCTCTCCTCAAGCTCGGCGACCGGATCACCGTCCTGCCGTCGCTCGCCGCCCATACGGGGCAGATGGCGGAGTTCGAGTTCCGCGAGCTGCACGAGCCGAAGATCGAGCGCGAGGTGTGCATCATAACACGCCACATGCGCTCCTCCTCGCCGACCACGCGCAGGGTCCTGGAAATCCTGATGAAGACCATCCGGGAGACGAAGCCCGTGCACGGCGTGCGAATACTCGACACCGCCTTCACCTGAGCTTGCCCCGGCGCGGAGGGAGGGCCGGCTCCCGTTGGTTAGCCGGAACTGACCTTTTCGTTGAATTTTCCGAAGAATTCTCCGGCGAGCTTCTTGGATGTCGATTGAATCATGCGGCTGCCGAGCTGGGCGAGCTTGCCTCCGATGTCCGCCCTGGCCGCATAGGTCAGCACCGTAACCCCCGGAGCCTCTTCCCGCAGGGTGACATCGGCGCCGCCTTTCGCAAAGCCCGCCACGCCGCCTTTTCCCTCGCCGGTAATGGTGCACGATCGCGGCGCGTCGATGTTGGAGAGCTCGACCTCGCCGAGGAAGCGGGCTTTGATGGGACCGATCTTGATGGTGACGGTCGCGCTGAAGGCGTTCTGCCTGTCGGCAACCAGCCTTTCGCAGCCTGGGATGCATTGCTCCAGCACGGCGGGGTCGTTGAGCGCCTGCCACACCCGGTCGATCGGCGCGGATATACGTTCTTCGCCAGACATGTCGATGGCCATGAAAGGATCCTTTCAGTTTGGCAGGATTGAATCGCGCATGAAGGCCGGCCGTTCGCTCACGACGTCTCCTTGGACCTGGCGCCCGCTTCCGAGGTCTGCGTCGTCTGGAAGCTGCCCCGGCCGCTTGCGATGAGGCGGCCTTCTCCATCGAATATCTGGGCTTCGCTGGTCCCGATGGTCCGGCCGAACTTTATCACCTTGCCGCGCGCGATCAGGTTTCCCTTCCTGGCGACCCGGTGATAGTCGACGCGCAGATCGATCGTCAGCACCGGGCCGCCGATCTTGTTGATCATCGCGAGGTTGGCGGCAAAATCGATCAGGGCCGCGTGAATGCCGCCTTGCGTCTGGCCGACGACCGGGTTTGCGACCCATTCAGGCCGCCAGGTTGCCTCGACCTCGATCGTATCCTCGCCGAGCGACACGACCTTCAGGCCGAGCCAGGAAAGAAAGGCACTCCGGTCGATGATCGCCTGGACGTCGCCGGGGGTCTTGTTGAGGGTGGGCTGGGTCATGCGTTCTCTCCGTGCGTTTCTTCTTCCTTGAGGCGCCGTGCTTCCGCCTCCAGCGCGCGCCGGTCGATCTTGCCGACATTGGTCATGGGCAGCTTGTCGAGGAAGACCACCTTTCGTGGATACTGGTAGGGCGGCGCGTTGCGCAGGACGTGATCCTGCACGGCGCGTTCGTTCAGCGACGATCCCGCCCGCTTCACCACGAAGGCATAGGGAACCGTGTGCTTGATCTCATGCGGCGCCGGAACGACGACGGCCTGCTCGATGTCGGCGTGCCGTTCCAGCACGAGCTCGACCTCCGCGGGGTAGATGTTGTGCCCGCTGGAGGTGAACATGTCGTCCGAGCGGCCCACGAAGTAGTACCAGCCCTGTTCGTCCCGACGGAGGATGTCGCCGGTATTGTACCATCCGTCCGCATCGATGCGCTTTGCGGTCTCCTCGGGATTGTTGAGGTAGCCGCTCATGAGGCCGGGGCTTCGCACCAGCAGCGTTCCGAACGCGTCGCTCTCGCCCCCGACGAGGCGGAACTCGTTTCCGGCGACGGGATAGCCGACCGAATGGCGCGGGCGCGCCAATCCCTGCGGATGATTGCCGAACAGCGCGGCACTGGTTTCCGTTATGCCGAAGATGAGGTTGATCTTGGCGTTCGGGAACAGCTCCGCCACGGAATCGATCAACTGGTCCGAAGCCGGTGCCCCGCCCATCGTCGCAAGCCGGACGAAGGAATAGTCGTTCCCTTCCAGCAGCTCGCGCTGCTGGAGGATCATCGCGAAGATGGTCGGCACGCCGGAGACGATGGTCGGCCTGTAGCGGTTTATGGCCGATACGTAGGTTTTCGCGTCGAACTTGCGCAGCAGCACGACCGTCGAGCCGCCGTACAAGACGCATTTGATCGAATTCATCGCATGCTTGTGATAGAGCGGCGCGGCCACGATCATCGTATCGGCAGGCGAAAAGTCCCGGTCCTGCGAGATGGTCCTGGCGACCCAGCTGTGGGCGCGGTGCGACAGCAGGGCGCCTTTCGGGCGACCGGTGGATCCGGAGGTGTAGGCGATGAAGGCCGTCGAATCGTATTCGGGAACGAAAGGCTCGAAGGGCCCCGGGCGCTTGAGCGCGGTGAGGCCGGCGGCGCCGTCACCGTCGACAAGGACGGCGGGTGTATCGCCGGGCAGGTTCGATGCCAGCGCACGCTCGCAGAAGACGAGCCGGAGGCCGGTCTGCTCCACGATCCAGGCGATGGTGTCTTTCGGCTGGAGGATCCCCATCATCACCGGCACGATGCCGGCGCGCATCGCGCCGTAGAAGACTTCCAGGAACTCGAGCCGGTTGGAACAGTAGACCCCGATCCGGTCGCCGGGACGAAGCCCCCTCTCAAGCAGGCCGCGCGCCACGGAATCGCAGGATGCGTTGTAGGTGGGGTAGTCGACGACGCGCGGGTTTTCCGGATCCCAAAGATCGATGACGGCGAGCTGGCCGGCGGTTTGAAAGCCGCGACCGATGCAGCCGAGATTGGGTATGGTTTCGGTCATGGCGTGACGATCACCTTTCCGAAGATCCGGCGGTCCTCCAGCAGGCGAACCCCTTCGGCCGCACGCTCGAGCGGCAGGCGGACCTCCACGACGGGTTTGAGTTTGCCGGAGGCGACGTAATCGAGGCAGGCGACGATATCCTCGGGAACATAGGCCCGGCTTCCGATGATCTCGGTTTCGCGGTGCCAGAGGAAGCGCACGTCGATATTACAGAGATGGCCGGCCGTGGAGCCGCAGGTCAGGATGCGCCCGCCGGTCGCCATGCTCCGCTGCGTCTGGATCCATGTGTCGCCGCCGGTGAAGTTGACGGCGACATCGACGCCGGTTTTGCCGGTTGCTGTCCAGACTGCGCGGGAAAACTCTGGCGTCTCGACATAATTGATGATGTGGTCGGCGCCCAGCGCCTTGAGCTTCTCGCCCTTCTCCTCGCTCGACGTACAGGCATAGACCTCGCAGCCGGCCATCTTTGCGAACTGCAGGCACGAGACGCCGACACCGCCGCTGGCGCCGAGGATCAGGACCTTTTCGCCGGCCTTTATGTGCCCCCGCGTGAAAAGCATGCGGTGGGACGTGCCGTAGGCGATCGGAAGCGCTGCCGCCTGCTCGAAGCTCACACCGTCCGGAATCTCGATGAGCTGGCGCCCATCGACGGCGATGTATTCGCAAAGGCCGCCGTTGCCGTTCTCGCCCAGCACGCCGCCGGTCGGGAAGCGCGGGAAAAGGACGACGCGCTTGCCGACCCATTCCTGCGAAACGTCGGCGCCGACGGCGCGGACGACGCCCGCGATGTCACCGCCCGGGATGCGCGGCATGGCCGTCGGCATGTCGGGCATGCCGTGGATGACGAAGACATCCATGTAGTTCAGGCCGCATGCCTTGATCTCCACCAGGGCCTGGCCGTCACCCGCCTGTGGTACAGGCCACTCCTCGAGATTGAGCTGGTCGACGCCGCCATGAGCGCGAATGGCCATTGCTCTCATGGTTGTACTGTTCGCCATGATTGAAACACTCCGTTGTTGGTCGAGGGGAGAATAGGAGTGCCGTGTTGACGCTACAAATGATTAGAAAAACGATATTAATCATTTTTGGTTATTAATAACGAGACGCGAACGGTTTCTCCGCCGCCCGGTGGTGTTTCTCCTCCCCGGCAATCCAATTTATTTATAGAAACGAATAGTAGCTGCAAAATAATCATTTGCGCTTCTGACTGCCCGGAATTAGCGTTTTCGTATCGAGGCTGGCAGCAACCGGACGACGTTGCTGAACATCAGCCGGCCGGTTGAGCCGAACAACGATAAATCCGAGGTGAATTCAGTGGCATCGGACAGTTTTTCCGAGGAATGGGCAGGCACTTTTGTTCGTGTCCTCAAGGACAATGACGTAGATCTCGTTACCTACATCCCGGACAACGTTCTGCGTCCGCTGATCGATGCCGTCGAGGCGGATCCGTACTTCACGGTGGTCGTTCCGGCCCGGGAGGAAGAGGCGGTCGCCATCGTGGCGGGCGCTTACATGGGGGGACGCCGCGGCATCACCCTGATGCAGACGAGCGGGTTTGCCACCATTGCGAATGCGCTGGCGTCCCTGGCCTGTCCTTTCCAGCTGCCCGTGGTGATGGTGATTTCGGAGCGGGGCACGCTCGGGGAGTTCCAGCTCGGCCAGTCCATGGTCTGCCGGACGATGCGCCCTGTCCTTCAGAGCCTCGGCATCGAAAACTTCGCCATCCAGGACAAGTCGCAGGTCGAGTTCATCGCGGGCAGCATGATCCGCCAGGCGTTCTCCACCAAGTCCCCCGCCGCGATCATCCTGTCACCCCTGTTGACCAAGCGGCCGCATTGAGGAGACGGGCAAAGATGTCTGTAATCGAAAGCACCCCATCCCGCCATACGGCCAAGATCATGAACCGGAGCGTGCTGACGCGGCGCCTGGTGGCGAAGCTGGACAACGAGGAAGCCGTCATCGGCGGCATCGGCAACAGCAACTTCGATCTGTGGGCAAGCGGACAGCGCCCGCAGAACTTCTACATGCTCGGCAGCATGGGCCTGGCAAGCGCGATCGCGCTGGGCGTTGCCCTTGCGCAGCCCAAACGCAAGGTTTTCGCCCTCGACGGCGACGGGTCGATCCTCATGCAGCTCGGTTCGCTGGGAACCGTCGCGTCGGTCAATCCCGCCAACCTCTGCATCATCCTGTGGGACAACGGCCTGTATCAGATCACCGGTTCCCAGAAGACGCTGACATCGGGCGGCGTGGACCTGGTCGCCATCGCCCGCGGCGCCGGCCTTGCCCAGTCCGAATGGGCCCAGGACGAAGAGCATTTCGACAGGCTCGTCGATGCTGCGCTCGATCGGAACGGCCCCGGATTGATCGGCGTGCGCATCGACGGCGAAAAGCCGGCAGGGACCACCGACCGCGACCCGGCAAGGATCCGCATCAACTTCATGCGGGGCCTGGCGGAGTCGTCGAAGACCGTTTGAACCCGGGAAGGGCACGTCATGTCGAAGCTCCTGATTGCGGGGAGATGGTGCGAAGGCGAAAGCATAGACAGCCTCCGCGACAGTTTCTCCGGAACGGTTTACGGCGAGATGCATGTCGCATCGGCCGGGCAGGTGGAGGAAGCCGTCTCCGGTGCTGTCGAGGCCGCCGCCGGATCCGCCCTCGGTCCTTACGATCGCTATCGCATTCTCATGGATGCGTCCCGGCTGCTGGCGTCCCGGCGGGAGCAGCTGGTTTCCCTGATGCGGAACGAGGCCGGCTTCACGCGGGCCGATGGCGAGAACGAGGTCGGCCGGTGCATTCAGACGCTTGAGCTTTCCGCCGAAGAGGCCAAGCGCCTCAACGGCGAGCTCGTTCCGATGCTTGCCGCATCGGGCGTGCGCGACCGCATGGGGTTCACCATCCGCGCGCCGCGCGGCGTGATCTGTGCGATCACCCCGTTCAACTCGCCCTTGAACACGCTTGCCCATAAGGTCGGCCCGGCAATCGCCGCGGGAAACGCCGTCGTCGTCAAGCCGTCCAGCTACACGCCGCTTTCGGCGGTGGCGCTGTGCGAAGTGCTGATCGAGGCCGGCCTGCCGCCGCAACTGCTTTCGCTTCTGCATGGCCCCGGCGGCCGCATCGGGCGTCAGCTGCTCGCCGACCAGCGCATCGCCTACTACGCCTTTACCGGCAGCACGCAGGTGGGCCGGGAAATCCAGCAGGCCGCGGGTCTTCGCGGCACGCAGCTCGAACTTGGCAGCATCGCGAGCACGATCGTCTGCGACGATGCCGATATCGATCTGGCGGTTCCCAAGATCCTGAACGCCGGTTTCCGGAAGGCAGGACAGGTCTGCACGTCGGTTCAGCGGCTCCTGGTCGACCGCCGCATCGAGGCCGAGTTCACCGCGCGGCTGGTCGAGGCGGTTCGCAAGGTCAAGGCAGGCGATCCGGCCGATCCGGCCGTGCTGGTGGGGCCGATGATCAGCCTGGCCCATGCGGAACGCGCCGAAAGCTGGGTGGCTGAGGCCGTGGCGGCGGGCGCCAAGGTGCTCGCCGGCGGGACACGCGAAGGCGCCGTCATGGCCCCGACCGTGCTTTCCAACGTCGACGAACGGATGAAGGTCGTTTGCGAGGAGATCTTCGCCCCGGTTCTCAGCATCATCCCTTTCGACACGATCGAGGAAGCGGTCGAGCGCGCCAATGCAAGCCCTTACGGGCTTGCGGCCGGCCTGTTCACGTCCAACCTCCACCGGGCCCTGCGCATGGCGCGATCCCTCCGCTTCGGCGGCGTCCATGTCAACGAGGCCTCCAGCGCGCGGGTGGACGTGATGCCGTTCGGCGGCGTGAAGGACAGCGGCTTTGGCCGGGAAGGCCCCGCTTATGCCGTTCGGGAAATGTCCGAAGAACGACTGATAACGATTTCCTATTGAAGCCTGGAGCAGGTCGCAGACAATGAGTGAAGCACCCGATCAAGAAAGCCGGCTGCGTGTGGCGGTCGACATCGGCGGCACTTTTACCGACGGTGTCGCCATGATGGAGCCCGCCGGGCGGATATGGGTGGCCAAGTCCCCCACGACGCCGGCCGATCCCGGGCAGGCCGTTTCGACCGTACTGGAGGATCTGCTGCACCAGGTGGACACGACGCTCGGAGAGGGGGCGGCCGACTTGCGCGAAGTCGTGCATGGCACGACGCTGATCACCAACACCCTCATCGAACGGAAGGGCGTGAAGACCGCCCTTGTGACCACGAAGGGAATGAGGGACGTCCTCAACATCGGACGCGAGTGGCGCTACGACATCTACGACCTCGACATCGAGTTGCCCAAGCCGCTGATCGAGGACGAACGCCGCGTCGAGGTCGATGCCCGCATGGACGCGCGCGGCGAGGAACTCGATGCCCTCGAGGACGGGGACCTCGATGCTCTCGTCCGCGAGCTTTCGCGGATCGACACGGATTCGATCGCGGTCTCGCTGCTGCACTCCTACATCAACACCGACCACGAAAAGCGCATCGGCGAGAAGCTTCGGGCCGCGCTGCCGGGAAAATCGATCTCTCTTTCGTCCGATCTCGCGCGCGAAATCAAGGAGTTCGAACGGACGTCGACCGTCGCGGCGAACGCCTACGTGAAGCCGATCGTCGAGGATTATCTGGAGGAGCTCGATTCGCGCATCGCCAGGGTGAAGCCGGGCACGCCGCTTCGCGTCATGGTCTCCAGCGGCGGGTTCTGTTCGGCGAAGACGGGCGCGGATTCCCCCATTCTCCTCCTCGAATCGGGACCTGCGGCCGGCGTGCTGTCGGCACTGAACACCGCGCAGCAGGTGGGCGTCGACAAGGTGCTTGCCTTCGACATGGGGGGCACCACCGCGAAAGCCTGCGTCGCGGTCGACGGGCAAGCACCGGTGACCCACAGCTTCGAATGCGCCCGCGTCGAGCGCTTCAAGCGCGGCTCCGGCTTGCCCATCCTCATCCCGAGCATCGAGCTTATCGAGATCGGCGCGGGCGGCGGCTCGATTGCGCACAGCAACCGGCTCGGCCTGCTCAATGTCGGTCCGGAATCGGCGGGCTCCGTTCCGGGCCCGGCCTGCTACGGCCGGGGAGGCACGGACGTCACGGTAACCGATGCCGACCTCCTGCTCGGCTACCTGAACGGAGAAAACTTTCTCGGCGGCTCGATGACGCTGAACAAGGCGGCGGCACAGGCCGCGGTGTCGCGCCTTGCCGAAGAGCTCGGCGTCTCCCCGCTCGACGCCACATGGGGCATCTGCAACATGGTGAACGAAAACATGGCGAGCGCCGCGCGGATCCATATCGCGGAAAACGGCTATGATCCGCGCGACTTCACCATGATCGCGACGGGAGGCGCCGGCCCTGTTCACGCTGTCGACGTGGCGCGAAAGCTGCGCATTCCCCGCGTGATCGTGCCGATCGCAGCCGGCGCCGGGTCGTGCCTCGGCATGCTTGCCGCGCCGCCGCGCATCGATCGCGCGTGGTCGAGGCCGCAGCTGCTCGCGGATATCGACTGGCCGGTCGTCGCGCAGAACCTCGAAGCGCTGCGCAAGGATGCGTCGAGCGAGTTGGAGGCCGCCGGTGCAACCACCGTTGAATGGACCGTCGGCGCGGAGATGCGCTACGAAGGACAAGGCGCGGAAATATCCGTGACGGTGCCCTATGCGGACCTGGCCGGCACGCCGGCCCGGACGTTGTTGGAAGCCTTCGAGGCGCAGTATGAGAAGTTGTACGGTCGACTGGTCCCGAATGCTGCCGCGCAGGTGATTACGTGGCGGCTGGTCGGGCGCGCGCCGAACAAGGCGCATGTCTTCGAGTGGGGCGATGACCGGCTCAAGGCAGTTCCCGCGGGCCGGCGCGAAATCTTCCTTCCCCTGCGAAAGCAGTTCGCCGAGGTTCCGGTCTACGACCGCTACTCGACGGCGCCGGGCACGACCCTGCAAGGGCCGCTGATCCTCGAAGAACGTGAATCCACCATCGTCGTCGCCGTCGCCGCTGATGTGGCGATCCTGAGCGATCTGACCGTCTCCGTAACAATCAAGGAATTCGATTGATATGAACACGATCGCACGCGTCAGGACGGCCTCGTCTGACCAGAAGCCGGCAGCCGAATCGAGATTCGACCCGATCGAACTCGAGATTCTCTGGAAACGGCTCATCAGTATCGTCGATGAAGCCTCTGCGGCTTTCGTCCGGACCTGCTTCTCGACCCTGGTTCGCGACGGCAACGATTTCGCGATCGTCCTCACCGACACCAAGGGGCGATCGCTGGCGCAGTCGACGATGAGCCTTCCCGGCTTCATCGGCTGCCTGCCCAACACCGTCCGGCATTTCCTCGAGAAGTACCCGGCCGAGACCATCCGCGAGGGCGATGTTTTCATCACGAACGACCCATGGAAGGGCTCGGGCCACGTACACGACGTTACGACCGCGACGCCCTTGTTCTACAAGGGCAAGCTGGTGGGATTTGCCGCGGTCGTCTCCCATCTGCCCGACATAGGCGGCAAGCTGCGCAGCAACAGCAGCCGCGAGATTTACGAGGAAGGCCTCCAGATCCCGATGATGAAGCTGCTCGACGAGGGCAGGCCCAATGATGTCCTTATCGAGATGATCACCCAGAACATCAGGGTCCCGGAGCAGGGAATGGGGGACATCTGGGCGCAGGTCGCGGGGTGCCGCACCATGGGAGAGCGCCTGAAGGGCCTGCTCGACGTCGTCGACCTCGATGAGCTGGGCGCCGAGGTGCGCCGCCGGTCCGAAATGGCGATGCGGGACGCCATCCGCAAGATTCCCGACGGCGTCTACCATTCGCAGGTCCAGCATGATGGATTTGAGGAACCCGTCGTCATCAAATGCGCGCTCACCGTCAAAGGGGACGAGATCGCGATTGACTACGCCGGGACGAGCCCGCAGCTTCCCTACGCGCTGAACGTCGTGCCGATCTATGCGTTCGCCTATACGGTCTATGGTATCAAGGCCGCCCTCTGCCCCGACATCCCGAACAACGAAGGCAGCTTCGTGCCGATCTCCACGAGCGCGCCCGAGGGCTCTCTGCTCAACCCGTCCTATCCTGCGGCTTCAGGTGGGCGCAGCGCGATCGGCCACCTGCTGCCGCACGCCGTCTTCCAGGCCTGGGCAGACGTGCTGCCGGATCGCATCTGGGCCGCGGGATCGCCCAACTCGTCGCTGACCATGTCCGGCGAATACCGGTCCAAGCGGTTCGCCGTCGTCAACTTTCTCAACGCGGGGCAGGGCGCCAACGCCAGGCGCGCGGGTTTTTCCGCAACGAGCTTTCCGGCCAACCTCGGCAATACTCCGGTGGAGATGATGGAAAGCCTGGCGCCCATCCGCGTCCTGCGCCGTGAACTGAGAAAGGGCAGCGGCGGTGCCGGCAGGAACAGGGGGGGCGACGGGCTGAGCTTCGAGTTCGAGGTCCTTCAGGATGCCTCCGACGTGATGACGTCCTTCCTGATGACGCAGTGCAAGTCGCCCACACACGGCCTGAACGGCGGCGGAAAGGGCGAGCCCGGTCAACTGCTTGTGAACGGCAAACGTGTCGATCCCACCTTGCCGCGTGTCCTCAGGGCCGGTGATCGTGTGCTGATGCAGACTGCCGGCGGCGGCGGCTACGGTGCAGCGTGAGGAAGGACGAAGAGATGACGAAGAACGCCGATATTTCCCGCATCGACCAGAACCATCGGCGCAGCCGCGCGGTTGTTCATAACGGCCTGGTCTTCACGGCTGGGCAGGTGCCGGACGATCTCTCGCTCGACATCGAAGGTCAGGCGCGGCAGGTGCTCGACAAGATCGACGCGCTTCTTGCCGAAGCGGGAACGGACAAGTCGCGCGCGCTTACGGCTCAGGTATGGTTGAGCAGCCGCGAGGATCTCGCGGCCTTCAATGCGATCTGGGACAGCTGGGTCACGCCGGATCACACGCCGGCCCGGATTTGCGGCCGCGTGGACATGAACAATCCGGCCTGCCGCGTCGAAATACAGGTCACCGCGGCAATTTGAAGGAAACTCCGGAGGTCTCCATCTCCGGGCAAGGCTAAAAATAAGAAAATATGGAACTAGGGAACGACAAAAATGGGAGAATATGATGTTGAACCGCAGATCATTTCTTGTGAAAACCGCCCAATTGTCGGCTCTGGCCGCCGTCGGGCTTCCCGCAATGGCTTCGGCCCAGGAAAAAACTGTCCCGTTCTCGCTTGATTTCCGGATCTACGGCGGGAACAGCCCGTTCTTTCTCGGCAACACGGCTGGGATATATAAGGAGCTGGGCTTCTCGGCCAATCTGGAGGGCGCGTCCGGCTCGGCCGAATCCATCCGCCGGCTTGCAACCGGAACGCACCAGTTCGGCTACGCCGATATCCAGACGCTGATCGAGTTCGCCGTCGCCAACCCGGATGCTACACCGAAGCTGATCCTGCCGATCCTGGATCACTCCCCTGCAAGCATCATGACGATCGGCGGGGAAACGATAAAGTCGCTTGCCGACCTCAAGGGCAAGAAGATCGGCGTTGCCGCAAACTCGGCGGCGACGAAGATCATGCCCGTGGTGCTCAAGCTTAACGACATCCCGGAGAACGAGATCGAGTTCACCGCCGTCGACGTCCGCATCCGCGACACCATGCTCCTCCAGCGGGAGGTCGACGGGGTCGTCGGATACGACTACACCTCGGTCTTCAACTTCATCGAGAATGGCGTGAAGCGCGAGGACATCAACATCCTCTACTTCGACCAGTTCGGCTTCGACTTCCCCGGCAACGCGTTGATCGCCAGCCAGAAGGTGATCGACGAAGACCCGGAGTTGTGCAAGGCCGTTGCCTTGGGGACGGCGCGTGCATGGCGCGCGACCTACAAGGACACGGAGGCGGCGATCGCCGCCACCATCGCACGCGAACCCCTTCTCAAGCCGGATGTCGAACTGCAGCGTATCAAGTTCATCCTGGAGACGCATGTCGAGACGGATTCGGTCAGGCAGAACGGTATCGGCCACCTCGATCCCGAGCGCATTTCCAAAGGGCTCAGGCTGATGGCGGAAGGCTTCGGCTGGGAGAAGGCCCCGGAGCTTGCGGACTTCTACGAGGCCGCTTTCCTGCCCGCTGCCGAGGAACTGAAAATCCTGAGTTGATCGCTCGCTTTCACGATGCTGCGCCAACCCCGTCGAGGCGGGGTGGCGCTTCCTGTTTTGAACGATGCACGTATCGGGTCGTGAGTTAGCGCTGGGCGCCCTTTCACGATCTCCTGTTCTCCCGTTCGCGGAGGATAGCCACCCGTGTCGCATGGTACATGGAGCCGAAGAATGAGCAATTTTGTGAAGCTGGAGGGTGTCGATCTACGATACGGGGGGAGCAACGGCGTACTTGCGCTTAACGGAACGGATATCGAGATCAATCGCGGGGAGTTCGCCGCGGTGGTCGGTCCGTCCGGCTGCGGAAAATCGTCCCTGATGAAGCTGGTGACGGGCCTCACCCCTCCGACGGCAGGCAAGATCACCGTCGCGGGGCAGGACGTCGTCGGGCCGCTCAAATGCGTCGGCATGGCGTTCCAGAATCCGACGCTGCTGCCCTGGCGCAAGCTTCTCTCCAACGTGATGCTTCCGCTCGAGATCGTGCAGCCGCATCGCCGCCGTCTCCCGGCTCATCGCCAGGAATATATCGAGAAGGCGAAAGGCCTGCTGAAGATGGTCAACCTGGACGGATTTGAAGAGCGGCACCCCTGGGAATTGTCCGGCGGCATGCAGCAGAGGGCCAATCTGTGCCGCGCACTCATCCACGAGCCGGACCTGTTGATGCTCGACGAGCCTTTCGGCGCACTCGATGCCTTCACCCGCGAGGAGCTGTGGGGTGTGCTTCAGGGCATATGGATGGAGAAGAAGTTCACGACCATCCTTGTCACCCACGATCTGCGTGAAGCCGCCTATCTCGCCGACGTGATCTATGTGATGAGCGCGCGGCCCGGTCGGGTCATCGCGACGCATCGCGTCGATCTGCCGAGGCCGAGGACGATCGAAACGACGTTCGAGCCGGCATTCCTGGAAATCGTTCACGCAATACGCAATCAGATCGCGCAGATCCGCGATGAGATCAAGGCCGCCTGATATGACGTCCTCCAAGAGCTATGTCCTCCATCTCGCCATGCCCTGGCTGGTGATCATCTTCGTCCTCGTCGCATGGGAAGGGGCCGTTTTCCTCTTCAAGGTGCCATCGTTCATCATGCCGTCTCCCATCGCGATCGTGCACGCCTTCGGAGAGTACCAGTCCATCATCCTGCACCACGCCACCCTCACCATGACGAACACCATGATCGGCTTCGGGCTGGGAGTGATCGTCGGGCTGCTGCTGGGCATTCTCATCGGTACGGTGCCGTTGGCCTATTCCGGCCTGTACCCGGTGCTGATCGGCTTCAATTCCGTGCCGAAGGTCGCCTTGGTGCCGATCATCGTCCTGTGGCTGGGCATCGGGCAGCCGACCGCCATCGCGACCGCCTTCGTCCTGTGCTTCTTCCCGATCGCGGTGAACGTGGCCACCGGCCTTTCGACGGTGGAGCCCGAGGTTGAGGATGTGCTGCGCTCGCTCGGCGCCAGCAAGCTCGATCTCATCAAGAAGATCGGTCTTCCGCGGGCGATGCCGTATTTCTTCGCGTCGCTGAAGATCTCGATCACCCTCGCATTCGTCGGCACCGTCATCGCCGAAACCATCGCGTCGAACGACGGCATCGGCTACCTGATGATGCAGGCTTCCTCCCAGTTCCGCGTCCCGCTCATGTTCGCCGGCGTTGCGGTCATCGCGGCCCTCGGCATCATCACCTATGTCGTCTTCGCGTTGATCGAACGGAGGATGACGAGGTGGGCCGTCCGCGGAAAACATTGAGCGCGACCTGGAGGCGGCGGTAGCGTCATGGAACCCGTATCGATGGCGATGGTCTTCGTGGCCATCGCAATCGGGGCCTTTCTCAAGGGGATCACCGGGCTGGGGCTACCTGTGGTGGCTCTCCCGGTGCTCAGCTACCTCTTGGGGCTCCCCCACGCGATCAGCGTGCTGATGTTGCCGATTCTGCTCACGAACCTGCACCAGTCCGTGCAGACGCGGACCGCATGGCGCGAGGCGACGTTCCTGTGGCCGGGCCTCGTGACGGGCGCCGTCGGCCTGAGCGTCGGCACCTGGATCCTCAATGTGATAGATCCGAACAAGCTCAACATCGGCCTCGGGCTGATGTTGTTCGTGTATATAGGCCTGCGGATATTCAGTCCACAGTTTGCGCTTGCGGACAGGTCGGCTTCCCGTCTCGCGCCGCTTGCAGGCTTCCTGGGGGGCTTCGCGCAGGGCTCCACCGGGCTTTGCGCCGCCGTCATCGTTCCCTTCCTGCAGTCGACCCGCATGAGCCGGACGGCCATCGTCTTCACGATTTCGTCCGTGTTCCTCATCTTCTCGATCGTCCAGTTCGTCACCTTCCTGATCGCGGGCCTCATCAAGTCGAGCTTCCTCGTCGAAGGCGTCCTTGCGCTGATCCCGGTCATGCTCTTCATGCCGCTGGGCGGCTGGATCAGCCCGAGACTTCCCAAGAAGATTTTCGACCGCGTCTTCCTGGTCGTTCTCGCCGTCGTGGCCATAGGGCTGATCGAAAAGGGCCTTTGAGGGCGCGCGGGTAAAGCGATGTGTGCCAGGCCTCGCCGATCGTGGTCCGGCGGATAAGCATTCCTTAACCAACCTTGGATAGGACGTCGTTAACGACCCGCCATGATGGCGGGCGCCTGCTAGCATCGGCCGTGCCAAAATGAAACCACTGCTCCCGGCATTCTCGCGCCGTCTCGGCGTTTTCACGGCATTGGCCTCCGTGGCGCTTTCCGTGCCTTCCCTCGCGCAGACCGTCTGGTCCGGCAGCGCGGACAACGAATTCAGCAACGGATCCAACTGGATACCTTCCCTGCCGGGCGCGGGCGATACGGCAGTCGTCGACACCGGCTCGCCGCAGGTGACGAACGACGTGACGATCGGCGCGCTGGATGTCGATGGCGGCGACGTCACCATCACCGATACGGGCACCCTGACCACGGCGAACGGGAGCACGATCAGTTCGGGCAGCGTCGGCATCAATGCCGGCGGGGTCATGAACTCGGATGTGAACCTGAACGGCGGCGCCCTTTCCGTCGACGGCGACCTCAACGGCCGCCTGATGCTCAATGCCGGGAACGTGACCGTCAACGGCACGCTCGACAGTGTCTTGGTCGGCAACGCCACGGCGCTCTCCAACAATGGAGAGGTCGACGGGGTCGATGTCTCCACGGGCGGGACGTTCGTCAACAATACCGGCGCCTCGGCCGGCGCGGTCACGAATGCCGGCACCGTATCCAACGCCGGGACGGTAGGCAGCCTGGCAAACACGGCAGGAAACTTCACCAACAACACCGGCGGAAGGGTGACGGGAAAGACGGTCATGACGGGCGGAACCGTCACGAACAATTTCGTCATCACCGACGCGGACGTCGCCGCCGCGGCCTCCTTCGTCAACAACAACGGCGCTTCGGCCGGCGCGATCAGGAACGCGGGCACGGCCTCCAATGCCGGAACGATCGCATCGCTCCGGAATGAAGCGGGGACGTTCACCAACAATTTCGGCGGCGAGGTGATCGGCGACACCACCGTCACCGGCGGCAGCGTCACGAACAATGCGACGCTCAATGCCGTCGAAGTCGGTGCCGGCGCTGTGTTCACGAATGCCAGCGGCGCCGTCGCGGGCGCCGTCACGAACGCGGGCAGCGCGTCGAATGCCGGTTCGCTGGCCTCCCTCACCAACACGGCCGGCACCTTCACCAACAATGCGGGCGGCCGGATTACCGGGGACACGATCGTCGTCGGCGGGACCGTTACCAACAATTTCGTCATCACCGACGCGGACGTCGCCGCGGCCGCGGCATTCGTCAACAACAGCGGGGCCGTCGCAGGCGCAATCCGCAATTCGGGCACCGTGACGAATGCGGGCGAGGTCGCCTCGCTCCAGAACGATGCCGGCACGTTCACGAACAACGGCGGCGGCACCGTCACCGGCCGGACGACGGTTGGCGGAGGCCGCGTCGTCAACAATGCGACGTTGGCGGACGTGGATGTCGGCGCCGCGGGCAGCTTCACCAACAACAGCGGCGCCACCGCCGGCACGGTCACGAACGCCGGCGAAGCCTCGAATGACGGGACGATCGCAGCCCTCGTGAACAGCGGGGGCACATTCTCCAACACCGGCACGATCGGTGGTTCCGCAACGGTCTCCGGCGGCTCGCTCGTCAACGACGGAACCGTCTCGGGAACGGTCGACGTCTATGGCGGCGGGCTTCTTGCCGGCAGCGGGATCGTCGGCGGGCTCGTCGTCGATTCCGGGGGCGTGCTCGCGCCCGGTCCGGGGATTGCGGCGCTCGGCGTCAGCGGCGACGTGACGTTCCGTACGGGTTCGACCTATCAGGTGGAGATCGACGCCGGCGGGCTCGCCGACAGGGTGGACGCGCTGGGCGCGGCGACGATCGACGGCGGTACGCTCGATATCCGGGCAGCGGCCGGCACCTACGATACGACGACCAGCTACACGATCCTGAATGCCGCCAGCATCTCCGGCACCTTCGACACGGTTTCAAGCCGGTTCGCCTTCCTGTCGCCGACGTTGACCTACGGCACGACCGCCATCGATCTTCGGCTGGATCGAAACGGCGTCCTGTTCTCCGATGTGGCCGAAACGGCAAACGGCCGCGCGACCGCGGCGGCCGTCGAAGCTCTGGGAGCGGGAAACCCGCTCTACGGCGCCGTGCTGTCGCTGGATGCCGGCACGGCGGGCAGTGCGTTCGCGCAACTGAGCGGCGAGGTCCACGCATCGCTCAAGAGCGGGCTGTTGTGGGAGAGCCGCTTCGTCCGCGAGGCTGTCCTCGAGGACATCGTCCGGGGCGCTGACCGGCAAACCGATGACGTGACGGTCTGGACCTCCGGCTTCCTCGCCTCGAATGCACTGTCGGGAGACGGCAACGCCGCGGGCATCGACAGCCAGGCCGCCGGCTTCGTGTTCGGGGCGGACGGGCCGGTTTCCGACCGGTGGCGCCTCGGCGGCATGCTGGGCTACAGCAACAGCGACCTATCGCAGGCAAGCACGGATTCCTATCACGCCGGTCTCTACGCCTTCGGCGGGATCGGCCCGGTGAACATAGCCGGCGGCGCCATCTACTCCCGCAACGATACCGAGTCGCGCCGGGACATCTCCTTCGGCACGTTCACCGATCGGCTGACCGTCGACTATGCCAGTGCGACGAGCCAGGTTTTCGCGGATTTCTCGGGGGCATTCGAGATCGATGCCGTCAAGCTCCAGCCTTTCGTCAACCTGGCCTATGTCAGCCTCGACACCGACGCCTTCCGGGAAAGCGGCGGCGCGGCCGCCTTGTCCGCAACCGGGCGGACGGACGCCATAGCGGCCTCCACGGTCGGCGTTCGCTGGTCCGCGGACCTGCCGACGGACGGCCTGCCCGTCGCCATATCCGGCATGGTCGGCTGGCGGCATATCGCCGGTGACGTGACGCCGTCCACGCGCCTCGCCTTCGCCGGCGGCGGGCCCTTCATCATCGAAGGCGTCGGAATGCCGCGCGACGCCGCGGTGGCACAGGTCGGCATTTCCGCAAAGCTTTCAAAGTCCGCCCGCCTGACATTCAGCTATTTCGGCGAGTTCGGCAGGGATTCGCGCTCCAGCAAGGCGCAGGCGAACCTCTCGGTGAACTTCTAGAACGCGGTCCATGGCTGCTGCCGGAACGGTCAGTAGAGCTTGGCGGGGATCCAGTCGGCGGTTGCCGCGTCGCTGGCGCTGAAGGCGGGCAGTTTTGCGGCGAGTTCCTCGATCGTCTTCACGCCGGCTTCCCGCAGGGCTGCCTGGGTGAGAAGCGCGGGCTTCACGAGGAGCTGGGCCGGCACGTCCTCCCCGGCGATCTTCAGAGCCGCGGCGCGGACCGAGACGGCGCCGACGACGGCGGGATTGGTCGCGACGGTCGCCACCCACGGGCTGCCTTCCTCGGTGATTTCCTGGATGTCGGCGGTCGAGACGTCCGCGGAATAGATCTTGATCCTGTCGGAAATCCCGAGGTCTGCGGCGGCGAGCTTCACGCCGCGGGCGAATTCGTCATAGGGCGCAAAGACGACGGTGATATCCGGATTGGCGGTAAGCGCGGCCTTCGCCTGGTCGGCCGTGCTCGTCGCGGTCGTGTCGCTTACCGTGCCGAAGCGGGCCTTCTCCACGACGCCGGGATTGTCGGCCTTGAATTTCTCCCAGACCTCGTTGCGGCGGTCGAGCGGTGCAAAGCCGGCGACATAGACGTAACCGGCATTGAAGGCGGTCCCGTTGTCCTTGGCGGCCTGTTCGAGGGCGAGGCGGGCGAGCTCGTGGTCGCTCTGCTCGATCTGCGGAATGGCCGGATTGTCGAGGTTTACGTCGAAGGCGACGACCTTGATGCCGGCGTCGAGCGCCTTCTGGGCGACGTCCGTCAGGGATTCCGGCTGGCCGTGGTCGATGATGATGCCCTCGACGCCGAGGTTGATCGCCTGCTCGACCTGGTCGCGTTGTTCGGCGGCGTTCTGCCGGCCGGGAAAGACGCGGAGATCGATGCCGAGCGCCTTTGCCTGCGCTTCCGCGCCGGCCTGGTAGGCCTGGAAGAAATCGCCTGCCGAGATGTAGGAGATGAGGGCCACCTTGACGCCGCCCTTGTCGAAGGGCGAGGGAGCGCCGGAAAGCCCTTCGGCAGATGCGCCCGAAAGACCGATGCCGGCGATGCCGAAAAATGCCGCCGCGCCCGCGGCCGTGAAAGTCCTGATCGCCTGTCGCATGTCATATCCCCCGAAAGGCCGCGCGGAACCTGTCTGCGGCCCCGCACTACACGGTCCGGAAATAATAAAATCTATAGAATATATTGATAATCATGCTCTTCCATTTGCGGCGGGCAAAGCGGAATAATTTGCTGCGGTCCTGTCTTTCGCTCGGAGAATGCGGCCGGTCCGGTCAGCCGCCGTATTCGATGATTTCCAGGCCGGCATTGTAATCGGTCGCGTAGATCAGGCCCTTCGCATCGACGAAGACGTCGGCCGACTGGATGACCCGCGGCCGGCCGGGGCGCTTGTCGAGCATGGCCTTCGGCGCGGCGGGCACCAGCGCGCCGGTCTCGACCGGGCGGTAAGGATCGGAAATGTCGAAGGCGCGGATGCCGGCATTCTGCCAGGTGGCGAAGACCAGCGTGTCCGAGACGAAGCTGCCCGGCCGGTTCTCGTGCAGGTTATGCGGGCCGAAGTGGCCGCCTTTCCGCGTGTAGTCGATCTCGTCCGGGGTCGGGAATGTCGCGATGCTGATCGGGTTCGACGGCTCGCGGATGTCGAAGACCCAGGTGTGCTTGCGCCCGTCCTCCTCGTTGTCCAGCACCGCCTCGTCGGCGACGACCAGCAGGCCGCGCTCGACGAGCGGCAGGGGTGAATGCGTGCCGCCGCCATAGGGCGGCGACCAGTTGTGGTGCTTGATGAGCTTCGGCGCCGCGTGGTCCTTGATGTCGAGCAGCGTCAGCCCGCCGTCGCGCCAGCAGGCATAGGCGGTATCGCCGTGGACGAGCGCGTGGTGCAGCGCATAGCGCTTGCCCTCGGGCGCCTGCGGGTGCTCGCCGGCCGCCTTGTTCATGCCGGGCAGCCACCAGCGGCCGACGAGCTCCGGCTTCGCGGGGTCCGCCATGTCGATCGTCACGAAGATGTAGTCGGTAAAGCCGTCGAGAAGCGCCGAGGCATAGGCATAGCGTCCCCCGACATACCAGAGCCGGTGGAAGCCGACGCCGTCCACGTCGAGCTGGCCGATCCTGCGCGGCCTGTCCGGTGTCGAGATGTCGTAGACCGTCATGCCCGCGGTCCAGGCCCGCTTCGTCTTTGCACCGGCGACCGTCTCACCGATTGATTTCGTGTAATAGGCCTTCTCGTCGGTGAAGGTCTCGACGTCCGCGAAGAGATCGAGCGCGTTGATGACCAGGAGCAGGTCGTCATGGGTTTGCAGATGGATGTTCCATGTATTCGCCGGCGCAGGCACGTAGGTCGTATCGCCCGGCCTCTTCGGGTCGCGCATGTCGACGATGGAAAAGCCCTGCGACCAGGGATGGGCGACATAGGCGAAGCCGCGATGGACCATGAGCTGCAAGCCGTCGCCGCGTCCGCCGATGTCGGAATGGCCGATCAGTTTCATGTTGCGGGCGAAATCGGGCGTCGGCAGGCTCATGGGTGTCTCCACTTGGTCGGGCGAAAGATCATCGGCGCGTCCGCGCCACGCCGTAGGTAAGGGCGAGCGCACCGACGAGCACGGCGCCCTTCACGAAATCCTGCGTGTAGTAGGGCGCGTTCAGCATGGTGAGGCCGTTGAGCAGCACGCCGACGAAGACCGCGCCGACGACGGTGCCGAAGACGTTGGGCCGGCGCAGGCCGAGCACGGCGAAGCCGATGAGGGCGGCCGCAACGGAATCCATCAGCAGCGAGGCGCCCGACGAGACGTCGCCGCGGCCGACGCGGGCGGCGACGATGATGCCGCCGAGCGCGGCGAGCGTGCCGGATATGACGTAGGCGAGGGCCTTCAGCCGGTCCGTCGGGCCGCCTGCGAGCCGCGTCGCCAGCTCGTTGCCGCCCGTCGCGAAGAGCAGGCGTCCGATGCGCGTGCGCTCGGTCAGGACGAAGAGCACGATCGCGACGGCCGCCATGATCAGGACGGGCACCGGCACGACGCCGAACAGGCTGGAGCGGCCGATCAGCAGGAAGAGCGGATCGTACCGGCCCGTTGCGGTCGAGCCGTCCGGCAGGATCAGGCCCGGCGAGATCGACCGGCCGGCCGTCGGGATCAGCTGAAGCCCGGTCAGCAGGAACATCATCGCGAGTGTCGCCAGCAGGTCCGGCACCTTGAGGCGAACGATCAGGAAGGCGTTGGCGAGGCCGACGGCGGCGCCGAACAGCAGGACGAGGGGAACGGTTGCGAAGGCGCCGAGCCCCCACACGATCATGATGTAGCTCGCGGCCATGACGCCCGAGGCCGCGACGGCCCCGATCGACAGGTCGAATCCGCCGACGGCGAGCGTAACGGTCACGCCGGCGCCCAATACGGCGACGACCGAGACGGCCTGGAGGATGCTCATCAGGTTGTTGATGTTGATGAAGGCCGGCTGGGCGATGGTGAAGCCGATCACCATCGAGAGGAGCAGGATGAAGACGGCGCCGGCGCGCAGCGCCTCGCGCAGGGTTTCGCCGCGTGCCGTCCCGCCGGTCCCCGCCGCGGTGTCGTCCCGTGCCGGTGTCATGATGCGAGATCCTCTTTGCGTTCCGGCGCCATGCCGCCGCGGATGGTGTGGCGGTCCATGACGAGCACGCGGTCCGCGACCTCGATCGCCTCTTCCGGATCGGAGGTGGCGATCAGGGTCGCGCGGTCGGTGCGGCTGCGGATGGCGCCGATGATGTCGTGGCGCGCGCCGACGTCGACGCCCTGGAACGGTTCGTCGAGCAGGAGCACCTTGCCGGGCTCGACTTCCCAGCGGGCGAGCACGACCTTCTGCTGGTTGCCGCCGGACAGGGTCCAGACGGACGCGGCCGGACCGGACGCCCTGATGCCGAGCCTTGCGATCGCATCCTCCGCCCGGGCGCGCTCCTTGCGCCGCCCGACGAGGCCGGAAGGATACCAGCGGGAAAGATGCGGCAGGCTGATCGTCGCGGCGATGGATTCGCCGGGCCAGCCCCCCGGCATCAGGGAGGCGCGGTGCCGGTCCTCGCCGGCCATCGCGACGCCGGCCTCGATCGCCTCGCGCGGGCTGGAAGGCGCATAGGGCCGGCCTTCCAGACGCATCGTGCCGCCCGCGAGCCGGCCGTGGCCGAAGATCGCCGACAAGAGCCGGCTCTTGCCGGCCCCGAGCACGCCGGTGATCGCGACGACCTCGCCGCGCCGCAAGGCCAGGTCGAACGGCTCGCTGCCGGCAAGCAGCCGGGCGCCGGAAAGCTCCAGGACGGGCCCGCCTTCGCCGCGCCGCGCATCCGGGCGGGCCGAGGCGAGCGGGCGGCCGATCATCGTCTCGATCGCCGCCGTGAAGTCGACCGGGCGGCCGAACGTCTGCACGATGCGCCCCCCGCGCAGCACGGCAACCCGGTCGGCCAGCGCTTCGAGATCGGCCGTGCGGTGGGAGATGTAGAGGATGGCGATGCCGCGGCTCTTCAGCTCGCGCAGGGTGCCGTAGAGCCTGCGCGACTCGACGGCGGACAGGCTTGCCGTCGGTTCGTCGAGGATGAGGAGCTCCGCCTTGTTGGCGAGCGCCCGGGCGATGGCGACGAGCTGGCGATCGGCCGCGGACAGCTCGGCGAAGTCGCGCTCGACCGGCAGCTCGAAGCCCGCCTCGCGCAGCATCGCCTCTGCCTCCCGGCGTACGCTGGCGCGGGAAACGAAAAAGGGCCGGCGCGGGTCGACGAAGCGGTTGAGCAGCAAGGCATCGCCGACGGTGAGCCCCGGGATTCCGACGAGATCCGTCGACTGGTGCACCGTCACGATGCCGCCGGCGGCGGCTTCGGAGGGTGTCGCCGCGATATAGGGACGCCCCTTGAACGTCACGGAGCCGGAATCGGCCGTCAGGATGCCCGACAGGATCTTGACGAAGGTCGATTTGCCCGCGCCGTTGGCGCCCATCAGCGCCACGATCTCGCCGCTGTCGATGGTCAGGGACATATCGACAAGCGCCCGCGTCGATCCGAACGATCGGGAAAGGGCTTGAGCTTCGAGCAGGGGCATGGGTGTTGGCCGGCTTGCGATCTTGCACCTATTTGCTTGTGTCGGACGCCGCGTCACAAGCACCGGCTTTGCGAAGTGCCGGCCGGGAAAAGAAAATTATTCCTGAGGAGGCCGCCGGGACGGGCGGTCTCAAAGGGCGGCCCACTCAAGCAAGAGGGGAACAGTATTCCGCTTTGAAATACGCAAAAAAGATAGAATTTCTGTCTTTGAGGGCCGCGAACGCTACGCTGGCCGTCGATAGCCAGGGTGGCCGGTCCTTGCGGTTCGATTACGGCGGCGGCGATGCCCGCTTCGGCCGGAAATGCTCTGGCACGGGCGGAATTGTCCGCGAGGTAGGATATGCCGAAGAAGCAACTGCATCTGGGGGCCTTCATGCGGCCGGTCAGCCTTCACACCGGCGCATGGCGCTATCCGGGTTCCTATCCGGACGCGAACTTCAATTTCCGCCATCTGAAGTCCTTCGCGCTGAGGCTGGAAGCGGCGAAGTTCGACGCGTTCTTCATGGCGGATCATCTCGCCGTGCTGAACATGCCGGTCGAGGCGCTGCGCCGCAGCCATACCGTCACCTCGTTCGAGCCCTTCACGCTCCTGTCGGCGCTCGCGGCGGTCACGGAGCGCATCGGTCTCGTGGCGACGGCATCGACGACCTTCGACCAGCCCTATCATATCGCCCGCCGCTTCGCCTCGCTCGATCACATCAGCGGCGGCCGGGCCGGATGGAACATCGTCACCACCGCCAACCCGGACGCGGCCCGAAACTTCGGGCTGGACGATCATCTGGAGCATGGCGAGCGCTATGTGCGGGCGCGCGAGTTCTTCGACGTGGTGACGGGCCTGTGGGACAGCTTTGCCGACGACGCCTTCATAAGGGACGTCGAAAGCGGAATCTTCTTCGACCCCGAGCGCCTGCATGTCCTTAACCATAAGGGCCCGCAGATCAAGGTGCGCGGGCCGCTCAACATCGCCCGGCCGCCTCAGGGATGGCCAGTCATCGTGCAGGCCGGCCAGTCCGAGCCCGGCAGGCAGCTGGCGGCGGAGACGGCCGAAGCCGTCTTCTGTTCGCCGCGCGATCTGGCTGCCGGCAAGGCCCTTTACGCCGACATCAAGGGCCGGCTCGCCGCCCTCGGCCGCCCGCGAGACAGCCTCAAGATCCTGCCGGCAGCGTTCGTTGTCATCGGGGATACGATCGAGGAGGCACGCGCCAAGCGCTTCAAGCTCGACAGCCTGGTGCACTATGAAAGCGCGATCGCATCGCTGTCCATCGCGCTCGGGCACGACGTGTCGGCTTTCGATCCCGATGCGCCTCTGCCTGCCATCCCAGAGACGAATGCCAGCAAATCGAGCCGGGCGCAGGTCTTGAAGCTCGCCGAGGAGGAAGGGCTGACCGTCCGGCAACTGGCGCAGCGTTACGGCGGATATGCCGGCCTTGCCTTTGTCGGAACGGCGCAAACCGTCGCCGACGAAATGGCGGCATGGCTGGACGGGGAGGGCTCCGACGGATTCAACGTCGTGTTCCCCTATTTGCCGCAGGGCCTCGACGATGTCGTGGGGAAGCTCGTGCCGGAGCTCCAGCGTCGAGGCCTTTTCAGGAAGGATTATGAAGGCACGACGCTGCGCGATCACCTGGGCCTGCCGCGGCCGGGCAACCGGTTCTTCGCATGACAGGCCGGAACCCGGCGCCGAAACTGAATCAGCATGCGAAGATTGCCCCGATACGGGAAATATTTTTCTTCTTAGTCCGATGTAGGCAGTTGAGTTGGTTTTTTCTTCTAATCCCCAGCGAATTTCGGTTGAGGTCGGGAAGGGGAAATAGTATATAAAAATTATAGGCTATTAACCCGGATGAGACGGAGCAGACAGGATGAGCCATTCCGCTTTGACGCCCGTGGTCGACATCCGCGGTGCTTCCAGCCAGTCGTGTTGCCCTTCGTTTTGCGCTGAATGTGATTCTTGAGCCCGCTGCGGGCGTTTCGGCAACAGGATTCGAAGTGCGACGTCATGAGCAAGCAAGTTATTGAATATGCGGGCGTGCCCGTCGGCATCGCGGTGCCCGAGGAGGGGCTGCTGCGCTTCATCGCCGTCAAGTTCCACGTCTTCGAGCTCGACCAGCGCCGGTTTGCGACGCTCGGCCAGCTCAACAGCGCGGTCCGTTCCCACCTGTCGTCGGGCGAAAGACTGGCGGCCTGACGGGCGAGCGGGCATTCATCGGGTATTGCCGGCGGGCGAGGCGGATGCGGCGAGCCTGCCTTGCCTGCGCAGATGGACGATCTGGAAAGTCAGGCCGACGATGAGGATGACGAGGAGACCGGCTTGCGCGCCGAGGAGAAGCGGCGAGTTCAGATCGGTGACGAAGGGATGGCCGTCCGGAACCCGGCGCAGGATTTCGGTGACGGTCGGCAACATCAGCAGGAACGCCGTCAGGCTGAGGAAGACCGTCTCGATATAGGTGCCCGCACGCCCGAGGCTCGGAATGAGACCGACGCCGTATCCGGCGAGCAGCAGCAGGATCGTTGCCGCACCAACCCCATAGCTCACCGGCTGATGCGCGACGAGGAACACCGTGACCGCGCCGATCATCATCGAGACGAAATAAGCGAGGCCGGGCGCCGACCGTGGGACGATCCTTCCGTGACGCGCAAACATGTAGATGGCCAGCGGAATGGCGGGCAAGCTGCCGAGCGTATGTACCCAGCCGAGCGGCGAGATTCCAAACATCTTGATCTCCGTTGTGTCGAGAGTGTTATCTACCTACTAATCGGTAGGTTTTCGTGGTGCAGTGAGCAAGCCTTGCTCGGCGCGGTTCAGGCGCCCGGCGCTGGAGTCACTGCGGTTTCAGTCTCTGCAGGGTCGGGCCGAGGATGGTGGCGAAGACAGCAGGCGTTCCGTAAGCGCGGGCCGATAGCATCGCGCCATGGACAGTCGCCATGAACGCTTCCGCCTCCACCCGTGCCGAACCGGAAACGGTCAAGGAGCCTCGCTGCTGGCCGCGTTCCATGACGGACGCCAGCCATGTCGAGAGAGACCGAAAGAATGCCCGCACCTCCGCGGCCACTTCGTTCGGAAGCGCCGGAAGCTCGCTGGCCAGCATTGCGCATACGCAGAACGGCAAGCTTGCATCTTCGATGCACCTGGCCCAATGGCCCGTGTAAGCCTGAATGAGCTCGAACGGTTCGGGCACGTTGCGCTCGAGCTCGGCCATCCCGGCTTCGGCATTTTCGCGGTAACGCAGCACAAGCGTCCGCACCAGATCCGCCTTGCTCGGGAAATGGTGATGGATGCTGGCCTTGCGTATTCCCACCACGGCTGCGATGTCCGCATAGCTGAATCCATTATAGCCGCCGGCCACGATCAGCTTTTGCGCCGAAGCCAGGATTTCTTCGGAAGTCGTCGAAAGATTGCTCATGACGTCTGTCTACCTTCTAGTAGGAAGATCGTCAAGGGCGTGGAGCCGGGCTGGGGAGAGGGCGCTCAGGCAATCTCGCCGAGATGCCGGCGGACCCATTCGGCCTCTTCGGAAGCCGTGCGCCGGAAGTGCCGCTTGAAGTCGCGGCTGAACTGGGCGGGGCTGGCATAGCCGATCGATGCCGCGACCTCGGCGATCGTCCTGTCCCGGCGCGCGATCATCAGCCGTGCCTCGTGGAGCCGCATGGCCTTCACGTATTGTATCGGCGTGCTGCCGGTCAAAGCCTTGAAATGGACGTGGTAGGAGGGGACGCTCATGCCCGCTTCGCTCGCCAGAGCGGCGACCGAGATCGGCGAACCGTAATTCTCGCGCAGCCGGGCGATGCTTTGCACGATCCTCCCCGAAGGCCCGCGCTGTTGCAGGGCCGCGATCATCGCGCCGCCTTGCGGGCCGACCAGCACCCGGTAATGCAGCTCGCGCAGGATGCCGGCGCCCAGGACCGCAAGCTCGACAGGATCGTGCAGCGTGCGCAGCAGCCTCAGCACGACATCCTCGATGGCCGGCTCCATTCTGCTCGACACCAGGCTTTTGACCCTGCCGGAGACCTCGCGGGCGCCTGCTTGCTCCACGATTTCGGCGGCCAGCCGCATGTCGAACTCGACATAGACGGCAAGAAGGGGGCGTTCGGGGCTCGCCACGGATTCCATCCGGAACGGAACCGGCACCGACACGGCCAGATAGTGCTCCTCGTCATAGAGGTAGACCTCGCCTTCAAGCATGCCCCGCTTGCGGCCCTGCAAGACGAAAACCGCGCCCGGCTTGTAGAGCACGGGAACGTCGTGAAGCACCGCCTCGGTCCTGAGGATGCGCACGCCAGGAAGCGGCGTCGGATTGTATCCCGGACGGGGAGCGAGATGGCCGGCCAGTTCCACGAGCTCGCGGCGCTTCGGCGGTTCTTTTTTCCTGTTCATAGGATCTGGCAAGAAATTCAGAGTTTCGGCAATCGATGCCTGCCTGCCTGAATAGTATCGGTCAAAGGCATCGAGCGATCAACAGGAGAACGCCAGCATGCCATCCAGGACCTTCTTCATCACCGGCGCGAATTCCGGCTTCGGCTTCGCAATCGCGGCGGCCGCAAGCCGCAAGGGCCACAAGGTCGTCGGCACCGTCCGCTCGCAGCGGTCGCGGGCCGATCTGGCGGAACGCCTGCCGGCGGTGCACCCGGTCCTGTGCGACGTGACGGAATTCGAGCGGATAGCCGAGGTCGTCCGGAAGGCCGAGGAGGATCATGGCCCGGTCGATGTGCTGATCAACAATGCCGGCTACGGCCACGAGGGGATCCTTGAGGAATCGCCCCTCGAAGAGATGCGGCGCCAGTTCGACGTGAACGTCTTCGGCGCAGTCGCGGTCGCCAAGGCCTTCCTGCCGCGCTTCCGCGAGAGGCGCCGCGGCTTCATCGTGAACGTGACCTCGATGGGCGGCATGATCACGATGCCCGGCATCGCCTATTACTGCGGAAGCAAGTTCGCCCTCCAGGGCATTTCCGAGGTCATGCGCGCGGAGATGGCGCCGTTCGGCGTGCATGTGACGGCGCTATGCCCCGGCTCCTTCCGGACGGACTGGGCCGGGCGCTCGATGGTCAGGACCGGGCGTTCTATCCCGGACTACGATGCGCTGTTCGATCCCATCCGGCAGGCGCGGCAGGCCAAAAGCGGCAAGCAGCTTGGCGATCCCGACCGGCTCGCGGCAGCCGTCCTGGACCTGATCGATTCCGATGACCCTCCGCCGCAGCTCCTGCTCGGCAGCGACGCTCTCCGGCTTGTGTCGGAGAGGATCGAACGCCTCGAGCAGGAGATCGAGGCATGGAAATCCGTTACCGTTTCGACCGACGGGTGACGGCGGCGGGCGGGCGGACCGCTTCCTCCCGCCGTGCGGCCCAGGCCAGCAGCGCATCGAGCGCCGGGCACAATGCCTGGCCCCATTCCGTCAGGCAATATTCCACCTTGGGCGGCACCTGGTGGTGGACGATACGGCGCACGATGCCGTCGCTCTCCATCTGGCGAAGCTGCTGGATCAGCATCTTCTGCGACACGGCCGGTATCGCCCGCTCGAGGTCGGAGAACCGCATGACGTTGCCGCCGAACAGGTGGAACAGGATGATCAGCTTCCACCGGCCTTCGAGCAGCTTCAGCACGTTTTCGACGCCTTCGGCCGCCGTCTCGCGCGTATGGCCCCGGGATTGCTTACCTTCAGGTGAGTACCTTACTTTTTTGTCCGTTCTTGTCATTTGTGCAGGGTAGGGCGATTTATGCCCCGAGACAACACAAATCGGAGAACCGTTATGCCGATCACCCTGCCGGAACCGGTCGCGGCCTATTTCGCCGCCGATCAGAACGATGGCGATGCCGTCGCCCTTTGCTTCACCGAAAACGCCGTCGTCACGGACGAGCGCCGGACCCACAGGGGCCGCGATGCCATCCGCCGATGGAAGGGCGAAGCGTCCGCGAAGTTCCGCTACACCGCCGATCCCGTTGCGGTCGCCAAGGAAGGCGATCAAACCGTGGTGACGGCGCATGTCTCGGGGGACTTCCCCGGCAGTCCGGTCGATCTGCGCTATGCGTTCGTTCTGGACGGCGGGAAGATCGCGCGGCTGGAGATTGCGCCATGAGCTTCGATCTCGGCTTGAGGGGCAAGCGCGCCCTGGTGACGGGCGGAACGAAGGGCATCGGCGCGGCCGTGGTCGAGGCGCTGCGCGAGGCCGGTGCGCGCGTGGTGACGACCGCGCGCGCCGTGCCGGCGGATTCCGTGGCGGACGTTCACTTCATCGCCGCCGATCTCACAACGGCCGAAGGCTGCGCCGATGTGGCCTCAGGCGTCGTCGGTCGTCTCGGCGGCGCGGACATCATCGTGCATGTGGTGGGCGGTTCGTCTGCGCCCGGCGGCGGGTTCGCGGCGCTGGACGATGCGGAATGGATGAGGGAGCTGAGCTGGAACCTCATGCCGGCCGTCCGCATCGACCGCGCGCTCCTGCCGGGAATGATCGCCCAAGGCGCGGGCGTGGTCGTGCATGTCACCTCGATCCAGAGCCGCTTGCCGCTTCCCGAATCCACGACCGCCTATGCGGCGGCGAAGGCCGCCCTTTCGACCTACAGCAAGAGCCTGTCGAAGGAGGTCGCGCCGAAGGGAGTGCGTGTGGTTAGGGTTTCTCCCGGCTGGGTGGAGACCGAGGCCGCGGTGGCGATGGCCGCGCGCCTCGCCGAACAGGAGGGCACCGACTATGAGGGCGGCAAGCGGATCATCATGAATTCCCTCGGCGGCATTCCGCTCGGCCGACCCGCCAGGCCGGCGGAGGTTGCCGATCTCGTCGCCTTCGTCGCCTCCCCGCGCGCCGGCGCGGCGACGGGCACGGAATTCGTCATGGACGGCGGCACGATACCGACTTCGTGACGGGAGGACCTGTCGCGGCATGCTCGGCGGCGCTGCGGGCGGCAGCGGTTATGTTTCAACCTCCGCCGTCCACCGGCATTGCGGAAAGGACTGGCAGCCCACGAACCAGGAGCGGTCCTGCTCGTTCTGGCGCATGACCGTGGCGCCGCCGCATCGCGGGCATTTGCGCTGGGAGGACGGCGGCGTCGGGTGGGGCGGGGCGACCGGCGGGGCCTCGCCGTCGCGCGCGCAGGCCAGGCAGAGCCGCGTTCCGGGGGCTGCGGCAATGCGCGAAAGCGGGATGACGGCATCGCACGCCGCGCACCTGACGATGTTGTCGCGGTCGTAGACCAGCCGGCCCTTGTCGTCGTAGAGCCGCTTCACCAGCTGCCGGCATTGCGAGCACCGCAGCTTCTCGACGAGCGCGACGGCGGAGGCAAGGTCGAGCTCGGTTCGCGTGTGCGCCATGACGTCGCCGCGATCCAGCCGCGCCCGGTGGCCGCAACCGCATTCACACTCCACAAATGCAAGCGTCCTCATCCGCCTAGCCCGTTTTGGCGGAGCGCCGGCGGCTCGTCTTGCCGAGAAGCCTCGTATCGTCGGCCTCCAGGGTCGGGCTCTCCAGCTCCTTGCCAAGCATGCGGGAGAGAACCCGGCGCGCATTGGCGGCGCAGTCCATGTCGCCGGGCTTTGCCTCTATGTCCTTGAGGAGCGCGACGAGCTGCGCCTTGCTCTGGGCCAGCCGGGCCTCCAGCGCCTCGATATCCGCCACCTTGCGGCGGAGCGCCTCGACCAGGGTGCCATGGTCCCAACGATCCAGATCGGGCGGCAGCAGGGTGCGGATCTCATCGAGGCTGAAGCCGGCGGCCTGCGCGGTGGTGATCAGTTCGAGCACGAGCACCGCCTCCGGCGGATAGGTCCGGTAGCCGTTCGGCCGGCGGTCGACCGTCTTCAGGAGCCCTGCGCTTTCATAGAAGCGGATGCGCGAGTTCGTCAGCCCCGTGCGCTTTGCCAGTTCGCCGATATTCATCTGCAAAAATTCCTTCAAAAGACCGCTTGACCCTAAAGTTAGCTTAAACGTTATGGTTTGTCCAAATCTAATTTGGAGACCTCCCATGACCCTGTTTTCCCCGCTGGCGCTGCCCAACGGCGCGACTATCCCGAACCGCATCGCCAAGGCCGCGATGGAAGAGAACATGGCCGACGATGACCATGCGCCCTCCGAGGGGCTGATCCGCATCTACCGCGCCTGGGCCGAAGGCGAGGCGGGCCTGATCATCACCGGGAACGTCATGGTCGATGCCCGCGCCATGACCGGCCCCGGCGGCGTGGTGCTGGAGGACGGGCGCCACCTCGACCGCTTCCGGGCCTGGGCGGAGGCCTCGCGCGCAAAGGGCGGGCAGGTCTGGATGCAGATCAACCACCCCGGCAGGCAGATGCCGGCCGGGCTCGGCCAGGAGACCATTGCTCCCTCCGCGATTCCTCTCGATCTCGGGGCGCAGTCGAAGCGGTTTGCCGTGCCGCGCGCGATGACGGCGGCCGACATCGCCGATGTCGAGCGCCGTTTCGTCGAGACCGCCGTTCTTGCCGAGCGCGCAGGCTTCACCGGCGTCGAGGTCCATGCGGCGCATGGCTATCTCCTCAGCCAGTTCCTCTCGCCGCTCACCAACCGCCGGCAGGACCGCTGGGGCGGAAGCCTGGAGAACCGGGCACGGCTGCTGCTCGACATCGTGCGCGGCATAAGGGCCGCCGTCACGCCGGGCTTTGCGGTCGCGGTCAAGCTCAACTCGGCCGATTTCCAGCGCGGCGGCTTCTCGCCCGAGGATGCACAGGCCGTGGTCGCCATGCTGGCGCCGCTCGGCGTCGACCTCGTCGAATTGTCCGGCGGCAGCTACGAGGCGCCGGCGATGATGGGGGCGGCACGCGACGAGCGCACGCTGGCGCGCGAGGCCTATTTCCTCGATTTCGCCCGCGACATCGCCAGGGTCGCCACCATGCCGCTCATGGTGACGGGCGGCATCCGTCGCCGCGAGGTCGCGGAAAAGGTGATCGAGAGCGGCGTCGCGATGGCGGGCATGGCCACGGCGCTGGCGATCGAGCCGGACCTGCCCCGCCGCTGGAAGCAGGGCCGGAACGACGCGCCGGCGCTGAAGCCGATCACCTGGAAGAACAAGCCGGTGGCCTCGTCGGCCCATATGGCGGCCGTCCGCTATCAGCTGGCGCGCCTCAGCGACCGGCGACGCACGGCGCCTGGCGTCTCCCCGGTCTGGGCGCTGATCCTGTCGCAGCTGGACGCGAAACGCCGTGCCCGCCGCTATCGCCGCTGGATGGGGACGCGGGCGGCGGCCGCATGAGCGCGCGACGCCGTGGGTCGATTTCGATGCTTGACCTTAAAGTCGGGTTTAACCTTACCATGATGACCGTCGATGGTCATCCGCCAGTCAGTGAGGGCGCAGCATATGCATGAGCATGACCGATTCGCCGAGGTGGAGTTCGGTGGCCAGAAGGTCAGCGTCCCCGCCGGAGGCTACTATGACCGCTTCCGGATGAACCCCGACCTCGACGAGGTGGCGCGCGATCCCGCGGCCGGAAACATCGACTTCTTCCGCCGCATCCCCAAGCAGAAGGTCGCGTCGAGGGTAGGCCCGGCGTGGGCGCCGAACTTCTACTACCGCAGCAGCAGCGTCCAGCTCCTGTTCCTCGCGCCGGCCGACCGGCTGCGTGCGACGCTGCCGCCGCCGCTCGAGCCGCTGCGGGCCTTTCCCGGATACGGCCTGGTGGCGCTGACCTTCTTTTCCTATGCGGTCTGCGACAACGACCCCTACGACGAGGTCTCCATCGCGGTGGTCGTCCGCCGGCCGGGCGCGCGGGGCCCGCACCTTCCGGAGCTGCTCGGTTCTATCAGGCGCCGGAGCTTCTTCGCGCATGTCCTGGCGCTGCCGGTCACGACGGAGATCGCGCGGGTGCGCGGGGTCTACGGCTACCAGCTGCCCAAGTGGCTGGCCGATATCGATGTCGGCATCGGCCCGGACGTTCGGGCCAGTATCGCTGCCGGCGATGGAAAACCGGACCTGACGCTGCGCGCGCCGCTTCCGGCCCTGCGCACCGTCCCCCCGCAATCCCGCATGGGCAGGAACACGATGATCCACAGGATCGACGGGGAGTGGCACCAGACCGTCGTTGAGAGCAACACCCTTTCCTTCGCCCAGAAGCTGCTCCCGCGGGATGTGAGCCTCACGCGCGGCGGCGGACCGATGAGTGAACTCCTCGGCGGGCTCGGCGTTTCCACCATTCTGCGCCTCGATGTCGTCAAGGACGCGCAACTCGTCCTGAACATGCCGACGCGGCTGAAGGCGTTCGATCCTGCCCCGGGGTGACGGGGCATGCAGCCTCCTTCGCCATCACGGCAAAGGTTGAAAACAGATCTTTCAACACACGAAAGGGAGACGAGACCATGACGTTCGTAACGACACAGGACGGGACCAACATCTTCTTCAAGGATTGGGGCCCGAAGGACGCGCAACCCATCGTTTTCCACCACGGGTGGCCCCTCAGCGCCGACGACTGGGACGCGCAGATGCTGTTCTTCCTGGCCGAGGGGTTCCGCGTCGTCGCGCATGACCGGCGTGGCCATGGCCGGTCGAGCCAGGTGAGCGAGGGCCACGACATGGACCACTACGCGGCCGATGCCTCGGCGGTGGTCGAGCACCTCGACCTGAAGAATGCCGTCCATGTCGGCCATTCCACCGGCGGCGGCCAGGTTGCCCGCTATGTGGCGAAATACGGCCAGCCCCAGGGCCGGGTCGCCAAGGCGGTCCTCGTCAGCGCCGTTCCGCCGCTGATGGTCAAGACCGGCGACAATCCCGGCGGCACGCCGATCGACGTGTTCGACGGTTTCCGGGCTTCGCTGGCGGCCAACCGCGCGCAGTTCTATCTCGACGTGCCGTCCGGCCCCTTCTACGGCTACAACCGCCCCGGCGCCGAGGTCTCGCAGGGGATCATCCAGAACTGGTGGCGCCAGGGCATGATGGGCAGCGCCAAGGCCCATTACGAAGGCATCAAGGCCTTTTCCGAAACCGACCAGACGGAAGACCTGAAGGCCATCACCGTGCCGACGCTCGTCCTGCAGGGCGATGACGACCAGGTCGTCCCCTACGAGAACGCCGCCATCCTTCAGGACAAGCTGCTCGCCAACAGCACGCTGAAGATCTATCCGGGCTTCTCGCACGGCATGCACACGGTGAATGCCGACGTGATCAATGCCGACCTCCTGGCGTTCATTCGCGGATGATTTCCGCGCGCCGGGCCGAAGGGCCCGGCGCACCGCCATGCTATCCTGCAAGCGCCGCCCGGTGCCCAACGCCTTCGTGAGATGCCATGACCCTCCACGTGCAGCCCGATCAAAACGCCGATATGGCCGAAGTCCTCGATCGCCAGCGCAGCGCCTTCCTGAAGGACGGGCCGCCGTCCTTCCGCGACCGCAAGGACCGGCTGGCCAGGCTGCGCGCCGCCGTTCTTGCGCACAGGGCAGCGATCCAGGAGGCGATCAGCGCGGATTTCGGCCACCGCTCCCGCCATGAGACCGACCTCATGGAGCTCTTCGGCGTCATCCAGTCGATCGACTACCTTGCGCGCAACCTGCGCCGGTTCATGAAGCCCGAGCGCCGGCATGTCGGCCTCTTCTACCGGGCCGGCCGGGCCTATGTGGACTATCAGCCCAAGGGCGTCGTCGGGGTGATGGCGCCGTGGAACTATCCGTTCTCCCTGACGATCATTCCGCTCGCCACCGCGATTGCGGCGGGCAACCGCGCCATGCTGAAGCCCTCGGAGCTGACGCCGCGAACCAGCGAGGTGATCCGCCGCATGCTGGAGGCCGTCTTTGCGCCGGAGGAGGTCGCCGTCGTGCTCGGCGGCCCCGAGGTCGGCGCCGCTTTCAGCGGGCTGCCCTTCGATCACCTGCTCTTCACCGGCAGCACGGCGGTCGGCCGCAAGGTCATGAAGGCGGCGAGCGACAATCTCGTGCCGGTGACGCTGGAGCTCGGCGGCAAGAGCCCGGTCATCGTCGAGCGCGGCCATGTCGACGACCGGACGATGGGCAGCATCGTCTTCGGCAAGCTTTCGAACGCCGGGCAGACCTGCGTCGCACCGGATTATGCGCTGGTGCACGAGGACGACCTCGAAGCCTTCGTCAAACTGTACGACGCGGCCGTGGCGCGCGCCTATCCCGATGGGCCGGACAGTCCCGACTACACCTCGATCGTCAACGACCGCCACTACGACCGCCTCAAGGGCCTCATCGAGGATGCGAGAGCCCGCGGCGCGCGGGTCGTCGAGGCCGGGATACGGCCGGAGACCGCCGCCGCAAGGCCGCGTACGCTTGCGCCCACGCTCGTCGTCGGCGCGGGCGACGAAGCCGCGATCATGCAGGAGGAGATTTTCGGTCCGCTCCTGCCGGTGCGGACCTATCGCACGATCGACGAGGCCATCGGCCATGTGAACGCGCGGCCCCGCCCGCTGGCGCTTTACTATTTCGGCGGCGAGGGCGCCGACCGCGCGAAGCTGCTGAGGCTCACCACGTCCGGCAATGCCGGCATCAACAACACGATGATCCATGTGGCGCAGGACGACCTGCCGTTCGGCGGCATCGGCCCGAGCGGCATGGGCGCCTATCACGGCATCGAGGGGTTCCGCGCCATGAGCCACGCGAAGGGCGTGTTCGTCCAGGGCCGCTGGAACCTGCCCGGCCTGCTGCGCGCGCCCTTCGGCAGGCTCGTGGATTTCGCCCTCAGGGTGACGCTGGGCCCATCGGGGAGGTGAGGGCAGCCAAATGCGGGCGGCAGGCCGGCGGTCGGCCGGATGTCCGCCGCTCCGGCGGACCCGGCGAGGCATCGAGGTCACGTCCTCGAATGATCCAGGGCCGATACGGCCGGGCGGGATGCTGCCTGCGCGGCTTCGCCCGGGGCGGCCGAACCTTCCGGCTCGCCGACGAGCTGCCGGATTTCCCGTTCGTCCAGGGTCTCCTTCTCCAGCAGGCGGCGGGCGGTGCGCTCGAGCACGTCCCGGCGTTCCGCCAGCAGGCCGACGGTCCGCTCGAACGTCTCGTCGACGATCCGGCGCACCTCCTTGTCGACGGCGGCGGCCGTCTCGTCGGAATAGGTGCGTTCCTGCGGGCCATAGTAGGGCTGGTCGGTGGCGAGGAACGAGCGCCGGTCCTTCTCCAGTGCGATATGGCCGAGCCTCTCCGACATGCCGTAGCGCGTGACGATGGCACGGGCGATGTCGGTGACCTTGGCGAGGTCGTCCGCGGCGCCGGTGGACAGATGGCCGAACACGATCTTTTCCGCCGCGCGGCCGCCGAGGAGCACCGCCATCTTGTTCTCCAGCTCCTCCAGCGTCATCAGGAAACGGTCCTCCGTCGGCCGCTGGATGGTGTAGCCCAGCGCGCCGATACCGCGCGGGATGATCGAGACCTTGTGGACCGGATCGACGCCCGGCAGCGCCATCGCCACCAGCGCGTGCCCCATCTCGTGATAGGCGACGATCTCGCGCTCCTTCGAGTTGAGCAGCCGGTTGCGCTTTTCGAGACCCGCCACGATGCGCTCCACCGCATTGTTGAAATCCTCCATCGTCACCGCGTCGGCCTTGCGGCGGGTGGCGAGCAGCGTCGCCTCGTTGACGAGATTGGCGAGGTCCGCCCCCGTGAAGCCGGGGGTCAGCGCCGCGATCTTTTCCGGCTCGACGTCCGGCGCGAGCTTCGCCTTCTTCAGGTGCACGTTCAGGATCTGCACGCGGCCCTTTCTGTCCGGCCGGTCGACGAGAACCTGCCGGTCGAAGCGGCCGGCGCGCAGCAGCGCCGGGTCGAGGATTTCCGGCCGGTTCGTGGCGGCGAGCAGCACGAGGCCGGTCGAGGGATCGAAGCCGTCCAGTTCGACAAGGAGCTGGTTGAGCGTCTGCTCCTTCTCGTCGTGGCCGCCGGCCATCGGGCCGATGCCGCGGGCGCGGCCGAGCGCGTCCAGCTCGTCGATGAAGATGATGGCCGGCGCCTTGGCCCGGGCCTGCTCGAAGAGGTCGCGCACGCGCGCTGCGCCGACGCCGACGAACATTTCCACGAACTCGGAGCCTGAGATGGAGAAGAACGGCACACCGGCCTCGCCCGCCACGGCCCTTGCCAGCAGCGTCTTGCCGGTGCCCGGCGGGCCGACCAGCAGCACGCCCTTTGGCATGCGCCCGCCCAGCCGGCCGTAGCCTTGCGGATCCTTGAGGAAGTCGACAATCTCCTTCAACTCGTCCTTGGCCTCGTCGACGCCGGCGACGTCCTTGAAGGTGACGCCGGTGTCGGACTGGACGTAGACCTTCGCCTTCGACTTGCCGATCTGCATGAGCCCGCCGCCGATGCCGCCGCCCATGCGCTTCAGCGCGAACATCCAGATGCCGACGATAAGGAGGACGGGCACGACCCAGGACAGCAGGTCGCGCAGGAAGGTGCTTTCGATCTGCCCGGTGACGACCACGCCGCGCTCCTGAAGCTGACGTGCGAGGTCGGGCTCGACGCGGGTGGTGATGAACATCGGCCGGCCGTCGACCGGCTGCTTGAAGGTTCCCTGGATGAAGCGGTCCGATACCGCCACCTCCGCTATCCTGCCCTCGTCAAGGTAGGTCTCGAACTGGCTGTAGGGAATCTGCGCCACCTGGGTGGCGGTGGTGAAGAAATACTGGAACGCCATCAGGAGGAAGAAGGCGGCGATCCAGTACCAGATGTTGAACTGCGTTTTCTTGTTCATCTCCATGGTTGCCGCTCCATTTGCCTCACGACCGGAAAATGACGGCTGCCGTCACGGTTCAGGTCCAGCGCCAGTATAGCGCGCCGGTCCGTGATCGCGCTGCGTAAATCTGCCACGGAAGAGACCGACGGCCGGCTGGTGCCTCCGTCCGCCCGAGGCCGGGCGGGAAGGCGCGAAAATGGCCCGGCACGGGGCCGGGCCGGGCATGACGTCATGCCGCTGAATACGGCCGGTCGCTGCCGAGCCACAGGCTGACTGCGGCGAGGGCCGCGACGACGAGGCCGGCAATCACGTGGACCCACGTCGCTGCGGCGGCGGCCGAGAAGCCCAGCGCCCAGGGTGCGATCACCGCCCACAGGCCGAGCGCGACGTTGGCCCATTCCTCAACCCGATGGAACGCATAGAGCGCGGCAACCGCGATCAGCGTCACGGCAGCGCCGACGATCCAGGCATTCCATGCGGCATAGGTTTCGGCCGCATAGCCGAGATACCAGGGTGACAGCAGAAGACCGAGACCGGCGACGATATTGACGATATCGAAGGCCGTCCGGTTGTCTGAAGACAGAGACTTCAGCATCGTTCATTCCTCCTTGTCGGTTTGCTTGCGTCATCAATGAACCGTCTCCCGCGCACGGGAGGCGGGGGCGGCGGCGGCGCTTCCGCAACCGCCGCCGCAAAGCCTGGAATCCGGATCGGGAGGAGGCAGAGAACGCCTTCCGTCCGCTCCGGGCAGAAACGGTTCGAGTTCATGCTCGCAGAACGCGCATGCTGCGATCTCATGCAGCGCAAGCTCGCTTGCACTGCGGTCGTCCGTGTCGAGCCTCGGCTCGGCGCCCCGGGCGAGCGCCCTGCTGCGCGCGGCCGCTGCAAGCGTCAACGCGAACCGGTTGGGCAGAACCTTCTGGCAGTCGAAAACGAGATGCGGGTCCATCGCTGCACCTCATGCCGCCTCTCGCGTGCCTGAATCATCCCGGCCGCCCGCTACCTCGCGTTCGAGCGCGAGCAGCGCCTGCTCGACCTCGTCGAGGCGTGACGGCCGGTCGTTCTCAGGCATGCCCTCATTGGTCGCCTGGTCGATCAGGTATTCCGTCCAGGCCCAGTTCATCAGGATCGAACGCCTGGCCTCCAGCGTCAGCGACGGATCCCGGATCACGCCCATGGGCGTGGCCCAGCCTTCCGGGCCCTGGGGATCGTTGCGGTTCGCCGCGCCGTCGAGGGCGCGGCCGTAGCTCTCCCGAAAAGCGGCAAGTCCGAGCCGGTCGAGCGTCGCATCGCAGAAGGCATGCATCGACCGCCCGGCCCGCGCGGGCTTCTCATCGACGGGCCGGCTGCGGTCGGTGGCGGTCCGCCCGGCCGGGGCCTCGATGACATAGGTCAGGCCCTGCCGTTCGGCGTAGCGGACGGCCGATTCCAATGTCGGAAAATTCAGCTCGACCTGGGTCAGCGTGTCGCGGCCGCCCGTATAGCCCATCAGCGGCTCGATGAAGGGCGCGGCGCGCCGCTCGAAGACGAGGCGCCAGCCCCTCGCGCGTGCCGTGCCGGACGTCGTCACCGGGCGGGACGGCCTGCAGATGCGCGCGATCGCGTCGTCCGGGAAAACCGAGCGTCCCGTCGAAAGGGGCTTTTGCCGGTTGTCGTTGGACGGCCGCCCCAGGCGGATCGGTATTCTGGTTGTTCTGTTGACCTGTCTTGTCGTCTCCATCGTTCATCCCTCCCGCTTGGCGAAGGATGCCGCCGGCGGCGGCCGGATGGCCCGCCGCCGGCGCCTGCCATGCGTCAGCTCTTGATGGCGATGCGCTTGACCTGCGACTGCGCCTTCTCGCTCTTGGGCAGCGTCACGGTCAGAACGCCGTTCCTGAAGCTGGCGTCGACCTGGTCTTCCTTGACCTCGTATCCGAGCGGGATGCGCCGCTCGAAGCGCCCGTAGAACCGTTCGGAGAACTGCTTGTCCTTGTCCTCCGTCTCGGAGCGCTTCTCGCCCTTCAGCGTCAGCACGCCGTCGTCGAGCAGGACCTCGATGTCCTTCTCTTCGAGGCCGGGGATCTCGGCCGTCACCTTGACCTCCTTCTGCGTGTCGGAGATCTCGACGCTCGGCCAGCCGCCGCCGAAGGCGGAAGCGCGGCCGAGGGACGGGAAGCCGGAGCCGAAGCCGCGGAAGACGTCGTCGAACAGCCGGTTCACCTCGCGGTGCAGCGAGAGGAACGGATCGCGGTCGTCATCGCGGAAGATGGTCGGAACCTGGTTGCCGTCGTTGCGGCGCCAGGGGATCAGATCACGGACACTCATTGTTTCTCTCCTTTCGTTCGTTCGATTGGCAATGCTTTCCCGGCGGCGCCGGACACATCGTCCGGCGCCGTGCGCGAAATACGCTCGCGGGAGGCCTCAGGCGGCCTGCTTCGCGGACTCGATCTGCTTCGTCTCGGGCTTCGGCAGCGCCTCGCCGGTCGCAATCTCGATCCTGCGCGGCTTCATTTCCTCGGGAATCTCACGCTTGAGGTCGATCGTCAGCAGACCGTTGACGAGGCTCGCGCCCACGACCTTCACATGGTCGGCCAACTCGAAGCGGCGCTGGAAAGCGCGTCCGGCGATGCCGCGGTGCAGATACTGGCCATCGTCCTCGCCCGCCTTCTGGCCGGACACCACCAGCATGTTCCGGTCCTGGGTGATGGTCAGATCGTCCTGGCTGAAGCCGGCCACCGCCATGGTGATGCGGTAGTCGTCCTCACCGGACTTGGCGATGTCGTAGGGAGGCCAGTTGTCGATCGTCTCGACGCGGCTTGCGGCTTCGAGCGCGTTCAGCATCCGGTCGAAACCGATGCTCGACCGGAACAGGGGAGAAAAATCGAAAGTGGTTCTCATAGCCACATCCTCCTTTTGAAGCAACATGGATACAAGTTCTTCTGCCGCCGGATACTTTTGCATCCGCTCGACATGCCGGCCCCGAATTGGGCGTCCGGCAGGTTACGATTTAGTTCAATCCACTGGCTGTTCAAGAGGGCCTTTTATACGAATGCTGCCGGATCGCCTTTGCGTGCCGGCGCCCTATATATGGGAGGCTTCCGGGGTAACGTGACGCGAGGAGCCGAGCGATGATGGAGCAGAACCGGCTCTTGGCCGGACTCGAGCTGGAGGACAGCGAGCTTCTGTTTCCGCACATGGCGGAGATGGAGTTTCCGCAAGGGATGGAACTGTCCATGCCCGGCCTGCCGGCCGATCATTGCTACTTTCCCACCGCCGGCATCATTTCCACCGTCGTCGTTTCGCCTGAGGGCAACCAGGCGGAAATCGGCGTCATCGGGCGCGAGGGCATGTCGCCGTCCTCGGCCATTTTGGGGGCGGACCGCAATCCCTACAGGACCGTCATACAGGTGGCCGGGCGGGGCTGGCGTGTTCCGCGGACGGACCTGCTCCGGTATCTGGACGCGCGGCCCGCCGCGCGGAGCATCATGCTGCGCTGGACGCAGGCCTTCTCCTGCCAGATCGCCTTCAGCGCGCTTTCCAACGCCGTGCACAGCGTCGACGAGCGGCTCGCCCGCTGGATCCTGATGTGCCACGATCGCCTGGAGGGGGACCGGCTGGTTCTGACGCACGAATTCCTGGCCATCATGCTGGCGGTGCGCCGCGCAAGTGTCACGAACGCCCTGCACGTGCTCGAGGGACACGGCTTCATCTACTCCCAGCGCGGAGTGATCATCGTGCGCGACCGCGCCGCGCTCGAGGCTTTCGCGGCGGACGCCTACGGCGGCAGCGAGCGGGAGTATGCCCGCCTTTTTCCTGCCCGCGCGGCGGGTTCGGGCGGATGAAGCTTCCGCCGCCCGGCAAGCGCCGGTCCCGCAAACCTTCCCAGGGAACAAAACCGGTGCCGGCCTGTTCGCCCCCGTCACGGAGGCGCAAATGCAACGGTATTTCTTTCACATCCGCGACGGTGAGAAAAAGGAAGTCGATCTGGAAGGAGCTGAATTTGAAACGCTTGGGCTTGCCATCGAGGATGCCCGCATGGCGGCGCGCGAGATCATGGCGGAGAAGGTGCTGGCCGGCTACGAGCCCGACGGGCAGTTCTTCGAGATCACCGACGAAAGCGGAGTTGTGTTGGCAGAAGTCAGTTTTCGTTCGGCCCTGAAGCCGAAAACGACCGTAGACGGCGAGCCGCCGCCGCGATAATTCGCCGATGTTCCGCCGGGACCTGGACGGGAGGCGCGGCACCGGCGTCAGGTCGCCGCCAGGAAGGCCTCCGTCGGGACCAGATCGAGCTGTACCGAGAAGCGTCCGCGCAGGATCGTCAATGCCGCGTCATGGGTCGTATCGGCGCTGCCGCACAGGGCGTCCTCCAGCACGATCGTCCGATAGCCGAGATCGATCGCGCCGAGCACCGTGGTGAGCACGCAGACATCGGTTTCCCCGCCGGTGACGACCAGCGTCGTCACCTTCTCTTCGCGAAGGCCCGCGTGCAGGCGCCCGTCCATCCAGGGCGAATAGCCCGCCTTGTCGAAGATGCGGGCGGGCGGGACGAGACGGCGCAGCTCCGGCACGATGTCGACAAGCTCGTCCGGCAGATGCTCGCGGGTCATCGTCCGCCATTTCTCGTAATAGGTCTTCCAGGTGCCGTGCGCATTCTCCGCCGTCCGAGGCGGAAGGAAGCGCGTGAAGATCGTCCGGGCCGCGTGGCGGCGCGACACTTCCGCGACCTGGTCCCTGACGCCGTGCAGCCAGGGAACATGCCATGGCGTATCCTCGGCGAACATGCCCTGCATGTCGACGCAGATGTGGCGCCAGTTGCCCAGCCCGTTCACGGCAGCGCCACGGCCCGTTGCGCCAGAAGCCCGGCGGCCAGGGTGTCCACCCTTCCGCTGATGCCGAGAACATAGGCGACAAGTCCGCTTTTCACGAGGTAATCCTTCAGGAAGTCGATCCTGCGGCGGGCTTCGCCTGCCGCGTCGAAGGCCGGTTGAACGCCGCGATCCCGGACGACCGCGAACTGCCGGTGCACGAATGTCTCTTCCATGGAAATCCTTTCCTTCCATCTTGTTCGCGGGCCGCATGCCGGTCAAACCATGCGCAAGGGGCAAAGTTCCTGGGCAAAGCCGGTTGCGGGCAAGAGCTTATCCCCCCTGTACGATACCGTACTGATGCCGGCGGCACAGGGCTTCGGGCATGCCGGAGCAGGTTCCTGGGAGCGAATGCCGGCGCGTTCGGGGAACAAACAGCCCGCGATGAGGTTGAAGATTTGTGTGCACCAGACCCGGCCGGACTTCGTCCCGCAAAAGAACGGGCTGGCGCCAAGGGCAATTCATTCAGGAAGGGACGATCACATGGCTGAATTCGACGATCTGGTTCGTACGGAAGCCTATCTCATCTGGGTTGCCGAAGGGCGTCCCCATGGGGAGCAGGACCGCCATTGGATGATGGCCGTTGAACGGGTCCGGTCCAGAATGTCCGTCAAGACCGAAGCGCCGGTCATTCCGCTTCCTCTCAAGCGCGTAACGCTTTCGCAGCGTCCGAAACGCAAGCCGCAGCAGGAGTCGGGTTTTCGTGAATCTGCTTGATATGCGGGCAGACGACGAAGGAAATTTCGAGCGGTGCAGCGGGGCGTCATCTGACAGGCCATGAACGTTCTGTCGATTGTTTCGGAGGTCTATCCCCTCATCAAGACGGGCGGGTTGGCGGACGTCGCTGGCGCCCTTCCAAAGGCCCTGCGTCTTCACGGCATAGACGTCCTGACCCTTGTCCCGGGCTACCCGCAGGTATTGGAGCACCTGCCGAACAGGGCGAGGGTCGGCGATCTCGACGACCTGCTCGGCCACCGTGCCGTCGTTTCGCGTGCCGAGACCGGCGGGCTCGATGTCCTGGTTCTGGAGGTTCCCGAACTGTACCAGCGCGGGGGCGGACCCTATATCGGTCCCGACGGACGCGACCATCCGGACAACTGGCTGCGTTTCGCGGTGCTTTCGCTGGCGGGGGCGAGGATCGCGCTCGGGCACCTCGCTCCGGGCAAGGCGGACGTGGTGCATGTGCACGACTGGCAGACGGCGTTGACGCCCGTCTATCTGCGCTACGCGTTCCGCAGCCCGCTGCCCGTGATGTGCACGATCCACAACCTCGCATTCCAGGGGCAGTTTTCCTACGATATCGCCCCGTGGCTCGGCCTTCCGCCCGCCGCGCTCGGTTTCGAGTGCCTCGAATATTACGGCGGTGTCGGATACCTGAAAGCGGGCCTGCTCTGCTCCGACATCGTGACCACGGTGAGCCCCACCTATGCGCGCGAAATCCTGTCGCCGGACCTCGGAATGGGTCTCGACGGCGTCCTGCAGCAGCGGCGCTCCGCGCTTTACGGGATCGTGAACGGCATCGACGCCGAGATATGGAGCCCGGGCGCCGATCCGTTGATTCCACGCCGCTACGACGCGCGCTCGCTGGTGCGTCGGCGGGAAAACCGGGCGGCCTTGCTCGAACGGTTCGGGCTGCCCGATGCGAACGGCCCGCTGTTTGCCGCCCTCACGCGCCTCACCTGGCAGAAAGGGGCGGACCTGCTTTCCGAGGCGGCGGAGGAAATCGTCTCGCACGGCGGGCAACTCGTGGTCTGCGGGCAGGGCGATCCGGACGTCGAGGCCGCGCTCCTCGATTGTGCCGGGCGCTTTCCCGACCGGGTGGGCGTCCATATCGGCTATGCCGAGGAACTGGCGCATCTCATCGTTTCGGGCTGTGACGTGTTGATGCAGCCCTCGCGCTTCGAGCCGTGCGGCCTCACCCAGCTTTATGCGATGCGCTATGGCGCAATTCCGCTGGTGGGAAGAACCGGCGGCCTCGCCGAGACGATCATCGATGCCAACGATGCGGCCATGGCGCGCGGCGTCGCGACCGGTTTCCAGTTCCATCCGGTCGACCCGCACAGCTTTCGCGAAGCGGTTCGTCGGACCTGCGAGGCATTCGAAGACCGGGAAGCCTGGACGAGCTTGCAGCGCCAGGCCATGAAAGCCGATTTTTCATGGGATCGCAGCGCCTTCCAATATGCCCAGCTCTTCGAGGCGCTGCAGGCCGCACGGCGGGTGAGGGGCGAAGAAGGCGAATTGACATATGCGATGGTGGACGAGCCGAATTCGGTCTAAAATCTAACAATAAACGAACCGATCCCGGAATGATTTTCTCCGCATGCCGCCAATGTCCACGGTCCGGCGGTAAGTTTTTGTCGGTTGCAGGGGGCGATTGCAATGATCCTGGAAGATTTGTATCGCCTGCTGCGCGATGACCACGTACAGGCGCAGGGGATCGTCGATACGCTGACTCTGCCCCTTGTCGTGCTCGATGAAAACCTCCGTGTCGTCAACGTCAGCAATGCGTTCATTCACACCTTCAAGATGGAGAGGGACGCGGTCCTCGGGCGCAGCCTGTTTTCGCTCGGCAACGGCGAATGGGACATCGAAGACCTGCGCAAGCTGATCGCAGACGTTATCCCCAAGGCGGCCTCCGTTGCAGGCTACGAGGTCACCCACGACTTTCCCAGGAGCGGCCGGCGCACCTTCCTCGTGGACGCACGGCGCCTCGTCCACCCCGACAACAATAGCACGAACATCCTCGTGCTCTTCGATGACGTCACCGAAAGCAACCGGCACGAGGCGGAGAAGGACTTCATCCTGTCCGAAACCCGCCACCGCATGAAGAACCTGTTTTCGGTCGTAAGGGCGATCGCCATGCAGACCGAGACCAAGGAGAGCACCGCCGAGGAGTATCGCGATGCCTTCCTCGGCCGCCTGAACGTGGCGCTGAGGACGCACGACCTCGCGCCGGGCACGAAGAACGCGGACTTCGCCGCAGTGCTCGAAAGCGCCGTCATCGCCGCCGATGCCGAACGCATTCGTTTCCAGGCCGGTCCCTCCGCGGAACTGTCTTCATCACGGGTGCTGCCGGTCAGCATGATCTTTCACGAGCTCACGACGAATGCGCTGAAATACGGCGCCCTATCGGTTCCCGAGGGAGAGGTGGTGGTATCGTGGCGCGTGGAAACCGTGGACGGTGAGCGTGGCATGCTCGTCTGCGAATGGCGCGAGGAAAACGGGCCGGCGCCCCAGCCTCCGTCACGCCGTGGCTATGGAACGGAGCTGGTCGTCGGCACGGCGAAGCATCTGGGCGGATCGGCGGAGCTGAAGTTCGAACCCGAGGGTTTGGTCGCGGTCGTCAAGCTCCCGATATAGGCGTGCGGCCTCCGACTGCCGCCATCCTGGGGCGGGCAAGCGCGCCCGCTTTCGGCTCGCCGGTCGACAGGTCGCGGAGAAACCGGTCGCACCAGGTGAACACGTCGTTGGCGCGCAGGGCCTTCATCATGCTCCTCCAGCGGTCGCGGCGCTCCTCCACGGGCAAGGCGAGGGCGCGCGCCATCGCGTCCGCGGTCCCCTCGACATCGTAGGGATTGACGAGGATGGCGTCCTTCAGCTCCTGCGCGGCGCCGGCGAAACGGGAGAGCAGCAGCACGCCCGGATCCTCCTCGCTCTGCGCCGCGACGAATTCCTTGGCGACGAGGTTCATGCCGTCGCGGAGCGGCGTGACGAGCGCGAGCTTCGCCATGCGGTAGAGGCCCGCCAGGGCCGGGCGGCGCAGGGAGCGGTTGACGTAGCGGATCGGCACCCAGTCCACCGTGCCGAGCGCGCCGTTCACCCGGCCGGCCTGCTCGGCCACCGCCCGCTGCATGGCCTCGTATTCCGGGACCTCGGAGCGCGATTTCGGCGTGATCTGCAGCAGCGTCACCTGGCGCTGGCTGTCCGGATGGCGCGTGAGGAAGGTTTCGAAGGCGTCGATGCGCTGCGTGATGCCCTTGGAGTAATCGAGCCGGTCGACGCCGATGATCAGCCTCTTGCCGTCGAGGCTCTGGAGCATGCGCTTGTGAAGCGTGGTTTCCGCCGCCCTTTGCGCCAGCGTGGCGAATTCGTCCGTCTCGATGCCGATCGGATAGTGCCGCGCTATGAACGTCCTGTCCCCCATGCTGAAATGCTCCTCGTCCTGGCGCTCGCCGAGCCCCTGGCGCGCAAGGCAGTCGGCGAAGTTCTCGCGGTCATGGGCCGTCTGGAAGCCGAGCACGTCATAGGCGGTAAGGCTCGTCAGGATCTCGTCGTGCACGGGCATGGCGAGGAAAACGTCGGGCGACGGCCAGGGAATATGCAGGAAGAAGCCGATCCGGTTTCTCACGCCGTGCCGCCGCAGTTCCGAGGCGAGCGGGATCAGGTGGTAGTCGTGAATCCAGATCAGGTCGTCCTCTTCGATCAGCGGCAAAAGGCGGCTTGCGAAAAAGCGGTTCACGCGGAAATATCCCGTCATCTCCCGCCGGCCGTATTCGGCAAGGTCCAGCCGATAATGGCAGATCGGCCAGAGCACGCGGTTGGCGAAGCCCTGGTAGTATTCCTCGACATCGCGCTCGGTGAGGTCGGTCAGCGCATAGTCGATATTGCCGTCCTTCAGCATCTTCAAGGGCCCGATGGCCTCCTCGGCGCTGGATTGGCCGGACCAGCCGAGCCACAGCCCGCCGCGCGCCTCCAGCGCCGATTGAAGCGCGACCGCAAGACCGCCGGCGGGCGCGGTCCCGCGCTTGTCCGGAACGGGAACGCGATTGGAAACGACGATAAGACGACTCATGATTTCACGGCACCAGATTGGGGCGATGGACACACCTTCTTGCGGCGAAAAGCCGGCGGGAGGAAGGGTTTCGCGGGAGCGAACATCGCCATCGAATTTATATTGCAACGCAATAGGAACGCGCCGGCGGCGGGAAGGTTCCCTGCCCATGACGACGAATGGACATGTCGGCGACGGTTTTATGGAACCTTGAAAGCCGTGGCGGCGATGAAGCGTTCGCCGTTTTCCGCGCAATTGAAGTAATAGACGGCAAGCACGCTCCCGTCCGGGCGCATCACGGTACGCGGATAGCCGAGGTCCGGGCCGCCTCCGTCATCACGTATCGTCATGGGCTCCGACCAGGAAGCTCCGCCGTCCGTGCTGACGACGGCGCGGATCCCGAAAGGCGGGCTGCGGTAGCCGTAGGTCAAAACGAGCCGGTCGTCGTCCAGCCGCGTGAGGGCAGGGGGATTTCCCATATGGCCGGTGTCCGCGACGGGCCGTCCGGCGAACGACCATGTTCGCCCTTCGTCGATGGACGCGTAGGCGTCGATCCAGCCGCGTTTGCCTTCGTCATTGCGGCGCACGAGCGTCAGGATCGTGCCATCGCTGAGGCGCGCCGAAGCCGGCATGATCGCATAGCCCTGCCGCCCGTTCCATAGATAGCTCCGGAACCGGAACGTCCGGGCGCCGTCCCTCGTGCGGGCGCAGAAAACGCGGCCTTCCTCTCCGTCATCCTTCGTTGTCGTCAGCATGAACAAGGCGTCGTGGCGGCCGAGCGCCACGATGTCCGTCCGGGCGGATATTCCCCCGGCAAGATCGAGGCCCTCGAAACCGAACGGGCCTTCCCATGAGCGCGCGCGATCGCGGCTTACGTAGAACCAGCTTGCCGGGCGGCCCGTAATCCCCGTGCGGGCTGCGAGGATGATGGTTTCGGCATCCAGGAAATCGATCGGCGCCTCCAGGGGATGAATATCGCGGGAGGGGGCCATCCTGTTGCGCGCCTTGAGCGCCTCATCGACATGTTCGTCTGCCGACAAGGTTCCGCTGCCGGGCACGCGGGCGTTGAAGGCCTCCGTCGTCCAGGTCAGCCCGCCGTCGCTGCTGCGTGCCTGCATCGGGGTGAAGGGGCTGCCGGAATCCTCGAGATGCAACCCGCCATCCGGTGACCCGAGGCGTCCGGCCGCGAATATGCAGACGGTTTCGTTTCCCCAGGTCCAGAGGCCGTAGTTTGCAGGCCATCCCGCAAACTCGCCCTGCCGGCGATAGACCTCGACATGGCGGCTCGCAATGTAGCGGTTCATGCACGCGGAGCCTCTTCACCCGTACTGTCTCGCCGCCGCCGGCCGCGGATCTTCTGAAACAGGATAAAACCGGAGAACACGAAACAAAGGCTATTGGTCAGGATTATCGGCCACTCGTTGCGCATGACGCCGAAGGCCGTCCACAGCGCGAAGCCCGTGACGGTCAGGGTATACATTCGAGCGGAGATGGCGGCGGTATCGCCGGTCCGGATCACCTTCCACGCCTGCGGAATGAAGCTGCTCACCGAGCAGAATGAGGCGAGGTAGCCGACGATCAGGGCAGTGTCCACAATGTACTCCCGCTCACGTCCGGTCCTCCTCGTATTGCTCGGCGCCTTCGATCGGGACGAGCCAATGCTCGCGCCGCTTGATCCAGAGTTCGTAGGTCGGCTTGAGCGGGGTGGGGGCCTCGGAGAGGATGCCGAGCTTGATTTCCGCCTCCCGGTCGTCGACGGAGAACAGGCGCGCGCCGCAGCGAGGACAGAAGCATCGCCCGCCGAACTCGGCGGTTTCGCCGGCGTGCTCGAACCGTTCGGCGGACCAGATCCCGAAGAAGGTGAAGGCCGAACCGCTCTCCTGCCTGCAATCGGTGCAATGGCAGATGCCGACGCGCAGCGGTTCGCCGCGGACGGAAACCTGCACCTGCCCGCAAAGGCATTTCCCGGAAAGGATCGTCATGGTGGAAGCCCGCCTTGTTTGATGCTCGCTGCCAAACAAACGGCCCGCCGGGGATTCGGTTCCTTGCATATGGATGACGCGGCCGAAAGCCAACGTCCACGTCGGCCCAAGGCTCAGCGTGGCGGGACCGGCGGGTCCTTTCCGCCGGAGACGTCGTCCGGCTGCGCATAGGGCAGGAACAGATGGATGCTCGTTCCCGCGCCGACTTCGCTTTCGACATGCACATGGCCGCCCGACTGATTGACGAAGCCGTAGACCTGGCTGAGACCGAGCCCGGTTCCCTCGCCCTCGCCCTTGGTCGTGAAGAACGGCTCGAACACCTGGGCGAGAACGTCCTTGCTCATTCCGCACCCGGTGTCCGTGACGGTTATGCGGGCAAATGAATCGCTGAGGCCGTCCACCATCTCCAGTTCCTTCGGCACGTTCCGGGCGGTGACGATCGTGAGGATGCCGGCGCCCGCCATCGCGTCCCGGGCATTGACCGCCAGATTGAGGATGGCGGTATCGAACTGATCGGGATCGACGAGGACGGGGTCGAGATCGGAGGCCAGGTCGAGGCGGATCCGGACGCCGCCGCCGAGCGTGCGCTCCAGCATGCTGGTGAGGGACCGGATGCGCTCGTTGAGATGGGTGACCTGCGGGCTCAGCGGCTGCTGGCGGGAGAAGGCGAGCAGCCGGTGGGTGAGCGCGCTGCCGTTCTGCGTGCGCTTGACCATTTCCTCGACCAGCGCGGCGACCGTCGGATGGGTGGGATCCTTCGCAAGCTGCTTTTCCAGCATCCGGAGGCCGGATTCGAAGACGGCGATGAGGTTGTTGAAGTCATGGACGATGCCCGCCGCAAGGCGCCCCACCGCTTCGAGCTTCTGCGACTGGCGCTGGCGCTCCTCCAGCGCCCGGCGGGCGGAGACGTCGCGAAGGCTGGCGAGAAGGGCCGGCTTGCCGTCCCAGGTCACCTCCACGACGCGCATCTCCACGTCGGCCGGCCTGCCGCCCGGCCGGTTGACCGTTATCTCGGTCACCTCGCCCCAGGCCATGGGGCGGCCGAGCGGAACATGGAGGAGATCCTCGCGCGAATGGCCGAGGATCTGCCCGGCGGCCGGGTTGGCATAGAGCACCGAGCCGGAAAGATCGACGACGAGGACGCCGTCGGCGGTATTCTCGATGAGCAGGCGGAAGCTCGGCTGGCTGATGCCGGCCAGCCGCGAGTCGTCGTCAGGCTCCAGGACCTCGATCAAGCCTTGCTCCCTGTTCACGGTCGTCCTCATGGGGATGACGGCCCGCCTGCCGCCGGGTCGTCGAAGACATCCGCGGCCTCTGCGAGGGGCTGGCCGAGATGCATGCCGCTTCCGTCGATGGTGAAGCGCCTGATCTGCTTGTCGTGGTCGCTGCCGCGCATCTTCAGCACCATGAGGCCGCGGTGCATGAAATCGGCCTTCTGGATGTAGCGCAAGAGGATGATGGAATCGGTCAGCGTCGAGATGTGCTGCTCGCTGGCGCTGTGCCCCCCGATCAGCGACTTGTCGGTGGCGGTGCACAGCCCGGCGATCTCCCGCTTCTTGATGAAGGAGGTCAGGCTGATCAGGAATTCGCGGAAGCCCGTTTCCGGGGCGACCCGCTCCAGCGCCGACAGGCTGTCGATGGCGAGCCGCTGCGGCTCGAACTCATCGACCAGTTCACGGATCATCAGGAGATGGTCCGGCAGGCTCTGGGCCTCCGGATAGAGGCAGACCACCTTGAGGCGGCCGTCCGCCTCCATCGCCTCGAAATCGACGCCCCAGCTGCGTGCGTTGCGGAACAGCTGGCCGCGGCTCTCCTCGTAGCCGATCAGCAGCGCGCGTTCGCCCGCCTGCGCGCCGCCGGCGAGGAAGTGGGTCACCAGCAGGGTCTTGCCGGTGCCGGTCGCGCCGCTGACCAGCGTGACGCTGTCGCGGAAGAAGCCGCCGCTGGTCATCGCGTCGAGCTCGGGATTGCCGCTCGTCACCCGCTTCGTGCCCGACTGCTGCTCGAGGCGCAGCGAGGAGAGGGGGACGGCGACCATCCCCTGTTCCTTCACGAGCGTGAAGGGCACCTCGCCCTCCACATGCCGGCTGCCGCGCATCTTCAGCACCTCGATCGTGCGCCGGCGCCGTTCGCGGTCGAGCGCGTTGCGCAGGATCACGACGTTGTCGGCGACGAACTCCTCGATCCGGTGGCGGGAGATCTCGCCGTATTCGCTGTTGCGCTCCGCCGTCATCAGCACGGTCAGCCCCTCCTTCTTCAACGCCGTCGCGATGCGCAGCAGCTCGCGCCGGATCAGGGCCTGGTCCGCGATGAAGTGGTCGAAGAGCTGGGTGATCGAATCGAGCACGATGCGCCTGGCCTTGGCGCTCCTGACGGCATGCTGGATGCGCGTGAGCAGCCCCGCCAGGTCGAACTCGCCCACCACGACCTCCTCGGTGTCGCGCGGGCTGGCATCGACGAAGGCCAGCTTGTTGGCCTCGCGCCAGCGGCGGACGTCCCAGCCGAAGCTCGCCATGTTGACCTCGATCTCGTCCGGCGATTCCTCGAAGGTCACGAACACGCCGGGTTCGTCGAGCTCGGTGATGCCGTGCGCGAGGAACTGGGTGGCGAAGACCGTCTTTCCGCTGCCCGGCGTGCCCCCGACGATGGTGGTGCGGCCGCGCGGCAGCCCTCCCATCACCAGGTCGTCGAAAGCCTCGACGCCGGTCTTGACACGTTCGAGCACCGGATCGGCGAGGGGCTCATTCGTCGTGGCGGTCATGGTGCAGCGTCCTTCCTGGGATAGCCGAAATAGGAAAGAACCTCGGCGATGTTGCTGATGTCGCCGATCAGGCGGCGCGGCGGATCGACGGCATCGTCGGACAGCGTCGGGGTCGCGATGATGCCGGCCTTCTCCGCGTCCTCGGGGTTGCGGAGGATGTCGACGACCTGGATGTCGATCCTGCCGTCCGACGCCTTGATGAGGCGCACGCGGTTGGCGAGCGCGCGCTGTGCGCCGGCCGATTCGCCGGCGACATAGAGCCGAAGCGACACACGCCCTTCCGGGCCGGATCCGTGTCCCGTGCTCATCGGATGCGCCCGCCTGCGTGCGGGATCGGCCCAGACGGCGTGCCGGAACCATCACACCGGAACATTCCATGCGTCGGCACCCGTCGTCCTCCAAAGGTTTGCACACGTCCGCCGGCAGGGGCCGGCGCACCATCATGTGCGCTCGGCGGGACCGATCCGTGCCCTTATGTCGCCTTGTAGACATAAGCGACGATTTCGTCTGTCCACTAGTGAACGTTTCGCGGGTTGCCGCGTTAAGAAATCCGACCGACCAAGGACCTTTGCGAGACGACGATGAAACCTGCCGCGGAATGGAACCCCGACACCATCGACAACAACCTGCTGCGCGCGCTTCGCGCGGACGACTGGGCCATCATCGGTCCCAGGCTGGAGGATTGGTCGGCACCGTCGGGAACGGTCCTGCACCAGCCGGGCGACACCGTGCGCTTCGCCTTCTTCCCGCGCGGCGCCAGCCTGATCTCCTATCTGGTCGTCTTCGAGGACGGGCGGGCGATCGAGACGGCGCTTGTCGGGCGGGAAGGGGCGGTCGGCGGCATCGTCAGCCATGGAAGGCTTCCCGCCTATTCCCGCGCGGAGGTGCAGCGCGGCGGAACCTTCTTCCGCATCGACCTCCATCATCTCGAGGAGGCCAAGGCGCGGTCGCTGACGCTGCGGTACCTGTTCGCGCGCTATGCGGATTGCCTGATGGCGCAGGTGTTCCAGTCGGTCGCGTGCAATGCCGCTCACTCGATCGAGCAGCGGACGGCCAAATGGCTCCTGGCCGCCGTCGAGCGGACGGGCACGGACGACCAGGCGCTCACCCAGGAGCAGCTCGCGGCGATGCTGGGCGTCGGCAGGAGCTATCTCAGCCGGGTCATCCAGGACCTGAGGCAGCGCGATGTGGTCGAAACGCGGCGGGGACGGATCCGCGTCAGCGACGTCGACGGCCTGCGCGCGCTCGCCTGCGAATGCAACGACGCCGTCAGCCGGCACTTCGACGACGTCCTGAAAGGCGTCTATCCGGCCGAGGAAAACGGCGTGGCGCCGCTTGCCGTCGGGCAGGAAGGCGGATGACGGAAGCCGTTCATTTCCGCGCCTTTAGCACTCTATGGGTATGAGTGCCAAAATTTTCGTGAACCCTCTTGAAACGTCGAAATCGTGAAACTAGCTCGATAGCGCGCGGCGCCGGGAAGGGCCGTGCGAGCCCCGCTCCGGCCGTCCGGACCGGAGCGGAGGAACCTCTCAAAATCTGTTTGTCCATGAGGAGAACGATATGACGTTCCGCCCATTGCATGACCGTATCCCGATCCGCCGCAGCGAAGGCCGGCCTTGGCGCCGCGAGCGCTCCACCGGCCGCATGCTGGAAGGCCTTGCCTGAGGAGCGGGACGATGATCGTTTGCTTTCCGAAGCGGGCGACGCGGGTCCTTACCGTTCTCACGGCAGCCTGCTTCCTGTTCTGCGCGGGCGAGGCTGCGGGGCAGGAAGCTTTTCCGCAGTCCTCGCGGCCGGCGTCGCTTGCCGACGTGCTCGAGGACATCACGCCCGCCGTCGTCAACATCGCCGTCACCTCGCGCGCGCCGGCCGAGACCAATCCGCTGCTCAACGATCCCTATTTCAGGCGCTTCTTCGACCTGCCCCAGACGCCGCAGCAACGGCCGCGCATGAGCGCGGGCTCCGGCGTGATCGTCGATGCCGCCAGGGGATATATCCTCACCAACCACCATGTCGTCGACGGCGCGAGCGAGATCGCCGTCACGCTGAAGGACCGCCGCCGCTTCACCGCGGAGCTGGTCGGCAGCGACAAGGCGACCGACATCGCGCTTCTCAGGATCGACGCGGCGAACCTGACGGCGCTGGAGCTCGGCGATCCCGGGGCATTGCGCGTCGGCGACAGCGTCGTCGCCATCGGCAACCCCTTCGGCCTCGGGCAGACCGTGACGTCCGGCATCGTCAGCGCGCTCGGGCGCAGCGGCCTCAACGTCGAAGGCTACGAGGACTTCATCCAGACCGACGCCTCCATCAATCCCGGCAATTCGGGCGGCGCGCTGGCGACGGCGGACGGCCGGCTGGTGGGCATCAACACCGCCATCATCGCGCCGGCCGGCGGCAATGTCGGCATCGGCTTCGCCGTGCCGATCGACATGGCTTCCGCGGTGATGAAGCAGCTCATCGAGCATGGCGAGGTCCGGCGGGGCCGCATCGGCGTCGCGATCCAGGACCTGACGCCCGATCTCGCCGAAGCGCTGGGCGTGACGGAAACCCACGGCGCGGTCGTCGCCGGCGTGGAGGAGGATTCCTCGGCCGCGAAAGCCGGCCTCCAGGCCGGCGACATCATCGTGTCCGTCGATGGGCGCCCGATCTCCGGTTCCGCGGACCTGCGCAACCGCATCGGCCTGTCGCCGGCGGGCGCGGAGGTCGAGGTCGCCTATCTGCGCGACGGCAGGCGGCAGACAGCAGCCATGCGCGTGGAGGCGGAGAGCGCACGGCAGCGGGACGCCGCGGCGGCCGTTCCCGACAGGCTCGCCGGCGCGAGCTTCGAAGCGGGATCCGGCAACGTGCTCGTCTCGAATGTCGCGCCGGACAGTCCGGCCGCGCAGGCCGGCCTCAGGCCCGGCGACGTGATCCTCGCCGTCAACCGCCAGCGTGTCGCCTCCGTCGCCGACCTCACGCGGGCGCTGCGGGCCGCGCGCGGCACGGTCGCGCTCGACCTCTCGCGCGGAGGCATGCGCTTCCTGCTCGTCCTGCGATAGGGCGCTTCCTTTCCTTTGTTCACATCGATCATTGGGAGAACACGAATGAGAACAATCACTCGAACGCTCATGGCAGCCGGACTGGTGGCGCCGCTTCTCGCCTCCGTTCCGGCGGCCGCCCAGCAGCCGGCCGGCCCGGCTGACGAACTGAGGGGGCTTTGGCTGACCACCGCCTATCCCGAGATGGCGATCAGGCCGGGTGAGACGGAGTCCGTCCCGCTCACCCTGCGCAACGAGAAGCTGCCGCCGCAGCGCGCGGCCATCGACGTCTCCGGCGTGCCGGATGGCTGGAAATGGTCACTGAAGGGCGGCGGCAAGGATGTGACCGCCGCCATCGTCGCGCCGGATTCCACCGAAAGCCTGACGCTGGAGCTGACGCCGCCCGAAAACGCGCCCGCCGAGGGCGACCACGCGATCGAGATCCATGCCCGAACGGGATCGGAAACGATCACGCTGCCGCTCGTCGTGCGGCTGTCGCAGGCTGAGGACGAGGCCTCCGGCCTCTCGCTCGAACCGGAGCTGCCGGCCCTGCGCGGCACGGCGCGCTCCACCTTCTCCTTCAAGATCGAGGTCAAGAACGAGGGGGCCGAGGACGGCCTGTTCAACCTCGCGGCCAATGTGCCGAACGGTTTCCAGACCCGCTTCAAGAAAGGCTACGGCTCGGAGGAGATCACCGGCGTGCCCGTCGCGGCGGGCGCGAGCGAGACCGTCACCATGGAGGTGATCCCGTCGCGCTCCGTCGAGGCCGGCCGCTATCCCGTCGGCTTCGAGGTCAGCGGCGAGGGCCAGTCTGCCGCGACGGAACTGAGCCTCGAGGTGACGGGCGAGCCCGAGATCCAGATCTCCGGCCCGCAGGAGCGCCTTTCGGGCGAGGCGGTCGCCGGCAGGGAGTCGAGCTTCACCTTCACGCTGACCAATACGGGCAGCGCGCCGGCCACCGACCTCGAACTGTCGGCGACCCCGCCCTCCGGCTGGAACGTCGAATTCGAACCGAAGGACATCGCGGCGCTGGCGCCGAACGCCACGGCTGAGGTCAACGTGAAGATCACGCCCTCCGAGCAGGCGATCGCCGGCGACTACATGGTCACGGTGCGCGCCTCCGGCGGCCCCGTATCGCAGGATGTGCAGTTCCGCGTCACCGTCAGGACCTCCACGCTCTGGGGTGCGGCCGGCCTCGGCGTGATCGCCGCCGCGGTCCTGGTCCTCGGCGGCGCAGTCTTGAGGTACGGGCGGCGATGAGCACGGTCGTTCTCGAAGCGAAGGGGCTTGCCAAGCGTTACGGCGATGCGGTCGCCGTCGACGGCATCGACCTGTCGGTCAACCAGGGCGAGGTCATCGGCCTGCTCGGACCCAACGGCGCCGGCAAGACCACCACGATCCTGATGCTCCTCGGGTTGACGGAGGCGAGCGAAGGCAGCGTGCGCATCCTCGGAAGGGACCCGCTGCGCCAGCCGCTGGAGGTCAAGCGCGAGGTCGGCTACCTGCCGGACGCCATCGGCTTCTACGACACCATGACGGGCCGGGAGAATCTCGCCTATACCGCGCGCCTGTCGGGCATGTCCCGCGACCTTGCGAAGGAGCGGATCGCGGCCGCGCTGGAAAAAGTGCGGCTGACGGAAGCGGCGGACCGGCCCGTCGCCACCTATTCGCGCGGCATGCGCCAGCGGCTCGGCATCGCCGAGCTGCTGATGCGCGACTGCAAGGTCGCGATCCTCGACGAGCCGACCTCCGGCCTCGATCCGCAATCGACGCAGGAACTGCTCGACCTGATTGCGGAGCTGTCGCGGGGCGGCATGACCATTCTGCTGTCCTCGCACATGCTCGACGTGGTGCAGTCGGTCTGCCATCGCGTGGCGCTCTTCAACCGGGGGCGGATCGGCTTCTTCGGCACCATCGAGGAACTGGCGGCGAGGATCGGCCGCGGCTCCTTCGTCATCGACGTGGAGGCGGAGGGGATCGATCTTGCGAAGGCCGCCGCGTCGGCCGACGGCGTGACCTCCGTCATGCCCGGCGAGGACGGCCACTGGCAGGTCGAGGCGATACGGGATGTCCGTCCCGAGATCGCCCGCCTCGTCGTCCAGGCGGGCGGATCGCTGAAGAACCTCGACCTGCGCCGGGCCCGGCTCGACCAAGCCTACAACCGCTATTTCAGGGAGGTCGCAAATGCGGCGTGAAGGGTCTCCGCTCAAGGGTGTCGGCACGGTGGCGCTGAAGGAGGCGGCCGATCACATGACGAGCGCGCGCATGCATCTCATCATGCTGCTGGTGCTGCTCACCGCCATCGGCGCGGTCTACGGTGCGATCGACCGCATCCGCGCCACCACCGCCGAGGACGCCTACCTGTTCCTCAAGCTGTTCACGGTGGCGCGCGAGCCGCTGCCCTCGTTCGCCGCCTTCCTCGGCTTCCTCCTGCCGCTGGTGGCGATCACGCTCGGCTTCGATGCGATCAACGGCGAATTCAACCGCCGCACGATGAGCCGGCTTCTCGCCCAGCCGATCTATCGCGACGCGGTGCTGTTCGGCAAGTTCCTCGGCGGGCTTCTCGTCATCGCGATCGCGCTGCTGACGCTGTGGCTGCTGATGACGGGGCTCGGCATGCTGTTCCTCGGCCTGCCGCCCTCGGGCGCCGACATCGTGCGCGGCGCCTTCTGGCTTGCCGCCACGCTCGCCTATGCCGGCGTGTGGCTGGCGCTGGCGATCGCCTTCTCGACCGTGATCCGCTCGCCGGCCACATCCGCGCTCGCGGCGCTTTCGGTGTGGCTGGTGTTCACCGTCTTCTGGGGCATGATCGCCCCGTTGATCGCGGGCATCGTCGCGCCGGTGGACCCGCTCGACCCGATGACGGTCCTCAGCCAGTTCGAATGGCGCCAGGCGATCGCGCGGGTGTCGCCGCAGACGCTCTACGGCGAGACGACCGCGCTGCTGCTCGATCCGGCCGCCCGCTCCGTCGGCCCGCTCTTCCTGCACCAGCTTCAGGGTGCGGTGATCGGCGCGCCGCTTCCCACGCTGGAGAGCCTGCTGATCGTCTGGCCGCAGCTGTCCGGCCTCGTGGCGGCGATGCTGGTGCTGTTCACGATCGCCTATGTCGTGTTCCAGCGGCAGGAGGTCCGCGCATGACCGGGGCCCCCGCGCGTGCGATCACGCGCGGGGCTTCTTCCGCGGGAGGAGGAAAGTGAAAGGGAGGAAAGAATGAAACGCTTCGAGGAACCTGTCGTCCTGCTGATCGGCCTCGGCTTTCCGGCGCGCATCGAAAGCGTCCCCGAGGCCTATGGCCTGCTTCTGGATTGGCCGCATGCCGGCCGCAACGCCAGCCTTGAGATCGCATTGAATGCCTGCAAGGCCGGCATGGCAGGCGAGGTCGAACCCGAGACCGTCGCCGCAGCCCTCGCCGAATTCGCCAGGCGCAACGACATCCTGATCGAGGATCCCGCGTTGCAGGCGGCCGGACGTGGCCGGTCTTCCCCGATCGTGCCGATGCGGCCGGCGCCCATTCTCGGTTGAACGTCGCAAAAGCATCGTTCCTGCATGAAGGGCGGCCCTGCGCCGCCCTTCATGCCTATGCGCCTGCGGCGTTGCCGTCCGGATGGCGGGAGCGGTATTCCGTTCCCGGAAGGCGCCTTCATGCCCATGAAAAAGGCCCGCCCTTGGACGGGCGGGCCCGGATGACCGGATGGGACCGGATCGCCTTCAGAAGTCCATGCCGGGGCCGGCCGGCACGGCCGGGGCGGCTTCCTTCTTCGGCTTTTCGGCGATCATGGCTTCGGTCGTCACCAGCAGGCCGGCGACGGAGGCGGCGTCCTGAAGCGCGGTGCGCACGACCTTGACCGGGTCGATAACGCCCTGGGCATAGAGGTCGCCGTATTCGCCCGTCTGCGCGTTCCAGCCATAGGAGAAGTCGGTCTTCTCGCGCAGTTTGCCGACGATGATCGAGCCTTCGGCGCCCGCGTTCTCGGCGATCTGGCGCACCGGCGCCTCGATCGCGCGGCGCACGATGTCGATGCCGACGCGCTGGTCGTCGTTTTCGGTCTTCAGGCCGTCGAGCGCCTTGACGGCACGCAGCAGGGCGACGCCGCCGCCCGGCAGGATGCCTTCCTCGACCGCAGCGCGGGTCGCATGCAGGGCATCGTCGACGCGGTCCTTCTTCTCCTTCACCTCGACTTCCGTCGAGCCGCCGACGCGGATGACGGCGACGCCGCCGGCGAGCTTGGCCAGGCGCTCCTGCAGCTTCTCGCGGTCGTAGTCGGAGGTGGTCTCCTCGATCTGCGCGCGGATCTGGGTGACGCGACCGTCGATCTCGGCCTTCGAGCCGGCGCCGTCGATGATGGTCGTGTTCTCCTTCTCGATGGCGACCTTCTTGGCGCGGCCCAGCATGTTGAGCGTGACGTTCTCCAGCTTGATGCCGAGGTCTTCGGAGATGACCGTGCCGCCCGTCAGGATGGCGATGTCCTCCAGCATGGCCTTGCGGCGGTCGCCGAAGCCCGGGGCCTTGACGGCGGCGATCTTCAGGCCGCCGCGCAGCTTGTTGACGACGAGCGTCGCCAGCGCTTCGCCCTCGACGTCCTCGGCGATGATGAGGAGCGGCTTGCCGGACTGCACGACGGCTTCAAGCACCGGCAGCATGGACTGGAGGTTCGAGAGCTTCTTCTCGTGGACGAGGATATAGGGGTCTTCGAGCTCGACCCGCATCTTGTCGGCATTGGTCACGAAGTAGGGCGAGAGGTAGCCGCGGTCGAACTGCATGCCTTCGACGACTTCGAGTTCGGTCTCGGCGGTCTTGGCTTCCTCGACCGTGATGACGCCTTCGTTGCCCACCTTCTCCATCGCCTCGGCGAGGTAGCGGCCGATCTCCGAATCGCCGTTGGCGGAAATCGTGCCGACCTGGGCAATCTCGGAATTGTGGGAGATCTTGCGGGCGTTGCTCTTCAGTTCCTTGACGACGGCGTCGACGGCAAGGTCGATGCCGCGCTTCAGGTCCATCGGGTTCATGCCGGAAGCAACGGCCTTGGCGCCTTCCTTGACGATCGCCTGGGCGAGAACGGTCGCCGTCGTCGTGCCGTCGCCGGCAAGGTCGTTGGTCTTCGAGGCGACTTCGCGCAGCATCTGCGCGCCCATGTTCTCGAACTTGTCTTCCAGCTCGATCTCCTTGGCAACGGAAACGCCGTCCTTGGTGATGCGCGGCGCGCCGAAGGACTTGTCGATGACGACGTTGCGGCCCTTCGGGCCGAGGGTGACCTTCACCGCATTGGCGAGGATGTCGACGCCGCGCAGCATCTTCTCACGGGCATCGGTGTGGAATTTGACTTCTTTCGCAGCCATTGTTCACTCCATCATAGGCAGCTGGTTATGACTGAAAAACGGACGCCTCAGGCGGCTTGCTTCTGTTCGGCCTGGGCTTCGATCACGCCCATGACGTCGGATTCCTTCATGATCAGGTAATCCTCGCCATCGATCTTGATCTCGGTGCCGGACCACTTGCCGAAGAGGACGCGGTCGCCCGCCTTGACATCGAGCGCCACGATCTGTCCCTGCTCGTTGCGCGCGCCGGGGCCGACGGCGACCACCTCGCCTTCCTGCGGCTTTTCCTTGGCGGTGTCGGGGATGATGATGCCCCCCTTGGTCCTTTCCTCGGACTCGAGGCGGCGAACGACGATGCGATCATGCAGCGGTCGGAACTTCATGTTTTCCTCCATGGACAAACAGGATGTTTGGAACCCCCTTCATTCGGACCGGATGACCAGTCCGGAACGAGGTGCCGAACCTTCATCGAAGCGTTCGGCGGCAATGATCTGGTTTGCGCCTTTTTCGATTTCAAGAGGGTGGCGAAGAAAAATCAGCACTCGCCGAAGGCGGCTGCTAACACGCTGTAAAGGAACAAGAAAACCGGATTCCACGTTCAATTTTCCATTGATGGCCGCAAAAAATGCGGTCATCCTCGGACCGTCCTGAAACGGAGATGAAGCATGCGATTTTCATCGGATCTGGAACGCCAGCTCAACGGCTACGGCCTCACCACCGCCCATATCCTCTACCGGATTCCCGACTTCGAATCCGTCCTGCAGACCTATGTGTGGCAGGACTACGATCTCGCGCCCGATTTTCCGGAGATGCACAGGTTCCTGGATTTCTGGCAGAGCAACCTCGAAGGGCCGCTGCATTCCGTCCGCTATACCCACCGGCGCCTGATCGGGCCGAACGAATGGCGGCGCGTCGAGGGAGAGTTCAAGCTGCACTGACGCCGGAGGACGCGGAGCGCGTGGGCGCTGCACGAGCCCGCGCGTTGCCATGGCCGCGACCGGTCAAGTGCCGCCTTCCTCGATCTTCGGGAGAAACCAGGCGAGCAGCCCGGCGAGCGGAAGGAAGGAGCAGATGGTGTAGACGGTCTCGACGCCGTACCGGTCGGCGAGGATCCCGAGGAGCGCGGCGGCAATGCCGCCAAGGCCGAAGTTCAATCCGTAGAACAGCCCGCCGATCAGCCCGATGCGGTGAGGCAGAAGCTCGATCGCGTAGATCAGTATCGAAGCGAAGGCGCTCGCCATGATCAGGTTGATCAGCACCGTCAGGACGCCGGTCCAGAACAGGTCGACGTGAGGCAGGATCAGCGTCAGGGGGAGCGGCCCCAGGACGGAGATCCAGATGATCCGATAGCGTCCGATCCGGTCGCCGACGATCCCGCCGACTAGCGCCCCCGCGGCCGAGGCCAGGAGGAAGATGAACAGCATCATCTGCGCCGAGGGGATCGAGAGGCCGAACTTCTCCATGAGGTAGAACGTGTAGAACGACCGGAAGCTCTCTCCGTAGGCATTCTTGACGAACATCAGCAGCGTCAGGACCACCAGCCCGACGCCGATCGTCACGGGCGCATGGCGGACGGCGGCGCCCTCCTTCCTGCCATTCGCCCGCATTGCCGCGAACTCGGCGCTGATCTGACGCTGCTTGCTGCCGATCCAGACGAGAAGCATCATCGCCAGCAGCGCCAGGACGGCGAACCAGGCGAGGCTTGCCTGCCCCCACGGCACGAGGATCAGCGCGGCGAAGACCGGGCCGAGCGCGCCGCCTGCCTGACCGCCGACCTGGAAGAGCCCCTGCGCCAGCCCCTGCCGGCCGCCGGCCGCGTAACGCGCCATGCGTGTGGCCTCGGGATGGAAGATCGACGACCCGATGCCGATCAGGGCGACCGAGACGAGGATCACCGCATAGCTGTGCGCGAAAGCCAGGCTGACCAGACCCGAAAGCGTGAACATCATTCCCACCACCGGCGAATAGGGGGCGGGATGCTTGTCCGTCACCATGCCGATCGCCGGCTGCAGCAGCGAGCCCGCGATCTGGAACGTCATGGTGATCATGCCGATCTGGACGAAATCGAGGGCATAGGCGTCCTTCAGGATCGGATAGGCCGCCGGGATGAGCGACTGCATCAGATCGTTGAGGAGGTGCGTAAGGCCGAGGACGACCAGAACGGCGAGGTAGGTCCTGGAACGCGTCGTGGTGGGGATGGCGGTTGTCATGTCTGTTTCCGTGACCGTCCGGATGCCACGGCGGAAGGTCCGCGGTTTCACCCGCGAACCTCACGCATCATGGTCGTCTCGGATGGGGAGCTTGCTCAGAGCGGGCGGACGTTTTCCGCCTTCGTCTTGCCGGTCTTGCGATCCTGGCCGATGTCGTAGTCGACCTTCGTGCCGTCTCGCAGCGGTCCGCCGCTCTGCACGGCCGATACATGGACAAAAACGTCTGCCCCGCCATTGTCGGGGGTGATGAAGCCGAAGCCCTTGTCCTGGTTGAAAAACTTAACAGTGCCGGTTGCCATGTCGTCCTCGTGATCTGGGCGGCGTTCGCGCCGCCGATGGAGCTTATGCATCGACTTGCGGCGGTGCAACCGTTTATCCGCAAGGATGTCCGCTGCGCGCCACATGCCCATGGCGCGCCGGGTGTATCGATCGAGGAGACCGCCCGCCTCGGCAGGGTCGGGCGGCGGTCTGCATTCAGGCGCTCATGCGCGGCGGCGTGGACGACCCGGAGCGCTGCCAGACCGGCGGCAATGCCTGAACGGGCAGGCCCGCCTCGAGGCAGGCGGCGACGAAGGCCTCGCGCGCGATGGCGACGGGGGTCTGCCGAAGGAGAGCGGCGCGGCACTTCTCGCAGGCGCGCTTGTATCGCTCGCCGCGCCGAAGCGGCCATTCGTGTTCCAGGAAATCGAGGGTGTCGGTGACGCTGTCGAAGGTGCGGCTGAGACCGTTGGACAGGTTTACATGAAGGGGCGTCGAAAAGAATACGTCGGCCAGCATCGATATCCTCCTTTCAAAAGACATCTGGCCTATTCGATATGGGCTGCGCGCGTGCCGGTTCAAGGCCTGCCGGACGGTGCCGGAAGGCGAGGGGGATATGCCTGTGCCGGAACGTCAGTGGCCGGGCGCGTCGTCGTCGGCCGCCGTCGTGTCGGAGACCTTGTCGAACGCCTCGCGCCAGCGCGCCACCAGGTCGAGGTAGGCGCTGTCGGCGAACTTTTCGGCGAGGCGGTGCTGCTGGCGGAGCGTGAGGCGCACCGTCGCGCGGCCGAAGCGGTCGGCCGGCACCGTAAACCGATGGGGCTCGACCTTCTTGTCCAGCGCCGCAAGCACGGCCTTGCGCAGGATTGGCAGATCGGGACGGGCGAACTGATCGTACAGCGCCTGGAAGCGGACGTGGTCCTCGATGTCGAAATCCCTGTCCGCCCCCATGCCGTCCATGACCGGATTGGCCGGATGGAGATAGCCGAGCGGCATCAGATGATCCGGGATCGGGACGTTGGCCGAATGGGTGCGGCCCGATTTCAGCAGCTGCGGCAGAAGATGGGTGTGGGGGCCGGGCGGCGAGACCCCGCCGGTATCCGGCCCGCCGATCTTCTGGAACACCTCGACGCGGCCGATGCGCGTCAGCGCGACCCGGTGCGGGTGGGCCTTCAGGATGGCGCCCCCCGCCGGGTTGGCGGGATCGAACAGGCTTCGCCCGGCATTCTCGCGCAGTATGGCGAGGAGGGCCGGATCGTCGGCGCGGATGCAGAAATCGCATTGCGGCAGGGCAAGCCCCATGTCGAAGAGGATCGCCGTGCGGTCGGCGGGGCGCACGGCATCCTCGTCCGGCCCGAGCTCGGTGAGGACATCGCGCCTGCTTCCGGCGGCATCCCCGGCGGGCAGGCAGAGCGCCAGGGCATGGCTCCAGCGGTGCGGCTTCGGGCTCAGCGTCTCGTAGGCGACGGGCTCGATCCTCCCGACCATCCCGGCATCGAGGCGGATGGCGCCGCGCCGGGTCGCCCGCACGAAGAGCGCCGGCGCATCGGCGTCGAGCGGCTCGCCCTTGTCCTGGTGGAATTCCGCGACGGCGCCGAAGGAGCCCATGCTCCAGCCGGCTTTCTCGTCGGCAAGGTGGTCTTGCAGCACGTCCCGCAGGTCAGCCATGTTCATTTTTCTCCTTCCGCGACAGGTCGACGGGTTGCACGATGAGGCCGCCGGCGGCGGCGCCTATGAAGGCCTCGACCTTGTAGACCTCTTCCAGGGTCCCGGCGGTCAGCACGGCCTCGGGCGGGCCTTCTGCGACGGCGCGGCCCTCGCGCAGCAGGAGCAGGCGGTCGCACCAGCGTCCGGCGAGCGTCAGGTCGTGCATCGAGGCGATGACGATCCTGCCTTCCTCCGCCAGCTCCCTGAAAAGCCGCATGAGCGCGATCTGATGCTGCGGGTCGAGCCCGGCCAGCGGCTCGTCGGCAAGCAGAACCGGCGTTTCCTGCGCGAGCGCACGGGCGATGAGGACGCGCGCGCGCTCGCCGCCGGAAAGGCTCGTGACGGCGCGATGGCGGAAGGCGGAAAGGTCCATGCGGGCGAGGGCGGCTTCCGTCGCCGCCCGGTCGCGATCCGAGGCAGCGGCAAAGCGCGCGTGATGCGGCAGCCGGCCGAGCGCCACCACGGCCTCCACGCTCATCGCCCAGGCGGTCTCGCGCTCCTGCGGCAGGTAGGCGAGATGGCGGGCGCGTTCGGATGCTCTGAGGGCCGCAAGGTCGAGGCCGTCGAGACGGACCGCGCCGCTTGCCGGAACGAGGCCGAGGCAGGCGCGCAGGAAGGTCGACTTGCCCGCCCCGTTCGGGCCGATGAGGCCGGTGAAGCTGCCCTTGGCGAGCGTGAGCGACACGCCGTCCACCACCCTCCTGCCGGAAAGCGCGGCCGACAGGTTCTCGATCGCAAGCACGCTCACAGCACCTTCCTCCTGTGCGTCCAGACGAGCCAGAAGAAGAAGGGAGCGCCGACGATCGCCGTCAGGACGCCGAGCTTGATGTCGCGGTCCGGCGCGATGACGCGCACGAGGATATCGGCGGCCAGCAGCAGCGCCGCGCCGCCGAGGGCGCTGGCCGGAAGAAGCCGCGAAGGCTGCGCGCCGACGAAGGAACGCAGCACGTGCGGCACCACGAGGCCGACGAAGCCGATGGCGCCCGTGACGGCGGTGGCGGCGCCCACCGAGAGCGCCGTGCCGGCGATCGCCAGCCGCTGCACGCGCCCGAGGTCGATGCCCATGCTCGCGGCGGCATCGGGGCCGAGCGTCAGCGCGTCGAGCGCCCGGCCGAGGCGGAACAGCAGCAGCCAGCCGGCCGCCGTGAAGGGCAGCACCAGCCAGACATGCGGCATCGAGCGATCCGTGAGCGAGCCGAGCATCCAGAACATGATCTCCATCGCCGCGAAGGGATTGGGCGACAGGTTCAGCACCAGCGACGTCATCGCGCCGGCGAGGCTGGAGATCGCGACGCCGGTGAGGATGACGGTGAGGGGCCGGCCGTCGGAGCCCGCCATCGCCTGCAGCACGAAGACGGCCAGCATCGCGCCGGCCAGCGCCAGGAGCGGCAGGGCAAGCGCGAAAAGCGCCGAAAGCCCCGTATAGATGGCGATCACCGCGCCCAGCGAGGCCGAGGCGCTGACGCCGATCAGCCCCGGTTCGGCGAGCGGGTTGCGAAGGTACCCCTGGAGCGCCGCCCCCGAAAGACCGAGCGTCGCCCCGACGATGAGGCCGAGCAGCGCGCGGGGCAGGCGGATCTCCTGCATCACCAGAACCAGCAATTCCTCGCCGCCGCCGAAGAGCGCGCGAAGGCTGTCCGCAAGCGTGACGTTTGCCGGACCGACGGTGAGCGAGAAGGCAAAGAGCACGAGGGCCGCTGCCGCGAGAATGGCGAGGGTTGCGGCGTAGCGGGAACGGGTCGTCATGGCCTGCCTTCCCCGGCCCGGCGCGCGGCGTCCTGCAGGGCGCGGGCGGCTTCCAGGGTGAACGGGCCGCCGCAGACGGTCAGCCGGCTTTCAAGCGGCGCCTCGGCCGTTTCCCTCGCAAGCGCGCGATAGGCGGGATGGGTGAAGTTCTGGTCGGCGAGCGCCGGCTTGTCCTGTCGTGCGCGTCCGCCGGCCAGCAACTCGGGATCGGAAAGGACCAGCAGTTCGAGCGGCAGGCGTGCGGTTCCCGCCATGCCCAATGTCTCGGCGATGTTCTCCAGGCCCGTGCGCTTCACCACTTCGGAAACGAGCGTGCCGGCGCCGGCCGTATAGCTGTTGGCGAAATAGAGCGCGGTGCGCAGCCGTGGCGGCCTGGCGGATTCGAGTGCCGCGATCTCGGCATCCATGCCGGCGATCAGCGCCTCGGCCCGCGCCGGGTTGCCGATCAGGCCGCCCATGCGCCGGAGGTTCGCGCGGACATCGTCGAAAGACGCTTCCGGCTGGAACTCCTCCACCCGGAAGCCGAGCCGGCGCAGCAGCGACACGGTGGTGCGCGTCGTATAGGTGCCGGCAAGCACCAGATCGGGCTTCATCAGGAAGATTTCCTCCGCCAGCCCGTGGTTGACGACATAGGCGCCGGCCTCCTCAGCCATCGCCGAGGCGCCGGCATCGCGTGCGAGGTAGGAGACCGAATGAAGCTGGCCCTGCCTTGCGACGAGCATGGCCAGCTGGTCCGTGCAGACGTTCATCGAGACGACGCGCTGCGGAAAGGCGTCGGCGCACGTCGTCCCCGGCCAGAGGAGGCCGGCAAGGACGATCGCATGCCAACGCTTCCCATGCATCAGAAGGTCGCCTTCAGTCCGGCGAAGGCCGTCAGGCCCGGCGTGTTGAAACCGTAGATTTCCTGATAGTCGCGGTCGAAGAGGTTGTCGATCCGGCCGAAGACCTCGACCGTGTCGTTGACCTTGAAGCTGCCGCCGACATTGACGACCGTATATCCTCCGAGCGTCACCCGCGGCGGAACGAAGGTGGCGAAGACGCTGTCCTGCATCTTGCCATTGAACACCGCCTCGGCAAACACCCGCGCCCGGTCCTCGTGGAAGACATAGGCCGCGCTCAGGGAGCCCGCATGGCGGGGCCGGCGGACTTCCTGGAGACGCGCGCCCCCGGCAACCGTCTGCTCCGTGGCATGCGTATAGGTATAGGAGGCCGTCGCCGTGAAGCCGTTGAAGAAATCGACCGTCGCCGAGACCTCGACGCCCCTGCGCCGGCTTTCGCCATCGCGGTTGACGGGCGTCGCCATGAAGTTCGAATCGTAGACGGTTGCGATCTCGTTCTTCAGGTTCTGGTTGAAGTAGGTGACGTCGACGACGAGCCCGCCGTCGAACAGGCTCTTTTCCACGCCGATGTCCCAGCCGAGGCTTTCCTCCGGCTTGAGGTTCGGGTTGCCGACGAAGGTGCTGGGGAAATAGCCGAACTGCTCGTAGAAGGTCGGGTTGGTGACGGCGGTGCCGATGGAGGCGTGCAGGCGCGTCCCGGCGTTCGGGATCTGCCAGGCGGCGCTCATCGTCCAGGTCACGGCGTCGTCGAAGGCGTCGTTCCAGTCCTGCCGCACGCCGCCGTTCAGATAGAACTGATCGGAGAACTCGCCGCGATATTCGCCGATCAGCGAATGGGTGTTGCGGCTGAAGGTCTCCGTGAGGTGTGACGGCGAGAAGGTCTCGCGCTGCCATTCGTAGCCGGCGGTCAGCTGGTGAACCTGGTTTTCCAGCTCGTCATAGCGGTAGGAGGCCTGGTAGGTGGCGTTGTAGCGGTTGCCGTCGTTCCAGCTGTCGCCGGTGGCCGCCGAATGGTTGAAGCGGGAGATGTCGTTGCCCGAGAAACGCGCCTTCTGCGTCAGCGCGCCATCGAGCGCCGTGTTGGTGAGGCCGAGGGAGCCGTAGAATTCGCGGCTTCTGGTGTAGTCCTCCGCATCGTAGGTCATCGCCGTGTCGTAGTCCTGCGGATCGAGATCGCTGCGGCGGTTGACGTAGCGCAACGTGCCGTCGACGGTCGTATCGGGCGAGACGTCCACCGTGAACTTGCCGTTCAGCGTGCCGTTGCGGTCGCCGTCGTCTTCCGCGCCGATGTCCGAGATGTTGAAGCCGCCCGTGCGCCTGAGGGCGCCGGACAGCGAATAGTCGAAATTCTCGCCGCCGCCGCGCGTGGAGAATGCACCCATCCAGGTCCCGTCGGTGCCGACTTCGGTCCGCGCGGTGGAGCGCACGGAATTGCGCTCGCCCCGCTTGGTGATGATGTTGATGACGCCCGACATGGCGTTCGCGCCCCAGAAGGTGCTCTGCGGTCCGCGCAGGACCTCGATGCGCTCGATGTCGTCGGCGATCAGGCTGCCGAAATCGAATTCGCCCTGGGCGTTGTCGTTGGCCTCGACGCCGTCGATCATCACCAGCACGTGGTTGCCCTCGGCGCCCCGCACGCGGACCTGCGTCAGGCCGCCATAGGAGCCCGTTCGCGACACGGCGAAGCCCGGCACCATCCGCAGGGCGTCCGCCACGTAGCGGACCTGGTTCTTCTCGATCTGCTCGCCGGTAACGACGGTGACGGCACGGCCGGACTTCCTGAGCTCCACCGGGGTCAGGCCGTCGGTGATCACGATCTCGTCGAGCTCGGTGGGCGCCTGGTCCTGCGCAAGGACGGGCTGACACAATGCGATGGCGAGCAGGGAGCCCCCTGCCAGATAGTTCCTCATCTTTCCCCCATGGCAGGACGCGCCTGCACAGCTTTCCACCGCGGGCTGAGGAGGATTCATGGGGAGCGGGCGCTTCCATCAACCGTCCGCCGATGCGGCGACATCTTCGACAATGTCACCGCTACGGACGGCCGCGCCCGGACACTCCCCGTATCCCGGCATGGGTGACCGGCACAGGCAGGTCTCCTGACTTCCGCGTCATCGCTCTCCCCGCCTTCCCGCGCCTCGGCGCAGTGGCATCATGGGGCAAGCTCGGCGGTTACAGTTGCGGGGGCAGTCACGGTTTCGGCCCCTGATGGGTAGTCCTCACCGTGTTCCCTTTTCATCCGTCATGCTGACGGAACCTGTTCCGTGATCGAAGTCTATCGGCGCTCCCGAACCCGGGTCAAGAGACGCTGCACTCTACCCACAGGCCCGTTCAGGCCGTTGGCGCGGGCGCTGCTTGACTCATCTATAGCTCTTCGGTTATGGGTTTGATCGATAACCGCAGAGCTATGGGTTTCAATGCCGGACGCGCACGACATCCTCTTCAGAACGCTCGCCGACCCGACGCGGCGGGCCATCTTCGAGCGGCTTTGCCTCGAAGGGGAGCAGACGGTCCGGGCTTTGACCGATCGGGCCGGGGTCTCGCAGCCGGCCGTATCGAAGCACCTCGGCGTGTTGAAACAGGCCGGGCTGGTCATCGACCGCCATGAAGGCCGCCAGACCCATTATCGGGCGCAGCTTGGCGCGCTGGCCCCTCTGGTCGGCTGGGCGAACGAGATGGCCGGCTTCTGGGAGAACCGGCTCGACAGCCTGGAGGACTTGCTGAAAAGGATGGACCAATGAATGCTGCCCCTGCGCAAAGGCGCTCTGTCGTCATCGAACGCGAGATCGCCCATCCGCCGGAAAAGGTCTGGCGCGCGCTCACCCAGCCGCACCTCATGGAGGAATGGCTGATGAGGAACGACTTCAGCCCGGTCGTGGGCCACCGTTTCCGCCTTCACGGCGACTGGGGCGGCGTGCTGGACTGCGAGGTCCTCGTCGTCGAGCCGAATAGGACGCTCTCCTACACCTGGAATTTCGCGCATGACGATCCGGCGTTCGATCTGCGGAGCGTCGTGACCTTCACGCTTGCGCCCACGGACGGAGGAACGCGCCTGCGCGTGGAGCAGGAAGGTTTCCGGCCGGAGCAGAAGCAGGCTTTCGGCGGCGCGAAGCAAGGCTGGCAACGGTTCCTTGAAAACCTGGAGCAGATCCTGGCGCGAATGCCCGGCATCGAGAGCAAGTAGGCTGGAAAGCGATCATGAACATTCTCCTTTGGGTTCTTCAAGTCCTCCTTGCGCTGCATACCGCCGTCGGGGCGGCATGGAAGCTTTTCAATTCCGAGCAGGCCGTACCGTCCCTGAAGGCCATTCCGCACGGAATCTGGCTGGGGATGAGCGCCGTCGAGGTGCTTTGCGCCCTCGGCCTGGTCCTTGCCGGATTCCATAGGCCGCTGGCCTTTCTGGTGCCGTTCGCGGCGATCGTCGTGGCTGCGGAAATGCTGCTCTTTTGCGGCGTGCATATCGCTTCCGGCGACAGGAGCTACGGCCCGATGGTCTATTGGCTCGTGGTTGTGGCCATATGCGCCTTCATCGCCTACGGCAGGCTTGTGCTGAAACCCTTGTGAGTGTTTGATCGACCGGAACTGACAGCTTGATGGAGGTGGATGCGATGGTGGGCAAGAAACCGTCGAAGGGCGGCAAAGCCGCGGGGCCGCGCCAGGCGACGCCGAAGCCCGGCGAGATCGTCCTTCTGTCCGGCGGCAATCCCCAGATACCAAAGGGATACGGCGACGGTCCCGTTAAGGCCTATATCGCCGCCATGCCCGGCTGGAAGAGCGACCTCGGACGCCGCCTGGACGCGCTGATCGAGCGCGAGGTTCCCGGCGTGAGGAAGGCGGTCAAATGGAACTCGCCGTTCTACGGGGTGGAGGACGACGTCTGGTTCCTGAGCTTCCACTGTTTCACGAAATACGTGAAGGTCACCTTTTTCCGCGGCACGTCGCTCACGCCTCCGCCCCCCGGCAAATCCAAGCATCCCGAGGTGCGCTACCTCGACGTCCACGAGGGCCAGCTCGATGAGGCGCAGTTCGCGCAATGGGTGAAGCAGGCAAGCGGATTGCCGGGCGAACGAATGTAGGCAGGCCGCCTCGCGGCGCAGCTCGAGCAGGTCGAAGGGCTAGCTGCGCACAGGTTGGACGGCCGGGCGATGTGCCGGCTCGCGGCCGTGCAGCCAGCCGTCGAGCGCCTTGGCTGCCGCGTAGGCCTGCACCACGATCTGCGGCACGAGGTCGATGTCCGGCAGGCTGCCGAGGCCGAGCGGCCCCATCGCGAAAAGCGCCTCGAACCGCTCCTCGTCCACGATCGCCCGCCCGCTGCGGTCGACGAATATGCCGAGATCCAGCTCGTCGCGCCGGACCAGGTCCGCAAGGAGCAGGGAGCGGTACAGGGGCGAATCGAGGTCGGTCGGACGAATGCGACAGTCGATCGTGCGGTCCGCCTGCAGAACCTGCAGGCCCGTGCCGGAGGAAAGCAGCACGCCGTTCGTCGCGATGCGCTCCACCTTGCCCTTGCGCACGGTGATCGCGCCATCGGCGATCGCCTGCCGCAGGCGCTCGTACTGCCCGGGGGGCAGGCGGTTGCGGTGGCTGTCGTAGATCGGCTTGACGTGGCGCTTGAAGCGGCGGCGCTCTTCCGGCGTCAGCGATTGCCAGAGGTCCCGCGCGCGCAGGCGGAAATCGTTCATGATGCCCTGCCAGCCGGTGCCTTCCAGCGCAGCCCTGTTCGCGGCCTCCCTGAGGTGGCGGAAGGCGCCGCGAAGGGTGTTGGGGAATGGCCGGTCGGACGCGACGGACCCGACCGCCGAAGGCGCATGCGGCTGCGGCAGGAAGCCGGATGCTGAGATCAGCGTGACATGGGAGGCCTCTCCCGCCGCGAGCAGCCGCAGCGCCCGGTCGACGGCGTGGACGCCGCCGCCGATCACCACCGCTTCCCCCTTTGCGCCGTCGCCCGACCTGCTGCCGGCTTCCTCGCGCAGGCCATAGCCGGTCGCCAGGAACACGGCGTCGAAGCGGGCCTTTTCCCCCTCGCCGGAGGTCACCGAAAAGCCGCCTTTCGGGGTCCGGTCGATCGCGGCCACGCTGTCGGCGCGCACCTGAACCATGACGTCGGTGCGTTGCCGCAGGGCTTCGGAGAAACGCTGGTAGACGTAGGCGCTGAAGACCTCGCCCGGCACGAAGGCATGGTCGACGTTGCCGCCCGCATCCTGCTCGCCGTTGCGCCACGCGTCGTTCGTTTCGAGCCACTGCCGGAAATCCTCGCGCGCGGCCGGATCGACCGACAGGTCGCGCACACGGCTGTTCAGCAATGTGGATGCCGGCCGGCCGATGGCCTCCCCGCCGTCGATCTTGGGATGGGGATCGTACATGACGAGATGGAAGGGGTGGGCGAACGCCTTGAGCAGCGCGATCGCCGTCATGAGGCCGGTAAAGCCGCGGCCGACGATCGCGATCCTGGCAAGGGTGCCGGCGTCCTGCGGCTGCGGGGAGAAGGGGGCGGGCACGAGCGTCATCAACCGGTTCCTTTCCTGCGCTGCGTCAGGCGGTTTCCAAAAGCGCGCCGGTCAAGGCGCGCCGTGACAGGGTGTTGTCTACTAAAACAATAGAATTCACCGTCCCAAATCAAGCCCTGTTTCGGACAATCCCCATGCGCCGGCGCAGCCGGCGGCACCGCGGCAGGCCTTCATTGCGGCTGAAGCGCCTGTTCGTAGATCCTTGTCGACCGGGTTCCCGAACGGCAATAGCCCAGGATCGGCCTGGGCAGGTCGGCAAGGGCCTCGATCATGCCGGCAACGGCTCCGTCCGTGAGCCCTGTCGACGGGACCGGGATATGCCGCACCTCGATGCCGAGCTCGGCCGCGCGGGCGGCAACGGAGGAGAATTCGGGCTGGTCGGCCTGCTCGTGATCGGGTCGGTGGCAGACGATGGACCTGAAGCCCAGCAGGCTGACGACATCGACGTCCTCCGGCCCGATCTGCGGGGAGACCGAATAGTCGTCATCGATCTTGCGGATGTCCATGCTTGTCTTCCTTTCGATTGCTTGAGCGAAGCGGATGCGGCCCTTGCGCCGCAGACCCTAGAGAAAGCCGAGTGCCCGCACGGACAGGCTGAGCCACAGGGCCGCGGAGACGAGTGCGACGGCGACGGCGGCCCCGACCACAAACCAGACCAGTTCGCTAGATTGTTTCAAATCCCATGCTCCCGGCGGATCGACAGCCTGCCTTCAGGCGCCAACGTCGTTCAGGTCGCAGAACGATGTCTCCACCGCATGGCGCGCGCCGATCGGCGAGGCGGTATGCCCGGCCGGAGCCCGGGTGTCGACATGGCGTTCTCCGTTTTGGCCGATAATTCTCTATAAAAATCATCGATTAAAGGAAAAACACGCTATTTTCGCCTTGCCCGAGGGAAAGATCGCCCTTGGATCCGGCGCGGTCCGGTGAGTCCGCTGGAAAGGCGCATTCGAACCGCTCTTGTCCGCATCCCAGTCCTGCGGCCTCTCAGATAACGGAGGCGTTTCCGCGATATTGCGCGAATTTCCGCTCGTGGCGGACGGGCTGCTCATTCTATTGGAGGAAAGATTCTTGGAAAGATTTATCTCCTTGAGCATCGTTCGCGCATTTATTACCCAATTCATCATTGAAACGCGAAACACAGGCCGCGGGCCGGGAGACTTCCATGAACACTGCAATGAACATGATGCCGATGATGAACGCCATGATGGGCGGCATGGGCCAGCCGATGATGTCGCCGATGATGATGAACGGCATGATGCCGATGATGGGCGGCATGCCCATGATGATGCCGATGCCCATGCCGATGATGATGGGCATGATGACCTGCAAGATGACCGACACCGGCATGGTCTGCGAGATGAAGCCGATGGACGGCATGGACCAGGCCATGTTCATGGAATGCTGCAAGCGCATGATGGCCATGATGAACGGCGGCATGCCGATGATGATGATGTGCGGCGGCATGATGATGTGCTGCACGATGGCCGCCTGAAGGGCCCGGCACAACGAGAGCTTCGAGGCCTCCCTGCGGGAGGCCTTTTCATATGTGGATGACTTCCCTGTAGGTCGAGACGAGATAGATGGTTGCCGGATTGCCCGTCATGTTGCGATAGACGTGCGGCACGTCCGCCTCGAAGACGAGCGCGTCGCCCTCGCCGAGAATGTAGGGCTGCTTGCCGACGACGACCTCGACGGTTCCCTGCGCGACGACGAGGTTCTCGACGGTGCCGTGGCGGTGGGCCTCGGCGCGTTCGGCATGATGGGGCGCCAGATGCAGCTCGTAGAATTCCACCGTGCGGTCGCCGTCGTAGGGAAAGAGCGCCCGCGTCTCGAATTTCCCGTCGCTCGACGACAATGTCTTTGACGCCGCGCGGGTGAGCAGCACCGTCGTCGGCTCGTCCTCCTCGATGATCAGCGAGCCGCAGGTGACGTCGAGGGCGGCGGCGATCTTGGCGAGGATGCTGAGCGTCGGGCTGCTCTTGCCGGTTTCGATCTGCCCCAGCATGGCCCGGCTGACGCCGGAGACCTTCGCAAGCCGGTCGAGCGAATAGCCGCGCCGCGTCCTCAGCCGGCGCAGGTTCTGCCCGGTCCGCACGCAGATCGCTTCCGACGGGTCCGCAACAGGTTCCTGGTCGAGCCTGGCGACAGCGTCACTGCGCATGGACCCACGGGCTCGCGACGACCGGGAAGAAGGTCCAGACCGGAACCCACATCATCATCGGCTGCATGCCGGCGAGGGGCATTGCGGTCTGCGGCGCCGGAGGAGGTGCGGATGCCTTGCGGCGTGCATCGCGGTAGGCCTGGAAATCGACGATCTTCGCACTCTCGGCTGCCATGAATATCCCCTGCGTGATTGTCTACAAGAATTATGTGCTTCTCGCCGGTTTGGAAGGCAGGCCGCCTCAAAAGTGGCGGCGTGGCGGGAAAAGTTTTTCCTTTTGCAAGGCCGGTGACGAAACGGGGCAGGGGCCGGGCGACGAAGGTGCGGCCGGTCCCGTGAGGCGCAGGAACGGCCCGCGCTGCGGCCTGGCGCCGGAGCGCGGGCCGTCCGCATAGGAGAAAAAACTACGCGCGCCGCGAAGGTTGGAATGGGCGCCCTCGAAAGAGTGTGAAATCTATAGATTATGTATTCTAACAGGTTTCAACCCAGGGGAACGCCATGAAGGTTTCGCGCCGCCTTTTCTCGACCGCTCTCGCCGCCGTGCTTGCCTTGCCGCTCCTGGGCGACGGGCCTGCCTGGGCCGCCGACAAGGAGGTCCGGATCGGCTACCAGAAGTACGGTACGCTCGTGCTGCTCAAGGGCAAGGGCCTTCTCGAGGAGAAGCTGGAGAAGATCGGCTATACGGTGACGTGGACGGAGTTCCCCGCCGGCCCGCAGCTGCTCGAAGCGCTCAATGTCGGCGCCGTCGATTTCGGCACGACCGGCGAAACGCCGCCGATCTTCGCGCAGGCCGCCGGCGCGCCGCTCGTCTATATCGCGCACGAGCCGCCCGCGGCGCGCGGCGAGGCGATCCTCGTGCCCAAGGACAGCCCCATCAAGACGGTGGCGGATCTCAAGGGCAAGACGGTCGCGCTCAACAAGGGCTCGAACGTGCACTATCTGCTCGTAAAGGCATTGGAGGAAGCCGGCCTCAGGTATAGCGACGTCAAGACCTCCTTCCTGCCGCCCGCCGATGCGCGCGCCGCCTTCGAGCAGGGCGCCGTCGATGCCTGGGTGATCTGGGATCCCTTCCAGGCCGCGGCCGAAGTGGCGATCGAGGCCCGCGAGCTGCGCAACGGCGAGGGCATCGTGCCGAACCATCAGTTCTATCTCGGTGCGAAGGCCTTCGTGGAAAACAATCCCGAGGCCGTCGACGTGGTGATCGAGGCCGTGGCCGAGATCGACGAATGGGCGAAGGCCAACACGGCCGCCGCCGCGGCCGAGCTGGCGCCCTCCGTCGGCATTCCCGAAGACGTGCTCGCGGTCGCGCTGGAGCGCCAGTCCTACGGCGTCAAGGCGATCGACGAAAGCGTCGTGAAGCAGCAGCAGGCGATCGCCGACACGTTCTTCGACCTCGGCCTGATCCCCGAGAAGATCTCGATCGCGGATGTCGTGCGCAAGGGTGGTGCCTGATGGCGGAGACGTCGGTGGCCGGTTATGCTACCGGCGAAACCCGTAAAACGAACCTGAAGGGCCTGGGAAGCGCGCTTGCGCCCTGGGCTCTTCCCCTCGCGCTTCTCATCGTGTGGGAGATCGCGGCGCGGACCGGTCTGGTGACCGCCCGACTCATGCCGGCCCCGACGACCATCGTCGCCGCGTTCTGGCGCTCGCTGCTGGACGGCTCGCTCATTTTCCATACGCTCGCCTCCACGCAGCGCGCGCTGATCGGCCTTGTCATCGGCGGAGGGCTCGGCTTCGTCGCGGGGGTCGTCAACGGGCTCTGGCGGCCGGCCGAGACCCTGTTCGACAGCACGCTCCAGATGGTGCGCAACATCCCGCATCTGGCGCTCATCCCGCTCGTCATCCTCTGGTTCGGCATCGGCGAGACGGCCAAGATCTTTCTCGTTTCGATCGGCGTCTTCTTCCCGATCTACATCAACACCTTCTACGGCGTGCGCACCATAGACCCGCAGCTCGTCGAGATGGCTTCCGTCTACGGGCTCGACCGCAAGGCGCTGATCCGGCGGATCATCCTGCCAGGCGCGCTGCCCTCGATCCTCGTCGGCCTGCGCTATGCGCTCGGCTTCATGTGGCTGACGCTCATCGTCGCCGAAACGATCTCCGCCACCAACGGCATCGGCTACATGACGATGAACGCACGGGAGTTCCTGCAGACCGACGTCGTGCTGCTCGGCATCATCGTCTACGCCCTTCTCGGCAAGCTTGCGGATGTCGCGACCCGCGCGATCGAAAGGCGCGTGCTGGTCTGGCACCCCGCCTATCAGGCAAAGCAGGGAGGCGAGCAATGAGCCTTGCCGATTTCTACGTGCCGGAAAGCGCGGGCGGCCTGCCGGTCTCGCTCGCCCGGGTCGAAAAGTCCTTCGGCGCGCTCAATGTCCTTTCAAACTTCAACCTCGAGGTTCCGGCCGGGCAATTTCTCGCCGTCGTCGGCCGGTCGGGCGGCGGCAAGTCGACGCTGATGCGCCTCATCGCCGGCCTCGATACGGCGAGCAGCGGCCGCGTCAGCATCGGCGGGCGCAAGGTCGAGCGTCTCCATCCTTCCGTGCGCCTGCTGTTCCAGGAGGCGCGCCTCGTGCCCTGGCAGCGCGTCGTCGAGAATGTCGGCATCGCCCGCGGCCCGAACTGGCAGGAGAAGGCGAGGGGCACGCTCGCCGATGTCGGGCTCGAGGGCCGGGAGGGCGACTGGCCGAGCGTGCTCTCCGGCGGCCAGCGGCAGCGCGTGGCGCTTGCCCGTGCCCTGGTCAGCGAGCCGCAGATCCTCCTGCTCGACGAACCCTTCGGCGCGCTGGACGCGCTGACGCGCATCGAGATGCACCGCCTGCTGGAACGGATATGGACAGGCCGCGGCTTCACCACCGTGCTGATCACCCACGACGTCGCGGAAGCCGTGGCGCTCGCCGATCGGGTCGTGGTGCTGCGGGACGGCGCCATCGCGCTCGACATCAAGATCGATCTCGACCGTCCGCGGCAGGAGCTCGCCGACCCGCGGGCCGTCGATCTCCAACGACAGATCCTGGACGCGGTGTAGAGCCATCGGGCGAACGCCTGTCCGGTGCCGGCCAATTTACCGAGGAGCATCCATGACCATCCATGCCAAACCCGTCCACCTGCCGACGATCGACTTCTCCCGCTTCTACGGCAGCCCCGCAGAGCGCGAGAGCTTCATCAGGGACCTGACCCGCATCCTGCACGATCACGGCTTCTTCTATCTCACCGGCCATGGCGTGCCGCAGAGCCTGATCGACGACGTGCTTGCCACATCCAAGCGGTTCTTCGCCCTGCCGGAAGCGGACAAGCTGGCGATCGAGATGGTGAAATCGCCGCATTTCCGCGGCTACAACCGCGCCGGCTACGAGCGCACCCGCGGCGAGCAGGACTGGCGCGAGCAGCTCGACATCAACACGGAAGGCACGGCGGTGGAAGCCGGGCCGGACACGCCCTGGAACCGCCTCTACGGCCCGAACCAGTGGCCGGAAGCGCTGCCGGAGCTGAAGCCGCTGCTGCTGCGCTACCAGGCCGAAGTCACCCGCGTCGGCATCGACATCCTCAAGGCCATCGCGCTGTCGCTCGGCCAGCCGGAAAGCGCCTTCGCCGAGATCTACGAGCCGTCGCCCTCGCAGCTCCTGAAGATCATCCGCTATCCCGGCCGCGAGGCGGCCGGCAGCGACCAGGGCGTCGGCGCGCACAAGGACGGCGGCTTCGTCACGGTCCTCCTCCAGGACACGACGCCGGGCCTGCGCATCCGCACGGAGGACGGCGTCTGGATCGAGGCGCCGCCGGTGCCGGGAACGTTCGTCATCAACAGCGGCGAGCTCCTGGAACTGGCGACGAACGGTTTCGTGCGGGCCGACGTGCACGACGTCGTCACCCCGCCGGCCGGCACGGAGCGCTTCTCCGTCGCCTTCTTCCTCGGCGCGCGTTACGACGCCACCATCCCCGTCATCCCCCTGCCGGAGGACCTGAGGCGCGGCGAACGGGGCGTGACGGTCGATCCGCTCAACCCGATCTTCCGCGAGGTCGGCATCAATCACCTGAAGAGCCGCCTGCGCTCCCATCCGGACGTCGCGGCCAAGCACCATCCGGACCTGCTGCATCTTCTTGAAAAGCCGGTCAAGGCGTGACGTCCCGCCCGCCCCGGAGGGCGGGCATTCCATCCTCGATGAGGCCGAACCATGTCCGGACACGAGAACAACATCGTCTTCCTTCCCGTCGAGGACGCCGCCCGCGGCGCGGTCGCCGCGCTGTGGGAAACCCTGCGGCAGGAGGCCGATGCGGCCGCCGAGCGCGACCGGGCGCTGGCGCGCGCGATGAACTCGGCCGTGCTGATGCATGCGAGTTTCGGCCATGCGCTCTCGCACCGCCTGGCGATCAAGCTCGCCGATCACGATGTCGATCGCGACGAGCTTCTTGCGCTGATCTACGGCGCCTACACCGACAAGCCGGGCCTGCTCGGGGCAGCGGCGGCGGACCTTCAGGCCGTGAAGGACCGCGACCCCAGCAACACGGAGCTCCTGACGCCGTTCCTCTACTTCAAGGGCTTTTCCGCGCTGCAGGCCTACCGCGTCGGCCATTGGCTCTGGACGACGGGCCGCCGGCATCTCGCCCGCCACATCCAGAGCCGGATTTCGGAGACCTTCGCGATCGACATCCATCCCGCGGCGGTGATGGGCCGCGGCATCATGCTGGACCACGGCAGCGGCCTCGTCATCGGCGAGACGGCGGTCGTGGAGGATGAGGTCTCCATCCTCCAGAACGTGACGCTGGGCGGGACCGGCAAGGAAACCGGCGACCGCCATCCGAAGGTGCGACGCGGCGTGCTGATCGGCGCGGGGGCGAAGGTGCTCGGCAACATCGAGGTGGGCGTCGGTGCCAAGATCGGCGCCGGCAGCGTCGTTCTCAGCCCCGTCAGGCCCTTCACCTCCGTCGTCGGCGTTCCGGCAAGGCCCGTGGGCAAGCCGCATACGGCCCTGCCGGGCGTGACCATGGACCAGTCCCTCAGCGAACCGGAATACACGATCTGATCCCCGGTGTGCAGCCCGGCGACGGACGGGGAGCAAGTGCGTTTAAATTCTACAAAGATTATAGAATATACTCCCTTCCGAACGTTATGGAAGCAGGCGATGCTCTTCCCGTTGCTTTGAGCTTAGGGGAGTTATGACATGACGGGAATCTGGGGCATCAGGACACTTTCGGCGGCCGCCTTGGCGACGACGTTCCTCGCCGGGCCGGCATTGGCGTCGGACGCGCTGGTCGATGCGAAGTGGCTGCAGGACAATCTTTCGAACCCGAAGGTCCGGGTCTTCGAAGTCAGCGTCGATACCGGCGTCTACGAACGCGGCCATATTCCGGGCGCTGCCCATCTCGACTGGCACACCGATCTCGTCGATCCGCAGAAGCGCGACATCGCCAGCCGCGAGGCGTTCGAAAAGGTCCTGCGCGATGCCGGCGTCGACAAGGACACGACGATCGTCCTCTACGGCGACAACAACAACTGGTTCGCCGCATGGGGCGCGTGGGTGTTCGAGGTCTATGGCCTCGGCAACCAGGTCAGGCTGCTCGACGGCGGGCGCAAGCTCTGGGAGGCGCAGGGCCTGCCGCTCGACACGGCCGTTCCGGACCATGCTGACTCCACGCTGACGCTGGCCGATCGCGACAATTCCGTGCGCGCGCGCTTCGTCGACGTCGTCGCGGTGGCGGAGGGCAAGCACGACATCAAGCTCGTCGATATCCGCTCGGCGGACGAATATTCCGGCAAGATCTTCGCGCCCGAGGGCGTGAAGGAACTGTCGGTGCGCGCCGGCCATATTCCCGGCGCCGTCAACGTTCCCTGGGGCACGATCGTCAACGAGGACGGCACCTTCAAGTCGGCCGACGAGATCAAGGCGATCTATGCGGAGAAGGGGGTCGACGGCTCGACGCCCGTCATCACCTATTGCCGCATCGGCGAGCGGTCGAGCCACACCTGGTTCGCGCTGAAGAAGATCCTCGGCTACGACGTGCGCAACTATGACGGCTCCTGGACCGAATACGGCAATGCCGTCGGCGTGCCGGTGAACAACATCGCCGGCACGGTCTGGACCGGGAAGTAACAGCGGTTCCCGAAAGCGCGGCTTCAGGCCGCGCGGGATGCCGACGCGGGCGGACGACCTCCCAGGTCCGCCCGCATTTTCATTTCCAGCCGACGGATCTCCATGTCTCCCATCGCCGCCCGCTTCCTTTCCCTGTCGACGCTCGTTCTCGTCGTCGCCTGGAGCATCTGGCTGGCGCAGGATGCCGGCGGGCGGGCTCTCTCCTTCTCGCTCATCGCCGGCAGTGCGTTCGGCATCGTCCTGCAAAGGGGCCGGTTCTGCTTCCTGTGCAACCTGCGCGACTTCGTCGAGGAGCGGGACGCCTCCGGCGTGGTCGCCATCCTGGCGGCGCTCGCCGCGGGGATCGTCCTCTACCAGGCCGTGCTCGGGGCCTGGGTGCCTGTGCCCCAGCCGGACCGCCTGCCGCCCAATGCGCATGTCGGCCCCGTCGGTCCGGTGCTTGCGGTGGCCGCCTTCGCCTTCGGCCTCGGCATGGCCATCTCCGGCTCCTGCCTGTCGGCGCATCTTTACCGGCTGGGCGAGGGAGCCTTCGGCTCGATAGCCGCCCTCCTCGGCGCGGCTGCGGGCTTCCTGATAGGCTTTCGGACCTGGAACGCGCTCTATACCCTCACGGTGTTCGACGATCCGCCGATCTGGCTTCCCGGCGTCGCGGGCTATGCCGGCGCCACGCTGGCCGCATTGCTCGCTCTCGCATCGATCGCGTGGCTGGTCCTCTCCAAGGCTGCGCCGTTGCCGAAGAGCGATTCCGCCACACCTTACGAGATGGTCTTCATCCGGCGCTGGCCGCCGGTCGTGACGGGGCTTCTGGTGGCCGTCATCAGCGCCTTGGCCTATCTGCGCGTGGCGCCGCTCGGCGTGACGGCGGAACTGGGCAGCCTCGTGCGCACGGGCGGATTGTCCTTGAACCTCGTTCCCGAGACCCTTGTCGGCCTGGACACGGTTCGCGGCTGCGTCAGCGCGGTCAAGACGGCGCTGCTGTCGCCGAACGGCCTCTTCGTCACCGGGATGGTGCTGGCGAGCTTCGCCGCCGCCCTGCCGGCGGGGCGTTTCAAGCCGTCCTGGCCGGGTCCGTCGGGCCTGGCTGCGCGCTTTGCCGGCGGCGTCCTGATGGGCTGGGGCGCGATGACGGGCCTCGGCTGCACCGTCGGCGTTCTGCTGTCCGGCATTCATGCCGGCGCCGTTTCGGGCTGGGTCTTTCTCGTCTTCTGCACGCTGGGCGCCGTCCTCGGCCTGGCGGGCCGGCGCCGGCTCGTGCGCAACGCCTGACCCCGATCGATAACGGTCACCGCGCCTGCCTGCCCTGGACGACGCGGTCGAGAACGATGGCGCAAAGCAGGATGGCAAGACCGGCGAGGAGCCCCTGGCCCTGCGCGGCATATTGCAGGGCATGCAGCACGTCCTCGCCGAGGCCCTTGGCGCCGATGAGGGCGGCGATCACCACCATGGACAGGCACATGAGGATCGTCTGGCTGATGCCGGCCATGATCGAGGGGGCGGCGGTCGGCAGGTCGACCTTGAAGAGGATGAACCGGCGCGAGGCGCCGAAGGCGACCGCGGCCTCGCGCACCGAGGCGGGGACGGAGGCGATGCCGAGCGCCGTCAGCCGCACCACCGGCGGTATGCCGAAGATGACGGTCGCGATGATGCCCGAGGGCTTGCCGATGCCGAAGAGCGCGATCACCGGGATCAGGTAGACGAAGGCCGGCATGGTCTGCATGAAATCGAGCAGCGGACGCACGACCGCCGCGAGGCGCCGGTTGTAGCCGCAGAGCACGCCGAGCGGGATGCCGATCGCGATCGAGATCAGGGCCGCCGTGCCGAGAAGCGCGACGGTCTGCATGCTTTTCTCCCAGTACCCGAGGATCGCCAGATAGCTGATCGCGACGAAGGTGAGGAGGAAGACGCGAAAGCCGGCGAGCTGCCAGGCGATCGCCAGGATCACGGCCATCACCACCGGCCAGGGCGTTTCGGTGAGGATCGCCTCCATCAGGCCCAGCATGGCGTTGATCGTCCGCGTCAGGGCGTTCGCCGCGGGCGCGACGGCGCTGCTGATCGCGCCGATGGCCCGGTCGAGCCAGGCGGCGGCGCTTGAATTCCAGGCCGGATCGCTCGGGAACGCGTCGAACAGGGTCCGGTCGCCGAAATGGATGGCGATGATCGGCTCGAAGACGGCGAGGAGGATCGCGGCGCCGGCGGCATGCGGCAGGCTGAAGCCCGCCTTGCGGGCGTCTGCCTCGAGCCGCCACTCGCGAAAACGCCGCTCCGCCAGGTGGTTTGCAAGGACGCCCGCGGCAAGGCGTGCGGCGATGAAGAGGCCGCCGCCGAGCGCGACGATCAGGCTGGCTCCCGAGCGCGCGTCCTCGGCGGCTTGCCGGGCCTCTTTCGCGGCCTGCTCCAGCGCGGCGGCCGAGCGCGTCAGCGACTTGGCGATGGAGGATGCCGCGTCCTTGTCGTTCGCGGCCCTGGCCTCGGAAAGGCGCGCGGCGGCAAGCGCTTCCAGCCGCTCGGCGCGGGCGCCCTGTTCCGTGCCAGCGCCTCCGGCAAGGGCAAACGCGATCAGAACGACGGCGAGAAGGTCGGCGATGAGGAAGGGCCAGAAGGCCGACCACAGGCGGCGCCCGCCGAGCCAGACCGGGCCGAGCAGGGCCGCGGCGATGTTGAAGGAGGGCACAAAGCCGCGGCGCTCGCCGATCTTGCGGAAAGCTTCCCGATAATAGGCGCCGTTGGTGCCGGCGAAGCGCTCCACCGCCTCGTCGCGTGCGGAATGGTCGCTCATGCGATGGCCCTCGCCTTGGCGGACGGAGTTTCCTGCCTTGCGGGAAGGCGGGCGTTTTCGACGAAGCGGCGGACATAGTCGTCGGCCGGCCGGTCCACGAGGGCCTCGGCGGTCCCGGCCTGGACGATGCGGCCGGCGCGCATGAGCACGACGCGGTCGGCGATGCGGAAGGCCTCGTCGACGTCGTGGGTCACGAAGACCGTGGTCTTGCCGAGCTCGCGCGACAGCGCCATGAACTGCGTCTGGAGATCGTGGCGGATCAGCGGATCGAGCGCGCTGAACGGCTCGTCCATCAAGAGGATGTCCGGATCGGCGGCAAGCGCGCGGGCGAGGCCGACACGCTGCTGCATGCCGCCGGAAAGGGCATGGACGCGCCGGTCGCCGAGGCCTTCGAGGCCGACGCGGGCGAGAAGCTCGTCGGCACGGTCCTCGCGTTTCGTCCTGGCGATGCCCAGGATCTCCAGCGGCAAGGCGACGTTGTCGCGGACCGACAGGTGCGCGAGCAGGGCGTGGGACTGGAAGACCATGCCGATGCGGCGCGAGCGCAGCTCGCGCAGCGCCTTCGGCCCCAGCGCGAGCACATCGCCGCCGTCGATCCGCACCGTGCCCGCGCTCGGCTCGAGCAGGCGGTTGATGAGGCGCACGAGCGTGGACTTGCCGCTGCCCGAAAGGCCCATCAGGCAGACGAGCTCCCCCTTGCCGACGGACAGGCTCGCGCCGCCGACGCCGATGACGGCGCGAAGGCGCTTGAGGACGGCCGCATCAGGCTCCGCCCGGCGGGCCTCGGCGAGAATCGCCCGCTCGTCCGTGCCGAAAACCTTCCAGACGTCCTCAAGCTCGATCATCGCTCAGTTCCCGATCCAGCCGGCGACGAGGTCCTGGTTGGCGGCAACCCATTCCTTGGCGGCGGCGTCGGGCGTCTTGCCTTCGACGGCGATTGCGTAGGCGAGCTTGCTCACGGCGTCGGTGGTGAACGTGACCTTCTCGAGGATCGCGGCAACCTCGGGCGCGCTGTCCGCCAGCGATTTCGAATAGGCGATGTGGATCGCCGCGTCCTTATAGGCGGACTTGATCGACGACTTTTCCAGCCAGTTCGGGTCGGAAGGCTCGACGAAGGTCCAGCTCGCAGCGTCATGCGCCGGCTCTTCCAGCACTTCGAGCTCGTACCGCGCGAAATTCTGGTGCGGGCCGTAGCAATAGCCGATCCAGCCGGTGCCGGCCTTCACGGCGGCGTCGAGGTCGGCGGTCGCGACCGCTTCGTCCGTCGTCTGGAGCTCGAAGAAATCGGCAAAGCCGTAGTCGCGGGCGCGCACGGTCTCGATGTTCGTCGACAGCCAGCCGGCCGCGCCGATCCAGATCCTGCCCTTGCCCTTTCCGTCGGCCGAGAAGACGGCCGCCTTCGCCGGATCGGAAAGGTCGAAGACCGAATGGATGTCGTGCTTGTCCGCCGTCGCCTTCGTGGTGCAATAGCCCTGCGTGCCGGCATAGGAGTTGGCCGCGAGCTTCACCTTGCCGCCTTCGCCGGCATACTGGTCGACGAGCGCCTGCTGGTTCGGCAGCCAGACGTCGGTCCAGATGTCGATCTCGCCGCCGTTGCGGTTCAGCGCCTCCCAGATGACGGGGACGGAGCCGGCCTTCACGGCCTCGACTTCCTTGCCGAGCTGGTCTTCGAGCAGCACCTTCACGACATAGGCGGTGCCCTGCGCGGTGGCGTAGCCGGGATCGGCGACGGTGATGGGATTGGCCTGGGCGAGCGCCGGAAAGAGGACGGCGAGCGCGGCGGAGGTTGCCAGAAGCGTCTTGAGGGTCGTGTGCATGTCAGGTTCCGTTGGCTTGGGTTTGATTTCCGGCGCGGTTCCGGCCGTCGTCGGGCCGGTTGCGCGCAAGGGCGGGAAGGCCGAGCCGCTCGCGCAGCGAGCCGGTTCGCGGGCCGGGATTGAGGAGGCCACGGTCGCGCAAGAGCGGCACGACCCCGTCGATGAAGTCGTCCTGCCCGTTCGGGAACGTCGGCGGAAGAAGCATGAAGCCGTCGGCGGCGCCGCTCGCGGTCCAGTCCTCGATCTGGCCGGCGATCTCCTCGGGCGTGCCGATGACCTGCCAATGTCCGCGGGCGCCGGCGATGAGGCGGGCGAGCGCGCCGACGGAAAGGCCTTCCTTGCGGGCAAGGCCCGCCAGAAGCGCCTGGCGGCTGCGGATCGAGTTGGAGACCGGCAGGTCCGGCAGCGGGCCGTCGATGTCGATGCCGGAAAGATCGATGTCGCCGAGATAGGTTTCGAGCAGCGAGAGCGCGACATCCGGCTGGATGAGGTCCTGCAGCTCGGCATATTTGTCCTCCGCCTCGCTCTTCGTCCTGCCGATGACGGGGAAGATGCCGGGCAGGATCAGAACGTCGTCGGCGTTCTTGCCGGAGGCGGCCCGGCGCTTCCTGATGTCCTGGTAGAAACCGCGGGCCGAGACGATGTCGGTCTGCGCGGTGAAGACGACGTCCGCCGTGCGGGCGGCGAGCGCCTTGCCGGCATCCGACGAGCCGGCCTGCACCAGCAGCGGACGGCCCTGGCGGGAGGGAATGACGTTGAGCGGGCCCTTGCTGCGGAAATAGCGTCCTTCATGGTCGACGCTGCGCACCGCGTCCGGGGCAAGGAAGACGCCGCTCTCCTTGTCCCGCACGAAGCCGTCCGGATTCCAGCTGCCCCAGAGGGCGAGCACGGCATCGACGAATTCGTCGGCACGGGCGTAGCGGGCGGCATGGTCGAAATCCGGCCCCGGATTGAAGTTGTCGCTCTCCTGCTGAAGCGAGGAGGTAACGATGTTCCAGCCGATGCGCCCGTTGCTGATGAGGTCGAGGGAGGCGAGCTGCCTTGCCAGGTTATAAGGTTCGCTGAAGGTGGTGGAGGCGGTCGCCACCACGCCGATCGTCTGCGTCGCGGTGGCGACCGCGGCCGCAAGGGTCAGCGCCTCGAAGCCGTGGGACCACTCGTCGACGCGGCGCAGGGCCTCCGCCCGGCTCTTCGGCACGCCGAGCCGATCGGAGATGAAGGCGATCTCGAAGCCCGCCGCCTCAGCGGCGCGGGCCGCGCCGATATAATGGGCGACGTCGATATTGGCATCGACCTGCGTCGAAGGATGCCGCCACGCGGCGACGTGATGGCCGCTGGGGTAAAGGATGGTGCCGAGGACGATCTTGCGTGCGGACATGGCCAGGTTTTCGTTTTGCTGTCGTTCTTTATATTTTTCCGAGCGCCGCCGAAGCGGCGGGCGGCAATCGGCCCGCCGGCTGGCGGGGTGGCCATCCGGATAAGCGGCTGACGTGTCTGGGCGCCGAACGCCGCGCGACCGGCCGCCCGGGATGCGGCTACGACGCCGAGGTCAGCTTGACGTTGCCGCCATGGCCGCCGCCGCCGAAGACTTGGCGGTCGCCGAAGGAGGCGCGCAGCTGGTTCCGGGGGCCGGGCAGGCCGAGCTCGGGGAAGAGCAGTTCGCTGACGCGGTAGGCCTCCTCCACATGGGGATAGCCGGAGGCGATGACCGTATCGATGCCGAGCGCCTGATATTCGCGCAGCCGCGCGGCAACGGTCTTCGGCGAGCCGACGAGGGCGGTGCCGGCGCCCGAGCGCACGAGGCCGATGCCGGCCCACAGGTTCGGCGAGACCTCCAGCTTGTCGCGCCGGCCGTTGTGCAGCGCGACCATCCGGGCCTGGCCGACGGAGTCGGAGTTCTTCGTCAGCACTTCCTGCGCGGAGGCGATGGCCTGGTCGGAGAGCTTGGAGATCAGCCTGTCGGCGGCCTCCCAGGCCTCCTCGTCCGTCTCGCGGACGATGAAATGGAGGCGGATGCCGAAGGTCGCCTCGCGGCCCTTGGCCGCGGCGGCCTTGCGGGCGTGCGCGATCTTTTCGGCCACCTGCGCCGGCGGTTCGCCCCAGGTCAGGTACTTGTCGACGAGGCCGCCGGCAAAATCGATCGCCGCGTCGGACGACCCGCCGAAATAGATCGGCGGACGCGGCTGCTGCACCGGCGGCAGGCCGAGCCTGGCGTCGATCGCCTTGATGTACTTGCCGTCGAGGGTCGAGCGGCCGGTCTCGATCAGCTCGTTGAAGACCTGGAAGAATTCCGCCGCGTGGTCGTAGCGCTCGTCGTGCGGCAGGAAGATGCCGTCGCCGGCAAGCTCCTGCGCGCTGCCGCCCACGACGATGTTGAGAAGCAGACGGCCGTTGGACACGCGGTCGAGCGTCGAGGCAAGCCGTGCGTAGTAGGCGGGCGTCGCCGTGCCGGGGCGGATCGCCACCAGGAATTTCAGCCTTTCGGTGCGCGCGGCAAGGTCTGCGGCCAGCACGAAGGATTCCTCGCACGCCGCCCCGACGGGGATGAGCACGCCAGAATAGCCGAGCCGATCGACGGCAACCGCGATCTCCCGGAAATAGCCCGGATCCGGCGGACGGCTCAACTCGTCCGAGCCCAGATAGGAACCGTCGCCGGAACTCGGGATGAACCAGAGGAAATCGAGGGGCTGGTCGGTCTTGCTCATGGAATGCGGTCCTGCCTGGGCGGATGCTGGAAAATCCCCGCCTGCCGGGGCGGGCGGTTTCAGGGCAGAATAATAAATTCTATAGTTTCAGTAAGAAATTCTATTCTCTTATGCTCCGGCTGGCTGGATTATTCATCGCGGCTTCCATCTCCAAGGGGGCGGCGGCCTGCCGCGGCGCCGGGTGCCCGCCGCCGGCCAGCCTGCGCTCCAGCCACCGGCTGTAGCGGGAGGCTCCGAAGCAGATGACGAAATAGACGAGGGCGACGACGATATAGGCCTCGTTGTAGAAGCCGAGCCATTTCGGATCGGCGGCCGCGGCGCGGGCGGCGTTGAGAATGTCGAAGATGCCGATGACGGCGAGCAGGGACGTCGCCAGCAGAAAGCCGATGGCGAGATTGAGCATGCCCGGGATGACGATGCGGAAGGCCTGCGGCAGGATGATCAGGCGCTGCGTCTTCCAGTAGCCGAGGCCGAGCGCGGTCGCCGCCTCCCTCTGTCCGTTGGGAATGGCCTGGAGCCCGGCGCGGATGACCTCGGCGATGTAGGCGGCCCAGAACAGCGTCACCATGAGGATGGCGCGCAGCATCTTGTCGAAGGAGAGGCCGTCCGGCAGGGCCATCGGCAGGATCAGCATGGCGACATAGAGGATGCCGACCATCGGCGTGCCGCGCATGAGCTCGATATAGAGGACGGAGAAGGTGCGCAGGCCCCCGAGCGCCGACCGGCGGGCGAGCGCCAGCAGCACGGCGATCGGCGTCGCGGCGGCGAAGCAGACGGCCCAGACGAAGAGCGTCACCGGCAGTCCGCCCCACTGGTTCGACGGGATCGGCGCGGCGGTGAAGGCGCCCTGCATCAGCAGCCAGCAGGCGAGGATGGTGAGCGGCCAGGCGAGAAGCAGGAAGCGGCCCCAGAAGCGGGGCAGGGCGCTCGCCGTCAGGATCGCCGCCAGCAGCAGGATGACGAGCGCCGGGCGCCATTGCAGGTCCGGCGGGTAGAAGGCGAACAGGATGAAGCGCAGCTTCGCCGTCACGAAGGCCCAGCAGGCGCCCTCCCGCGTGCAGGCGCCCGAGTCGCCGGTGAAGGTGGCGTCGAGCACGGCCCAGCGCAGGAGCGGCGGCACGAGCTGCGAAAGGACCAGCAGGGTCGCAACGGTGATCAGCGTGTTCGCGCGGGTGCCGAACAGGCCGGCGCGAAGCGTCGCGAGGGTGCGCGCGGCGGCCGTCATCGGGTGCTTCCCCGCAGGGCGACGCGGTTGTTGTAGGTGTTCATCAGGGCGGAGAGGGAAAGGTTGATCGCAAGGAAGGTGCCTATCAGGATGACCAGCGCCTCCATGGATTGGCCGGTCGTGTTGGCCGTGGTGTTGATGATGCTGACGAGGTCGGGAAAGCCGATCGCCACGGCAAGGCTCGAATCCTTCGTGAGGTCGAGATAGCTCGATGTCGTCAGCGGCGTGATGACGCGCAGCGCCTGCGGCAGCACGACGAGGCGGACGATCTGGCCGTCATGCAGGCCGAGCGCCCGCGCTGCTTCCCACTGGCCGGTTCCCACCGACTGGATGCCCGCCCGCACGATCTCCGCGATGAGGGCGGAGAACTTGACGACGAGGCCGGTGAGGAGAGCGGCGAATTCCGGCGAGAGATTGAGCCCGCCGCGGATGTTGAAGCCGGAAAGCGCCGGCGCCTCGGCGACCAGCCGGGCGCCGGACAGGAAGAGGAAGGCGAGGGTCGCAACGAACATGAAGGCAAGCGCCGCGGCGCCGGTGCGGCGCGTCAGCCGGCCGGCGGCGCGCAGCGCGAGGATGAGCGCGAGGCCCGTAAGGCCCGCGAGCGCCAGCACGGCCGGCAGGCCCAGCAGTCCGCCCTCCAGCGTAAGCGAGGGCAGGTAGACGCCGCGATTGGTGAGAAACACCGTTCCGAAAAGAGCCGAGGCCTGGCGCGGCGCGGGCAGGGCCTTGGCGAGCGACATCCAGAAGAAGAGCTGGAGCAGGAGCGGCGTGTTGCGGGTGATCTCGATGAACCAGCGCACGAGCCCGGAGAGCAGCAGGTTTCGCGAGAGGCCGGCAATGCCGATGGCGACGCCGAGGATCGTCGCAAGCAGGCAGCCGAGCAGGGAGACCTTCAGCGTGTTGAGGAGCCCCGCGAGGATCGCGCGCAGGTAGGTGTCGCCCGCCCGGAACGCGATCGGGCTCTCGCCGATCTCGAAATTGGCCGAACTCGACAGGAAGCCGAAGCCGGGCAGGATGCCGACGCGCGCCATGGTCTCGAGCACGTTCTGGACGAACAGCCAGCCCAGAAGGGCGCACGCGGCGAGGAAGGCGAGCTGGCCGATCGGCCAGCCGCCCCACCAGGCGCGGGCTTTTCCAAAAGTGCCGGGCCGCGGAGGGCCCGGCACGACGGCGGTGCGGAACATGCGTCCGTCAGACATCAGCGGAACGGCGGCGAGTAGAGCAGGCCGCCATCGGTCCACAGGCTGTTGTAGCCGCGTTCCCAGCCGAGCGGCTTGAGATGGCGGTCGAAGATCTCGCCGTAATTGCCGACGGTCTTGATGATGTTGTAGGCCCACTTCGGATCGAGGCCCAGCTCGCCGGCAAAGGACGGATCGACGCCGAGGAAGCGCTGGATCGCCGGATCCTCCGATTCTAGGAACTCGTCGACATTCTTGGAGGTGATGCCCCATTCCTCGGCCTGGATCGTCGCGTTCACCGTCCAGTTGACGAGCTCCAGCCAGCGGTCGTCGCCGCCGGCGATCGCGGGCGCGAGCGGCTCCTTGGAAAGGCGCTCGGGCAGGAGCACGTAGTCGTCCGGGTTCTTCAGCTGCGTGCGCTTGCCGACGAGGTCGGAGGAATCCTGCGTGATCGCATCGACGCGGCCGGATTCGAGCGCATCGATGAACTGCCCGGTATCCTCGATGGTGACCGGGGTGAAGCTCTTGCCGGTCTTGCGGAAGAAATCGGCGACGTTGAGCTCGCCCGTCGTGCCGCTCTGCGCGCCGATCGTCGCGCCGTCGAGATCGGCGGCTTTCGTCACGCCGAGGTCCTTGCGCACGAGAATGCCCTGCCCGTCATAGAAGATCGTCGGGCCGAAGTGGAAGCCGAGCTTGAAGGCGCGGGTGGCGGTGACCGTCACGCCGGAAAGCAGGATGTCGAACTCGCCGCTCTGCAGCGCGGGAAGGCGCTGCTGCGGCGAGGAAGAGGTGAACTCCACCTTGTCGGGCGTGCCGAAGACGGCAATGGAAAGGGCACGGCCGAAATCGATGAAGAAGCCCTGCCACTTGCCGTCGCTGTCCGGCGCAAAGAAACCGGGCGTGGTGCCGACGCCGACCTTGATGGCGCCGCGCTGGTTGATCTTGTCGAGTGTCGGGCCGGCATGGGCAGGAGCGGAGAAGAAGGTGGCGGCAAGCAAGGCGGCAGCCGCCGTCGCCTTCACCGCCCGCCGGAGGGTATCATGCGCTATCATATTGAAATGTCCCCATTTTCAAAAGAATCGAGCTTCCACCGGATGGGCGCTCTGCCGGACAGCGGAAGACATGTTTATATTATCTATAAAATTAGTGTATTTAAGGAACGGCCATCCAAATTTTGATGGTTAGAAGGGAAATTGCTTCCGGGCGGAGCGTTCGCGCCGTCGGTTCGATCTCCACGGGAGGCGGGTTCCCGCTGCCGGTGCTTGGAGGGAATCCTCTTTCAAGGCGCAAGGATGGAGCGGGCCGGCATGGCGAAAGGGGTGACGCGGAATTTCCGCGTGGCTCCATCAAATGCAACGGCCCGGATGCGGACGGCGGCAGACGGCATGCACACGGGAGCCATAGGCGTCCGCTTTCCACCGGAAGGCCGCAGCAAGGGAACGCCAAAGGTGAAGGACGCGAAATCCATCACGCCCGCCAACAGTAAAAGAATATTTCCCCGCTGCCCGCGGATATAATTCATAAAATCTATAAACTAAATATAATTTCGCTACGCTGGCCTTCTCAATTCGCGAGGGGATATCCGATGAGCCAGCAACCCGAAACCATTTTCTCCAGGGGCCTTTCCCGCCGCGGCCTGATCAAGGCGGCGGGGGTGACGGCGGTGGCCGCCACGGCCGGCGTGATCGGCGCGCGTTCGACCCGGTATGCCATTGCCGGCAACCTCATTCCGATCAAGCTGGAATGGACCGAGGTCGCCGCCTGCCATTCTCCCGTCGGCTTCGGCCTTGCCAAGGGCATTTATGCCAAGCACGGCCTCGATGTGGAACTCTTCTACCAGGGCGCGAGCGGCCAGACCCTCATCCAGGCGCTCGCCACCCGCAAGGCGGAAGCCGGCCCGGGCCTCCTCTACGACTGGCTGAAGCCGATCGAGCAGGGGTTCGACGTGCGGCTGTTCGCCGGTTCGCACGGCGGCTGCCAGAGCGTTCTCGTCAAGCCGGAATCCGACATCAAGACGCTGACGGACCTCAAGGGCAAGACGATCGGCACCTTCGACGTCATGTCGCCGTCGCGCGTCGCCTTCTCGGTCGCGCTCGCCAAGGCGGGCCTCAACCCCGAAACCGACGTCACCTGGAAGGTCTTCCCCTTCGACCTCGTCGCCGAAGGCGTGCTGAAGGGCGAGGCCGATGCCGTCGCGCACATGGACCCCTGGGCCTATTCCTACGAGAAGCAGCATGGTTTCCGCCGCGTGGCCGACACGCAGACCGGCACGTTCCAGGACCGCGTCTGCTGCGTGCTCGGCGTCAACGGCGACTACTACGAGGCCAACAAGGACGCCATCAAGCGCGTCGCTGCGGCGAACCTCGAAATCCACCAGTACACCGCAAAGCACCCGGACGAGGTGGCGAAGTGGTATTTCGACACGCTGAAGCCCGGCCTTCCGCTGGAAGACCTGACGGAAGTGCTTTCCTCCTTCACCTATCACGACCACTGGTTCGGCAAGGAGCTCCTGAAGGAAGTGAGGATCGGCTACGAGGACCTCAAGCTGACGGGCGTCATCGACGCCTCGACCGATCCGGAGGAGATCGCCAACCGCATCACCATCGACATCTTCGCGTGATCCCATGAGCGCGGCGGTGGAAGAAACGTTCGGCGAGGCAGGGCGGAGATCCTTCGCGCTGCCTGCCGGAGGGGTCTGGCGAAACGGGCTGCTGGCGGCCGGCACCTGGCTGCTTGCCGCCGCGCTGACCTATGGGCTGCCCGACGTCATCACCTGGGGCGCGACGGAGCTCTTCGCCGTCGTGACCCTTGCCGGCGCCGGCATCTTCCTCGTCCTGTCGGGGACGGTGCACCGGCTCGGCAGCGTCGGCCGGACGCTGGTGCATTACGGGCCGTGGTTCGTCGTGCTTGGCCTCTGGCTCGCCGCCTGGGAAGTGCTGACGGCCAAGCTCGGCTGGCTGCCGAAACCCTTCTTCTCGCCGCCGCAGGGCCTGCTGCATGTCTATGTGACGGACTGGGAGCGCCTGCTCGTTTGCATCGCCTATACCGGGCGGCTGTGGGGGCTCGGATTCTTCTCCGGCATCCTCGTCGGCTTTGCCGCGGGCGTCGCGCTCGGCTGGTCGAAGCGCTTCGCCTATTGGGGCATGCCGCTCTTAAAGCTCATCGGCCCGGTGCCGGCGAGCGCCTGGATTCCCTGCACCTTCTTCATCTTCCCCTCGACGTTCCATGCCTCGATCTTCCTCGTGGCGCTCGCCTCGGGCATTCCGGTCGCGATCCTCACGGCGGCCGGCGTCAGCCAGGTGAACCGCTCGTTCTACGACGTCGCCCGCACGCTCGGGGCCGACAACCGCTTCCTCGTCCTGAAGGTCGCGATCCCCGCCTCGCTGCCGAACGTCTTCGTCGGCCTCTTCATGGGGCTCTACTACTCCTTCGCCGTGCTGGTCGTCGCCGAGATGCTCGGCGCCAAGTTCGGCCTCGGCTGGTACCTCCAGTTCAACACGGCCTATTCGGCCTATGCCAATGTCTATGCCGCCCTCATCATCATGGCGCTGATCTGCGCCGGGCTGGTGCGCCTGCTCTTCCTCGTGCGCGACCGCCTCCTCGGCTGGCAGAAGGGGATTCTTTGATGTCGCTCGCCCTTGCGGAAGCCCCGGCCTCCACCAGCATCGCCCTCGATGTCGAGGCCGTTTCCCACCGCTACGACCTCGAGGGCAAGGAACTCCAGGTCCTCGACGATGTGAGCCTTGCCATCGCGCCCGGGGAATTCGTCGCCCTGCTCGGTCCCTCCGGCTGCGGCAAGTCCACGCTGCTGCGCCTTGCCGCCGGGCTGGAGACGCCGACGACGGGCAGGGTGCTGGAAGACGGCCGGCCGATCACCGCGCCGAACCCGGACCGCATCCTCGTCTTCCAGGATGCGACGCTGTTTCCCTGGCGCACCGTGCGCGCCAACATCGCCACGGGCCTCGAAGCGCGCGGCCTCATCCGCGAGCGCGAATACCGCATCGACGAGGTGCTGAAGCTGGTGAAGCTGGAAGGTTTTGCCGATTTCTACCCGCACCAGCTTTCCGGGGGCATGGCGCAGCGCGCCGCGCTCGCCCGCGCGCTCGTCAACGATCCGAAGCTGCTGCTGCTCGACGAGCCCTTCGGCAAGCTGGATTCCCTGACGCGGCTGAGGATGCAGAACGAGCTTCTCGACCTGTGGAAGAGCGCGGGCTTCACCGCGCTGCTCGTCACCCACGATGTCGAGGAGGCGCTGCTGCTCGCCGACCGCGTGATCGTGCTCTCCGACCGGCCCGCCTCCATCCTCGCCGAGGTGCGTGTCGACCGGCCGCATCCGCGCCGGCGGGACGACCCGGGCCTCGTCGCGTTGCGCCAGTCGCTGCTCGAAAAGCTGGGGATCTCCCATGACGTCTAGCGGGCGGGCCACCTACCACGCCGTCGCGCTTGCCGGCGGCGTCTTCGCCATCGTCGCGGTCGGCTGGTGGTGGCTGATCTTCAGCAAGGTCGTCGAGAACGACTACCTCACCGTCCGCCAGGCCGTCACCTGCCTCGCCGGCGCGACCGACCTGTGCGCGCTCGCCCAGGCGCTCTGCGCGAACGACCATCTCTACGGCATCCGGTGGTATGCGCCGGAAGCCTTCTGGGCCGCCGCAAGCATCCTCGTCGCGGGCGTCGCTCTGTCCGCCCGCCGCTCACGCGCCTGAGGGCGCCTCATCCAGGAAGGAGAAGTGCCATGACGATCCATCAATCCCCCGAGGTCGCCGAGCAGGATGTCGTGGACGTTCCGGCCGGAACCGCGACCTTCAAGAGCCGGCATCCGGAAACCATCGCGCTGCACGGCGGCAGCTTCCGCTTCGACCCGGCAAGCGGCGCCGTGGCCGTGCCGATCTACCAGACGAGTTCCTTCCAGCTGCCCGGCACCGACGGCGCCGACAAGCTCTTCGCGCTGGAGGCGGCCGGCCATCTCTATACCCGCGTCTCCAACCCGACGCAGGACGCCTTCGAGCAACGCCTTGCCGAGCTGGAAGGCGGCGCGGCCGCGTTGGCGCTCTCCTCCGGCCAGGCCGCCTCGGCCTTCGCGATCCTCAACGTCGCGCGGGCCGGCGACAACATCGTCAGCGCCGCCGGCCTTTACGGCGGCACCTGGGCGCTCTTCGCCGCGACGCTGAAAAGCTTCGGCATCGAGACGCGCTTCGTCGATGCTTCCGACCCGGACGCCTTCGAGAAGGCGACGGACGAGCGCACCCGTGCCTACTATGCCGAATCCCTGCCGAACCCGAAGCTGGAGGTCTTCCCGATAGCGGAGGTCGCGGCCATCGGCCGGCGCCACGGCATTCCGCTCGTCGTCGACAACACGGCCGCGCCGCTGGTGATCCGGCCGCTGGAGCACGGCGCGGCGGTCGTCGTCTATTCGACCACGAAATATATCGGCGGACACGGCACCTCCATCGGCGGGGCGATCGTCGACGGCGGCGACTTCCCCTGGGCCGAGCACGCGGCGCGCCACCCGAACCTCAACGAGCCGGACCCGAGCTACCAGGGCAAGACGTGGATCGAGAAGGCCGAGGCCATCGCCTTCCACCCCTACATCCTGCGCGCCCGCGCCGTGCTCCTGCGCGACCTCGGCGCGGCGATCAGCCCGCAGAACGCCTTCCAGTTCATCCAGGGCCTCGAAACGCTGCCGCTGCGCCTGCGCCAGCACAACGAGAATGCGGTGAAGGTCGCCGAATATCTCAAGACGCATCCGAAGGTGGAGCGCGTGATCTTCCCGAAATTCCAGGAGGGAAGCGCGCGGGAGAGGGCGGAAAAATACCTCAAGCCCGGCTATTTCGGCGCGCTGGTCGGTTTCGAGCTGAAGGGGGGACGGGAGGCAGGGCGCCGCTTCATCGACAGCCTCCAGCTCTTCTATCACCTCGCCAATATCGGCGACGCCCGCTCGCTCGCGATCCACCCCTCCACGACCACCCATTCGCAGCTCTCGCTGGAGGACCAGCTCGCGACCGGCGTCACGCCCGGCTACGTGCGTCTTTCCATCGGCCTCGAACATCCCGACGACCTGATCGCCGATCTGGAACGAGCCATCGCGCTGGCCTGAGGCCGGCCACCTGATCGGCGTGTGGCCCCGGCGCTTCCTCCTCGCGCCGGGGCCTTCTGCTCCTCTCGGGCCTCAACTTTTATTGGCAGCAGGTCGGCACCGGCCTCCTCATCTTCTCGGTCCTTGCCATCGGCTTCGCCAACCGCAGGGCTGGCGCCCGGGCATAGCCGGGCCCATACTCGAAAGGAACGATCATGAGCAGCGTCATCAAGCTCGCCGAACCCCAGCAAGCCGCTCACCGCATCGCCAGCGAGGAGGAGGCCCTCGCCGTCGCCCGCGCGCTCGCCCTCGACTTTGCCGGCGGAGCGAGCCGGCGCGACTACGAGCGGGCGCTTCCCTACGCCGAGCTCGACCGGCTCTCCGCCTCGGGCCTTCTTGCCATCACGGTGCCGGCGGAATATGGCGGCATCGACGTTTCGAATGCGGTGCTCGCCGAGGTGACCGCGATCCTCTCGGAGGCCGACAGCTCGATCGGCCAGATCCCGCAGAACCACTTCTACATTCTCGAAGCGCTGCGGCACGACGGCAGCGAGGCGCAGAAGCGCTTCTACTACGGCCGGGCGCTCGCCGGCGACCGTTTCGGCAACGCGCTTTCGGAAGTCGGCACCAGGACCGTCGGCGACTACAACACGCGCATCACGCCGGACGGCGAGGGCTTCCGCATCAACGGGCGGAAGTTCTACTCGACGGGCGTCCTGTTCGCCCATTGGATCGCGATCTTCGCGCTCGACGAGCAGGATCGGCTGACCATGTCGTTCGCCCCGCGCGGGACGGAGGGCATCGAGATCGTCGACGACTGGGACGGCTTCGGCCAGCGCACGACCGGCAGCGGAACGACGATCCTGCGGGACGTCTACGTGCCGGCGGACGCGGTCGTGCAGCACCAGAAGGGGTTCGAGCGGCCAGGCACGATCGGCTCGGTCGGGCAGATCATACATGCCGGCATCGACCTCGGCATTGCCCGCGCCGCGCTGAAGGAAACGATCGGTTACGTGCGCGACAGGGCGCGTCCCTGGACCGACAGGGGCGTCGAGCGGGCGGCGGACGATCCGCTGACCATCGCGCGCATCGGCGAACTTGCCATCCGCCTCGAGGCGGCGGAAGCGACGCTGGAGCGGGCAGGGCGCAAGGTCGACCAGGCGCAGGTCAATCTGAACGAGGAAAACGCCGTTGCGGCGACGCTCGCCGTCGCGGCCGCCAAGGTGCTGACGACGGAGCTGGCCGTGGATGCGACCAACGTGCTCTTCGAGCTTGCCGGCACCTCGGCGACGAAGCGCGGCCTCAATCTGGAGCGCCATTGGCGCAACGCCCGCACCCATACGCTGCACGACCCGGTGCGCTGGAAGTACCACGTCGTCGGCAACTATCACCTCAACGGCGTCAACCCGCCGAAGAACGGCGCGCTCTGAGATCCAGCCCTCGTGGTGGGGGGTGGTCCACTGGCCGCAATCCTTCGGGATTGCGGCCCTTTTTTTGCCCGATGGAAAGAGTGGCCTCAGCTATAGAGGCTCGGCTCGGGCACGCGGCCGTTGAGGGCGAAATCGCCGACCTCGCGCGCCTTGTAGAACACGGGGTCGTGCAGCGTGTGGGTGCGCACGTTGCGCCAGTAGCGGTCGAAGCGGTGGCGCGAGGCGGTCGAGCGGGCGCCGGTCAGCTCGAAGACGCGGGCGGTGACGTCGAGCGCCACATGGGTGGCGTTGACCTTGGCCGCGTAGGCCTCGATCGCCGCCTCGCCGCGTTCGCGCGCCGTGACGTCGCGGCCGCGCGCAAGTGCCGATTGAACGGCGGTTGCGGCAGCGTCGGCAAGCGCGGCGGAAGCCTTCAGGGCTGCCCGGAATTCCCCGATGCGTTCCAGGATATAGGGGTCTTCGCTGGCGCTATCGAGGCCCGAGGTGACCCAGGGCCGCGTCGTCGTACGCACATAGTCGGTCGCCGCGGCGAGCGCCCCTTCCGCGGTGCCGAGATAGAAGTTGACGAAGACGAGCTGGATGAGCGGCGTGTTGAACGTCGCCTGCACGGCGGGGGCGGCGTCCTTTTTCGCGAGCGGCAGGAGGAAGTCGCTCTCGTAGACCGGGAAGTCGCGGAACTCGACGCTGCCGCTGTCGGAGAGCCGCTGGCCGATATTGTCCCAGTCGTCGTTGGCGACATAACCGGGACGGTCCGTCGGCAGCACGAGGTTCGCGATCTCCTCGCCGAGGGCCGCGTTCGCATTGATGCGGTCGGAGACATGCGCGCCGGTCGAGAAGGTCTTCCTGCCGTTGAGCAGGTAACGGTCGCCGTCGCGCGTCAGCGTGAGGCCCGGATCGCGCGGATTGACGGCGGCACCCCAGTAGAGCTTCCTGGAAACCGTCTCGACGCCGAGGTCCCAGGCCTTGTCCGGGTCGTCCGCCGCCCAGTAGATGTACTGGCTGTTGACGAAATGATAGCCGAGGAGCTGGCCGATCGAGCTTTCGCCGCGCGCGAGGATGCGCACGAGCCGCAATCCGTCCACCCAGTCGAGCCCGCCGCCGCCGATCTCGGCCGGATGGAGCGCGGCCAGCAGCCCCTCCTTCTTCAGGCGCTCGATCTCGGCGACCGGCGGCTTGCCTTCCGCGTCGAGCGCCGCGCCGCGGCGGGCGAGGTCGGCGGAAATCTCTTCCGCCTTGGCAAACAGCCGCGCGCGGTCGTCCGCAAGATCAGGTTCCTTGAGAAGATGGAGGGCGTTCATCGTCGGATCTCCTGCTCGCCGGCCTCTGCCGGCACCTTGAAAAAGAGGCGCACGGTCTTCCGTCGCTCGCCCGCATCTTCCCAGAGCGGCTGCGCGGCAGCCAGAAAAGCCATTTCCGAAATTAATCCATATAAAAGATAGAATTTCTGTATTTGGATGGGGGAGGCGTTATCCTTGCGGCGACATCGGATGCCGCCGGGCATCCGCCAGATGCTGGAGACCCCATGGCACGCTACATCCGCTTCAACGCCTTCGACATGAACTGCGTGGGCCACCAGTCGCCGGGGCTCTGGGCGCATCCGCGCGACAAGTCCTGGAAATACAAGGACCTGGACTATTGGCAGGACCTTGCCCGCACGCTGGAGCGCGGCATCTTCGACGGCATCTTCATCGCCGACGTCATCGGTTACTACGACGTCTACAAGGGCTCGAACTACCACGCCATCCACCAGGCGGCGCAGATCCCGGTGAACGACCCGCTGCAGCTTGCCGCCCCCATCGCGCTCGCCACGGAGCATCTCGGCATCGGCATCACCGCCTCCACCTCGTTCGAGCATCCCTATACCTTCGCCCGCCGCCTTGCGACCGCCGACCACCACACCAGGGGCCGCGTCGGCTGGAACATCGTCACCTCCTATCTGGAGAGCGGCGCGAAGAATGTCGGGCAGGGCGGCCTTCGCCGGCACGACAACCGCTACGAGGTCGCCGCCGAATATGTCGAGGTGCTCTACAAGCTGCTGGAAGGCTCCTGGGAAGAGGGGGCCGTGGTGCGCGACGGCGAGAAGCGCATCTTCACCCACCCGGAGAAGGTTCACGAGATCGGCCACAAGGGCAAATTCTTCGAGGTGCCGGGCTACGGCCTCACCGAGCCTTCGCCGCAGCGCACGCCGGTGCTCTACCAGGCCGGCGCTTCCGGCCCCGGCAAGGCCTTCGCCGCCCAGCATGCGGAATGCATCTTCGTCGCCGCGCCGACGAAATCGGTGCTGAAGGCCTATGTCGCGGACATCCGCCAGCGCATCGCCGCCGCCGGCCGCGATCCCAGCAAGGTTTTCATCTACACGCTGATCACCATCATTACCGACGAGACGCAGGAGAAGGCCGAGAAGAAGTTCGAGGAGTACAAGGGGTACGTCTCCTACGACGGCTCTCTCACCTTCATGTCCGGCTGGAGCGGCATCGATTTCGGGCAGTATGCGCCGACGGACGTGGTCGAGAAGATCGAGACCAACGCCATCCACTCCTTCATCGAGCACATTGCCGGTGGCGACAAGTCCTGGACCATCGACGAGCTCGCCCAGTTCGGCGGCATCGGCGGCATGGGCCCGGTCTTCGTCGGCTCGCCGGAGCGCATCGCCGACATCCTGCAGGAATGGGTGGCGGACACGGATGTCGACGGCTTCAACATCGCCTATGCGGTGACGCCGGAGAGCTTCGAGGACGTCGTCGCGCATATCGTGCCGGAATTGCAGAAGCGCGGCGCCTATCCGACCGCCTACCGCCCCGGCACGCTGCGCGAAAAACTCTTCGGAGAGGGGCCTTACCTGCCGAAGACCCATCCGGCGGACGGCTACCGGGACATCGAGGCCGTGAAGCGCCGCGAAGCCGAGGCGGTGCCGGCGCTGAAATCGGTCGGCGCGTGAAGCGGCTTCCGTGACAAGGCCTCTGCGGAACGCGGGTGCGGCGCCCGGCACGCCGGTCGTCGCAATCGTCGGGGGCGGCTACAGCGGGGCCGCCTGTGCCTATCATCTCGCGCTGAGGCTTCCCGCCGGCGGCGCCAGGATCGTTGTCTTCGAGCCCCGCGCCGTGCTCGGCGGCGGCCTCGCCTACGATACCGACGAACCGGTGCACCGCATCAACGTGCCCGCATCGCGCATGACGCTCGTTCCGGAGGACGGCGATCATTTCCAGCGCTGGCTTCTCCAGAGCGGCGCCCTTGCGGACGATCCGGAGGCCACGACCTCGGACGGTCATGTCTTCGCGCGCCGCTCCGCGTTCGGCCGCTATGTCTCCGCCCAGCTTCGGCCCCTTGTCGAAAGCGGCGCGATAGAGCATCGCCGCAGCCCGGTTCGCGCCGTGTCGAAGACGCCGTCCGGGCCCTGGCGCATCGAGGCCGAGGACGGTTCGGCCTTGGCGGCCGATCTTGTGGTGCTCGCGACGACGCATCCCGGCCCGCAGGCGCCCGCCGCGCTCCAGCGTGCCCTTTCCGGCCACATCCGCTACGTTCCGGACACCACGGTGCCCGGCGCCTTGTCCGCGATCGGTGTGGACGACCGGGTGCTGGTCGTCGGCACGGGGCTGACGGCGGCGGATGTGATTGCGGCGCTCGATGCCGGCGGACACCGGGGCAGGATCACGGCCGTCTCGCGCCGTGGCCTTCGCTCGCGCGGGCACAATCTCGCCCCGCAGGATCCGTTCGGCGAGTTCGCCGATCCGCCGGCCCGCTCCGCGCGGGCCCTGCTCCGGCGGGTTCGCCGCAGCCTCGCGGAGGCGGAGGCCGAGGGGCGGACCTGGCACGCGGTTTTCGACCGGCTGCGCGGGCAGGGCGGCGACGTCTGGCGCGCCCTGCTGGTCGCCGAGCGCCGGCGCATCGTGCGTTTCCTGCGGCCCTATTGGGACGTGCACCGTTTCCGTATCGCGCCGCAGGTGGAAGCGGTCATCGAGCGGCGCATGGCGGCCGGCACGCTCGCCTTTCACGCTGCCGCGATCGCCGGCGTGGCCCGCGCGCCGGACGGCACAGTCACCGTGGACTTTCGCCCGCGCCATGGCCGGGAGCCGTTCCGGGAACAGTTCGACGGCGTGGTCGTGACGACGGGGCCGGGCCATGCTTCCATCCTCTCAAGCCAGCCGTTCCTGGCGGGCCTCGCACGGGCGGGCGTGCTGCAACCCGATGCCGTCGGCCTCGGCATCGCGGTCGACGGGAAAAGCCGCGCCATCGCTGCCGACGGGCGCGCGGAAGACACGTTCTACATCGCCGGGCCGCTGGCGCGCGGCACGTTCGGCGAGCTGATGGGCCTGCCCCAGGTGACGGACCACGCTGTCTTCGTGGCGGAGCTCATCGGGCAGCAGATCGAAGCCGAAGCTGGCAGTCGGGTGGGAGGCGCCACGCGCTAGCGGCGACAAAAGCAGCCCCCGGGCGCCGCCTCCGGCCTATTCCTTGCTTCGTACCGCCGTGGGCACGATGCCGAAGCGGCGGCGGAACGCGGTGGCGAAGTTGGCGGCGCTCGTGTAGCCGGCGATGGCGCTGGCTTCCTGCACGCTGACGTCTCCCCGGCCGAGGGCGGCGAAGGCGCGCTCCAGCCGGACGCTGCGCACGTAATCGAAGACGCTGCGGTTTTCCGACACGCGGAAGAGGCGTTGCAGGCCGCTGGCGCTGATGCCCGCCTCGCGTGCGATGGCTTCGACGCTCAGCGGATCGGCGATACGCGCCTCGATGAAGTCCTTGGCGCGTTGCAGGCAGATCGCGTCCTGCCGCGTCAGCAGGTTGCCGCCGGCATCGCGGCGGTCGGCCTGGAGCACGGCGGCCATGGTTTCCGCCACCAGCTCGACGGCGCGGCCCTCCAGGTAGAGGTCGCGCAGCTCGGGAACGAGCGGCGACGGGGCGAAGATCTGCCGGACGAGCTCGACCACGCGCGGCGTCAGCGTCCAGCGGTGCTCGGCCAGGTGGTTGCGCAGCAGGCGCGCGCCGCCCCTCGTGTCGGTGACGGCCTCAAGGGCATCGCGATGCAGCCATTCCGGCGTTGCGGACACGACGAGGTGGCGCAGGTGCTGGCGCCCGCGCGAGGCGCGCGCGAAGTTCTCCGGGCAGGCGTTCATGATCGCCACGCCTCGCGCCACGCCGCGGCCGGCCTGGAAGGCGAAGCGGCGGTCGCCGATCGACAGATCGACGCTGCCTTCGAGGAAGAAGATGCAGGAAAGCTCCTCCGGCAGCAGCGAGGTCGCGGTGAAGGCGCGCTCCTCGATCGCGTCGCTGACATGCAGCACCAGCCCGCGGCGCAGCTCCCGATGCAGGAACGCGCCCTTCATCAGCGTGTCGTCGGGGGAGAGGCGATCGTCCGGGCTGTTGAGCGAGATGCCCTGGTGGCGCATGAAATCGCGCACGCGCAAGCGTCCGTCGTTTGCCTGCTTTCCGGCATCGCCGTGTGCGGCCGCCATCCCAACTTCCTTCAGTGCCCGCATGCTTGAACCGCAACGTGACCGACGAGGATTATCGAACCTTCACGTTGCGCAGAGATTTGTCGGTTCGCAAAGGCATCTGCGCGTCCCGCAAAGGAACCGACATTGTCGGCCGTGCGATTGTTGCCGTAGGAATAGCTTAACTTGATGTAAGTGGTCAAGTTTAATGGAAGCGATTAGACGGTTGGGCGATGACGAGTTTGGTTGAGAAGACGAGGATGGAAGAGCCTGTGCCGGCGGCGCGCGCGATCCGGCGCAGGCGCCTGTGGCTCGCCTCCGGCGCGGCGCTTGCCTTCGCTGCGGCCGCCGGTCCGGCGCACGCGCAGGATGCCGGCGCGACGACGCTGGAGACCATCACCGTCGAGGGCGGTCAGGACACCGGCCGGGGACCGGACAAAGGCATCGTCGCCAAGCGCAGCCGCAGCGCCTCCAAGACGAACACCTCGATCCGCGAGACCCCGCAGGCCGTGAGCGTCGTGACGCGCGACGAGATGGATGCGCGGGGCGCCAATTCCGTTCGCGAGGCCCTGCGCTACACGCCCGGCGTCATGGCGGAGGCCAACGGCGACGACGTTCGCGGCGGCTGGATGTGGCTCAGGGGATACAACGCCTACGCCAGGCTCTGGCTCGACGGCCTTGCGCTGGCGGGCGATCCGGATGGCTATGCCTCGACGGCCATCAACTCCTACGCGCTGGAGCGCGTCGAGGTGATCAAGGGGCCGGCCTCGGTGCTCTACGGGCAGACCGTGCCTGGCGGGCTTGTCAACCAGGTCGGCAAGCGGCCGCAGACCACCACGCGCAACGAGGTGGAGGTCACGACGTCGTCGTTGGGCGGCATTCAGGTCTCTGTCGACTTCACGGGGCCGGTCGGCGCCGACGGCGACTGGTCCTACCGGCTTGTCGGACAGGGGCGCGATCTCGGCAGCCAGATCGACAAGGAGCGCAACAGGCAGTCCATGCTGTTCCCCAGCCTGACATGGTCGCCCGACGAGGACACGTCGTTCACCGTCTACGGCTTCCATCAGAAGGTGAATCCCGAGAACTTCAGCGGGCGCTTCTATCCGGCATTCGGCACGCTCATAAGCAATCCCGCCGGGCAGATCCCGGTCAGCACCCATATGGGCGACTACCTCTCCAATGCGAACGAGTTCGACGCCAATCTCTATATGGCCGGCTACGAACTCTCGCATAACCTCAACGAGAGCCTGACGTTCCGGCAGAACCTCCGATACAGCTATGCCGACCAGAACATGTTCCTGGCGATCGTCAACCCGGCCTTCGCATGGACGACCAATCCTCCCTCGGGCACCAGGCTCGGAAGGGCGGTTTCGGCATCCGACGACGTATTGTCGTCCATCGACATCGACAACCAGCTCGAAGCGCGTTTCGATACCGGCGCGCTGGACCACACGATGCTGTTCGGGTTCGAATATATCCATGTCAGATCCGACCGGTATTTCGGCTCCGCCAACATAACCAGCCAGGATTATCTCAATCCGGTCTATGGCGGCACCTATCCCTTCCCCGCGTGGAACACCTCCAGGCTGTCCAAGCAGAACCAGCTCGGCGCCTACGTCCAGGACCAGGTCCGCTACGGCAACTGGCTGGCGACGCTCGGCCTCAGATACGACCGTTCGGAGATCACGACGATCGATCGCCTGAAGAATGTCACCTACGAAAACACCGACGGAGCGCTTTCGGGCCGCGCCGGCCTTGCCTATCTGTTCGACAACGGCCTGACGCCCTACGCGAGCTTCTCGACATCGTTCCTGCCGACGATCGGGGCGGACGTGTACGGCGATCCCTACAAGGCGCAGGAGTCGCAGCAGTTCGAGGTCGGCGTCAAGTACGCGCCAGAAGGCGCGCCGGGCATGATCGGCGTTTCTCTCTACGATCTGACGCTGGACAACGCGCTGACGCCCGTCTACAGCGGCACCGGCGCCACGCTCGGCAATATCCAGACCGGCGAGCAGCGCATCCGCGGCCTCGAGATCGAAGGCAAGTACGAGCTGACGCCGGAAGTGGACCTGGTCGCCTCCTATGCCTATTCCGACTCGGAGGTGCTCAAGACGAATATCGGCAGGCAGCTCGGGCAGGATATGCTCCGGGTCCCCAGGCACCAGGGTGCGGTCTGGATGCAATACCGGCCGGAATGGGCCGAGGGGCTGGCGCTGAGCGCAGGCGTGCGCGCCACCTCGTCCTACCATACCGACACGACCTATCTGGACTCGCTTGAAATTCCCGGTCTCGCTCTCGTGGACATCGGCGCGCAATATGATCTCGGCGCCTTGAACAAGGACTTCGCGGGAACGACGTTGCGCGTCAACGTGTCCAATCTGTTCAACAAGACCTATGTCGTGCAGTGCACCAACGCCACGGGCGGAAGCTGCAACTATGGTCCGGCCCGGACCATCACGGCAAGCCTGAAATTCGAATGGTGATGCTGTTGACGGGAGCGGGGCGGAAGAAGACGGGGAAGGTCGGAGGTATGCCGCCGGCCGTCCGGCCGCTGCGCTGTCTGCTGGTGGCCATGTTGATCCTGCTGCCATGGCTGGTGCCGGCGGAGGGACGGGCGGAGATCGTGCTGTCCGATGCCGCCGGGCGCGACGTGCGCCTTGCCGAGCCGGCGCGCCGCATCGCGACGAACGAAAGCCTCATCCTCCTCTCGCTTGCCCTCGTGGATCCCGATCCCGTGGCGCTCATCGCCGGCTGGGCGGCGCCCCAGCGCATCGATCGCGGCATGTACGAGGCCTATCGCCGCCGCTTCCCGGCTATCGACGCCATTGCGACCGTCGGCGGCGTCGTGCCGGCGAAGACCTCGGTCGAGGCGATCCTTTCGGTGAAGCCGGACCTTTTCGTCGTCTCCATCTGGGAGGCGGGCTGGACGGAGGCCGCGGAGACGCTGGAGGCGGCCGGCGTGCCGGTGCTCTTCCTCGACGGCCCGGTGAACGACGGCAAGGGGCCGGCGGAAACGACGGCCTTTTCCGTCGAACTGCTCGCCAGGGCAATCGGGCAGGAGGCCAGGGGCAGGGCTTTCGGCGATTTCCTTCGTGCGCGCTACCGGCGCATCACGGAGCGTGCCGCGACGGTGCCGCCGGTCTCCGTGCTCGTCGATGCCCATGCCGGCGCGACCTGTTGCTCGACGCCCGGCAAGGGCAACCGCATGACGGAGTACCTGCGCCTTGCCGGCGGCGCGAGCATCGGCGCCGACGTGCCCGGCTATGACGGCCAGCTGAGCCCGGAATTCGTGCTCGGCGCCGATCCGAAGGTCTATATCGCGACCGGCGGGCCGCACCTTGCCGCCCAGGGCGGCCTGGTGCTCGGCGGCGGCGTCACCGCGCAGGCCGCGCAAAGATCCTTCGCGGACATCCTCGGCAAGGGCATGCGCGGCGCGCTGAGGGCGGTCCAGGAGGGCAGGGCGCATGCCGTCTCGCACCAGCTCTCGATCTCGGTGCTCAACATCCTCGTTTTCGAATGTTTCGCCAAATGGATGCATCCCGATCTCTTCGCGGACGTCGATCCCGCCGAAACGCTCGCCGAGATCAACAGGCAATTCCTGGCGGTGCCCCTCGAAGGCACTTTCTGGGTCGATTCCAAGCTGCAATAGGAACGTGACATGCAAGGCAGGGAGTATACCGCACAGGCCCGGATCGCGCTCAGCAATCCCGGCGCCGTCATCGCGGAGTTCTGCGACCATATGGTGGAGCACAATGCGGTCGTGAGCGAGGGGCCGGAGGGGCCGGTGCTCCAACTCGGCCGCATCCGCGCGCAGTTCTCGCGCGACGGCGACGAGACGCTTGTCGATGTCGCCGCGCCGGACCTCGAAGGCCTCTATCTCGCCCGCATGTCCGTCGCCTCGCACATCCTGGAATTTGCCGGCGACGATCCGCCGGTCATCGCCTGGACGGGCGACGGCGGGGAGATCGTCCGTCCGCCCAATTTCCAGATCCTCGAAGTCGTCTCCTGCCGGATGCTGACGCCGCACATGCGCCGGCTGACGCTTGCCGGCGAAGATGTCGCCCGCTTCGCCGGCCTCGACGCGCTGCACCTCAATCTCATGGTGCAGCGTCCCGAGGCGGGCGAGCCGCAGTGGCCGCGTGTCGGCGCCAACGGCGTGATCACCTGGGACCGGCCGGAGCTTAGGCCCCTCATGCGCAAGTACACGGTCCGCGCCGTCGATCCTGCCGCCGGCACGCTCGACATCGACTTCGTGCTGCACGCGGATGCGGGGCCGGGGGCGGGCTTTGCGCAGGCGGCCTCGGTCGGCGACAGGGTGGGCGTGGTCGGCCCCGGCGGGGGCGGCCTCGTGGAGGCCGACTGGTATCTCTTCGCCGGCGATGAGACGGCGCTGCCCGCGATCGCCCGCATGCTGGAACACCTGCCGGCGGGCGCGCGCGGCAAGGTCTTCCTCGAAGTGGCGGACGAGGCCGAGGTCCAGCCCCTCACGGTGCCGCAGGCGGTCGATGTCGAATGGCTGTTCCGCGACGGCCCCCCCGCCGGAGGCACGACGCTGCTCGCCGACGCGGTGAAGGGCAGTGCGTTTCCGGCGAACGGAGAGAGGGTCTATGTCTGGGCCGGCTGCGAGTTCGAGGCGTTCCGGGCGATCCGTGCCTTCGTCCGCCAGGAAAGACGCCTTGCGAACAACGAGCACCTCGTCGTCTCCTACTGGCGCCGGGGCAAGGCCGAGGGCGAATGAACGCGTGAGGCATATTGGCCGCCATGGCCGGCGGCTGCCGCTCAGGCAAAGACGCTGCGCGCTTCGGCCTTGGCGGAGAGCAATGCCTCCAGGACGACCTTTTCCGAGAAGACGTGGCGGCGCAGCGCCTCCTGGAAGCCGCCGATCATGCGCGCGACCGTCTCGGGCGAGAGCCCGCAGTTGCGGTCGGCGACGGCCTTCAGCGTCAAGGACAGCTCCTCGGCGGCCAGCCGGTCGCAGCGGTGCTCCGCCTTCAGGCGCTCGATCATCATGGCGGCGAAGCACGAGCCGGCATGGCGGTCGAAATCGGGGAAGAGCAGGCGCTCCTCGAGGTCGTGCACCGCCTTCAGCAGCGGCGGGACGGCTTCGGCAAGATCCCTCAGCTCGCCGACGATGCCCGGCTCGCCGGCGGCCTCTTCGAGGCGCAGGCACAGGTCGAGCAGGCGGTGGTGGAGTGCTTCCAGCCGGCCGATGTCGGCGGCGGCGAGGGTGGCGCCGTTCATGGTATCTCCTTGCTCCGGCAGGAGCGCCGCGGCGGCGGAATCGCGCTCCGCGTCCGCCGTGAAGGAACTCTTTCCTTCGCCGCTATCATGCCGCTTCCGCCGCCGCCTTTCTTTGCGCGGGCGCAAGGACGGCCGCGGGTCGGCCGTCCCCATGCGTACGTGCGGCCTGCGGGCGGATTACGGCCGGAATCGCAGGTTGCGGCGTGAAAGCTGGCCGATGGAGGCACAGCCCATCAGCCGCATGCCCCGTTCGATCTCGGCGCGCATCTGCTCCAGCGCGCGCTCCACGCCGGCCTGCCCGGCGGCGGCGAGCGGGAAGAGGTAGTAGCGCCCGACGCCCACCGCCTTCGCGCCGAGCGACAGCGCCTTCAAGACGTGGGTGCCGCGCTGCACGCCGCCGTCGATCATCACGTCGATCCTGTCGCCCACGGCGTCCACGATCTCCGCGAGCTGGTCGAAGCCGCTGCGCGAGCCGTCGAGCTGGCGTCCGCCATGGTTGGACAGGACGATGCCCGTGCAGCCGATATCGGCGGCGCGGCGGGCATCCTCCACCGTCATGATGCCCTTGAGGCAGAAATGGCCGCCCCAGTGCTTCACCATCTCGGCGACATCGTCCCAGTTCATCGCCGGGTCGAGCATTTCGGTGAAGTAGCGGCTGATCGACATGGTGCCGCTGCCCATGTCGACATGGCTGTCGAGCTGCGGCAGCCTGAATTTCTCGTGCGTGAAATAGTTGATCGCCCAGGCCGGCTTCACGGCGAACTGCGCGATGCCGGCGAGGTTGAGCTTGAAGGGAATGGCAAAGCCGGTGCGCTTGTCGCGCTCGCGGTTGCCGCCGGTGATGCTGTCGACCGTCAGCATCATCACCTCGACGCCGGCTTGCTTGGCCCGCGCCATCATCTCGCGGTTCAGGCCGCGATCCTTGTGGAAGTAGAACTGATAGACCTGCGGGCTCGTGCTGATCCGGCGGGCTTCCTCCAGGCTGATCGTGCCGAGCGAGGATACGCCGAACATCGTGCCGAACTTGCCGGCCGCGGCGGCCACGGCCCGCTCGCCTTCATGGTGGAACAGGCGCTGGAGCGCGGTCGGCGAACAGTAGACGGGCATGGCGAGCTTCTGGCCCATGACCGTCACGGAGAGGTCGACGGCGCTCACGCCGCGCAGCACGCTCGGCAGGAGGTCGCAGCTTTCGAAGGCGGCCGTGTTCCGGCGGTAGGTCACCTCGTCGTCCGCCGCGCCGTCGATATAGTTGAAGATCGGCCCGGGCAGGCGCTGCCTGGCCAGGCGGCGGAAATCATGGAAGTTGTGGCAGTTCTGCAAGCGCATGTCTGGTTCTCCGCGGCCCGTGCTCGCCGGGCCGGAAACGGGGGCGGCCGGAAGACGCCTTAAGCGCTCCCGGCCGCGGCATTGTCAATGGGCTACGGCGGGCAGAACCTCGGCCGGGACCATCATCGTGAAGGGCGGCACGTAGGCCTGTGCCATCACGAGCAGGCCGATGAGGCCGGCAAGCGCGATCGAATGGAAGAAGACGTAGCGCAGGATCTTCGATTCATGCCCGTACCACTGGGTGGCGGTGGAGGCGACGACGATGGACTGCGCGTCGATCATCTTGCCCATCACGCCGCCCGAGGAGTTCGACGCCGCCATCAGCACCGGAGAGAGCCCGAGCTGCTCGGCGGTGATCTTCTGCAGCCCGCCGAACAGCACGTTGGACGCGGTGTCGGAGCCCGTCAGCGCGACGCCGAGCCAGCCCAGCATCGCCCCGAAGAAGGGATAGACCCATCCGGTCTGGGCGAAGGCGAGGCCGAGCGTCGCGTCGGTGCCCGAATAGCGGGTGACGTAGCCGAGGGCCAGCATGGCCGCGATGGTGATGAGCGAGAAGCGCACCACATAGGCCGTCCGCCCGTAGGCCTTTACCAGGCTCAGCGGGTTGAAGCCCAGGACGAAGCCCGAGATGATGGCGGCGAGCAGGATGCCCGTGCCCGTGGCCGAGAGCAGGTTCAGCGTGTAGACGGCCGCCTCGGCATGGGCCTCGGCCACGACCGGCGGCACCTTGAACACCAGGTTGTGCAGATAGGGCACGGGCGTCTTCCAGACCCAGATCGAATCCAGCCAGGCGCGGAACTGCGGCGTGCCCCACAGGAAGACGAAGAGCGACAGGATGAGCCACGGCAGCCAGGCCTTGAACACCGTCGCGGTGGAATGGCTGTGCTTCGCCTGCACGGGTGCTGCCGCCTCCTCGCCCTCCTTGCCCGTCGATGTCCAGATGCGCTTCGGCTGCCAGACGCGCAGGAAGCCTGCGAGCGCGCCCATCGAGCAGATCGCCGCGACCACGTCCACCAGCCAGGGGCCATGGAAGTTGGAGACGAGATATTGCGGGACGGCGAAGGATGCGCCCGCCACCAGCAAGGCCGGCCAGACCTCCATCATGCCCCTGCGGCCCGCAAAGGCCCAGATGAGCCAGAAGGGCACGATGACGGAGAAGAAGGGGAGCTGCCGGCCGATCATGCCCGAAAGCTGCAGCAGGTCGATGCCGGTGACGGCGGAAAGTGCGATCACCGGCGTGCCGAGCGCCCCGTAGGCGACGGGCGCCGTGTTGGCGATGAGCGAAAGCCCGGCCGCCGGCAGCGGCGCGAAACCGAGACCCATCAGCATGGCGGCGGTCACCGCCACCGGGGTGCCGAAGCCCGCCGCGCCCTCGAAGAAGGCGCCGAAGGAAAACGCGATGAACAGCAGCTGCAGCCGCTTGTCCGGCGTGATGCCGGCAATCGAGTCGCGCAGGATGTTGAACTGCCCCGTCTGCTCGGTGAGCCGGTAGAGGAAGATGACGTTGAGGATGATCCACCCGATCGGCAGGAGGCCGAAGGCGGCGCCGTAGACGGCGGTGGCGCCCGCCATCTCGGCCGGCATGCCGAAGCCGATGACGGCGACGACGAGGGCGACGACAAGCCCGAGCAGCGCCGCGATATGCGCCTTCATGTGCAAAAGCCCGATCCCGCCCAGAAGGACCACGATGGGCAAGGCCGCCAGCAGCGTCGACAAGGTCATGCTGCCCAACGGGTCGTAGATTTGGTTCCAGGTCACGGCTGTCCCTCCCGGTAAAAGCTGAATCCCAGACGCGACCCCACGCAAGCGATTGGTCAGATCGTCGTCCCCTCACGGATGAGGTGGTAAAATTAATTTACCTAGTAAGTCAACTGGCAAGACTGTTTTCCACCCCCGGGAGCCTGCTATACTTTCGGCGAAGCAAAGGGGAGCCCATGGGACAGGACGGAGTGAAAAGCGCGAGCGCGGCCGAAAGCGCGGCCCGGCATCTGGAGGCGTTGATCCTCGAGGGATCCCTGGGGCCGGGCGATCTGCTGCTGCCCGAGCGGGAGCTGGCACAGCGCCTGAACGTATCCCGGCCGACCCTGCGCCAGGGCATGAAGATGCTCGAGGAGCGCGGGCTCCTGGTGGTCGAGCCGGGACGGCGCACGGTGGCCCAGCTGGGCCAGGACATAATCGATCCCCTCATCGAGCTGCTGGCCGCCCATACGGAGGTGGTCGACGACTATCTCGAATTCCGTGCGACGACGGAGAAGCTGGCCGCGCAGCTGGCGGCGGCGCGTGCCAACGACATCGACCGCGAACGGTTGACCGAGTGCATGCAGCGGATCGATCGGGCGCATGCAGACAAGGATGAGCAGGCCGAGGCCGATGCGGACGTCGATCTGCACATCGCGGTGTACGAGGCGAGCCACAACCTGGTGCTGCTGCACATCATGCGCGCGATTTCGGGAATGCTGCGCAAGGGCGTGATCGCAAACCGCGAAAAGCTCTTCACGCGTCCCGAAACGCGGGGCGCGCTGCTGGCGCAGCACCGTGCGATCTACGAAGGCGTGATGGCGGGCGACGTGCAGGCGGCGGGAGATGCCGCCGAAGCCCATATCCTCTATACCCACAAGGCGCTGAAGGAAATCAAGGCCGCCGAGGCGCGGCTCGAAATCTCGCTGCGGCGGATCGGCGGCGGTCAGGTGAGCGCCAGGAATGCGAAGCGCACAGCCAAGGGAGACTGACGACGGCACGGGGCGCAGCGATAACCTGCCTCCCGTTTCCTCTTCACGATCGAAAATCCGGGCTTTGCCAAACCGGAATGCGGGAACCACGCTTTGCCTGCGCCGTTAAGGCTGCATCGTGAAAAGGAGATGCAGGAACCATGGACAAAGAGGCTGAAGTTCGCAAGGCGAAGAAGGGCGGCCGGGACGATACCAAGCCCGGCACGATCGTCGCCGGGCCGGAAGCTCATGCACGCGAGCGCGCCGGGAAGGCGCCGTCGCCCCGCGGCGCGAAACCCAAGGACGAGGCTTCGAAGAAGCCGGCAAGCCGCACGGTGCCGAAGACGGCCGGCTGAGCCTATCCGTGCGGGTAGCCTTTCCCCAATCGCTTGGGGAAAGGCGGCAGTCCTGGCATTGAGGTCGCAGGACCCGGTTCGCGGTTATGCGGCCAGGTCGAAGCGGTCGGCGTTCATGACCTTCGTCCAGGCGGCGACGAAGTCCTTCACGAACTTCTCCCTGTTGTCGTCCTGGGCATAGACCTCCGCATAGGCGCGAAGGACCGAGTTGGAGCCGAGGACCAGGTCGACGCGCGTGGCCGTGTACCGGGTCGCGCCGGTCTTGCGGTCGCGGATCTCGTAGAGATTGTTGCCCGCCGGCACCCAGGAATAGGCCATGTCGGTGAGCGTGGCGAAGAAGTCCGTCGTCAGCGCGCCGACGCGGTCGGTGAAGACGCCGTGCGTCGTGCCGGAATGGTTGGTGCCGATCACGCGCATGCCGCCGATCAGCACCGTCGTCTCCGGTCCCGTCAGGCCCATGAGCTGGGCGCGGTCGAGCAGCAGCTCTTCGGGGCTCACGAGATAGTCCTTCTTCAGCCAGTTGCGGAAGCCGTCGGCGAGCGGTTCGAGCGGCGCGAAGCTGTCCGCGTCGGTCTGCTCGGCGGTGGCATCGCCGCGGCCGGGGGCGAAGGGCACCTCGATGTCGAACCCTGCGGCCTTCGCCGCCTGTTCCACGCCGTAATTGCCCGCCAGCACGATGACGTCGGCAAGGCTCGCGCCGAACGAGGCGGCGATCGGCTCAAGCACGGAGAGAACACGGGCGAGGCGCGCCGGCTCGTTGCCCTCCCAGTCCTTCTGCGGGGCGAGGCGGATGCGGGCACCGTTCGCGCCGCCGCGGAAATCCGAGCCGCGGAAGGTGCGGGCGCTGTCCCAGGCGGTCGTGACGAGATCCGAGACGGAAAGGCCGGAGGCCGCGATCTTCGCCTTGACCCCGCCGATGTCGTAGTCCTTGCGGCCGGCCGGGATCGGATCCTGCCAGATGAGGTCTTCCGCCGGCACGTCGGGGCCGAGGTAACGGGCCTTCGGACCCATGTCGCGGTGCGTCAGCTTGAACCAGGCGCGCGCGAAGGCGTCCGAGAAGGCCTCGAAGTCGTTCATGAAGCGCAGCGAGATCTCGCGGTAGATCGGGTCCACCTTCAGCGCCATGTCCGCATCCGTCATCATCGGGATGGTGCGGATCGACGGGTCCTCGACGTCGACGGGCTTGTCTTCCTCCGCGATGGTGATCGGTGCCCACTGGGAGGCGCCCGCCGGGCTGTGCGTGAGCGTCCATTCATGCTTGAACAGCATCTCGAAGAAGCCGTTGTCCCACTTCGTCGGCTCGGAGGTCCATGCGCCCTCGATGCCCGAGACGACGGTGTTGCGGCCGATGCCGCGACCCTTGGTGTTCATCCAGCCGAGGCCCTGGAATTCCGGGCCTGCGGCTTCCGGATCGGGGCTGAGGTCGCGCGGGTTGCCGTTGCCGTGGGACTTGCCGATCGTGTGGCCGCCGGCGGTGAGCGCCACGGTCTCCTCGTCGTTCATGCCCATGCGCGCGAAGGTCTCGCGCATCTGCGCGGCGGTCGCCAGCGGATCGGATCGTCCGTTGACCCCCTCGGGATTGACGTAGATGAGGCCCATCTGCACGGCGGCAAGCGGGTTCTCAAGCGTCTCGGGCTTGGAGACGTCGCCGTAGCGGCCGTCGCTCGGCGCCAGCCATTCCTTCTCGTCGCCCCAGTACACGTCCTTTTCCGGGTGCCAGATGTCCTCGCGGCCGAAGGCGAAGCCGAAGGTCTTCAGGCCGGCGACGTCATAGGCGATGGTTCCCGCCAGCGCGATCAGGTCGGCCCAGGAGATCTTGTTGCCGTATTTCTTCTTGATCGGCCACAGCAGGCGGCGGCCCTTGTCGGTGTTGACGTTGTCCGGCCAGGAGTTGAGCGGCGCGAAGCGCTGGTTGCCGGTGTTGGCGCCGCCGCGGCCGTCGGAGACGCGGTAGGAGCCGGCGGCGTGCCAGGTGACGCGCGCCATCATGCCGACATAGCTGCCCCAGTCCGCCGGCCACCAATCCTGGCTTTCCGTCATCAGCGCGCGCAGGTCGGCCTTCAGCGCCTCCACGTCCAGCTTCTTCAGTTCTTCCCGATAGTTGAAGTCCTTGCCCAGCGGATCGGTCTTGGTGTCGTGCTGGTGCAGGATGTCGAGGTTCAGCGCGTTGGGCCACCATTCCATGACGGATTTGCCGAGGGCGGTGTTGCCCCCGTGCATGACCGGACACTTGCCGGTCGTTGTCGTCGTCTTCGTATCCATTCGGTCCTCCAATGGATTTTCTGGTTCTACAGGACACTGGAAGCAGCTCTCACGGGCGAGCCTCTTGGGTTGGCGTCGCTTCGGCAGCATGTTCCGAGTAGCAAAGGAGTAGCAAACCCGATCGATAAATTCCAATTGTATATTCTAAAGGCTGCGATATGCTCAGGTTATGATTGGCCTGTCGATGAAGCACCTGCGCTATTTCGATGCGCTCGCCCGGCTCGGGCATTTCGGCCGCGCGGCCGAGGCCTGTTCCATTTCCCAGCCGGCGCTGTCGGTGCAGATAAGGGAACTGGAGGAACTGATCGGCGCTCCGCTGGTGGAAAGAGGGGGACGCCGCATCCGCCTCACGGGGCTCGGCGAGGAGTTCGCCGGGCGCGCGCGTTCCATATTGCGCGCCGTCGATGAGCTGGAGGACCTCGGCCGGGCGGCGCACGGGCCGCTTGCCGGCCGCCTTCGCCTCGGCATCATTCCGACCGTGGCGCCCTATCTGCTCCCGGATGTCATCAAGACGCTGGCACAGCTCTATCCGGGGCTCGATCCGCGTCCCCGCGAGGCGATCACGCACAAGTTGATCGAGGACCTGGCGGAAGCGCGGCTCGATGCCGCCATCGTCGCCCTGCCGATCTCGGAGCCTGCCCTGGAGGAGGTTCCCCTCTTCGAGGAGGAGTTCGTGCTGGTGCGCCCGTCCGAGGATGCAGGCAAGCCGGTGCCGAGCTCCAACCGGCTGCACGAGATGCGCCTGCTCCTGCTGGAGGAGGGGCATTGCTTCCGGGACCAGGCGCTTTCCGTCTGCAATATCGCGGCGTCATCGACACGCGACCTGATGGAGGGCAGTTCGCTTTCCACGCTCGTGCAGATGGTCGGCGCCGGGATAGGGGTGACCCTTATCCCGCTGATGGCGGTCGACATCGAAACGCGGTCATCCTCCGTCTGCGTCTTCCGGCTCGCCGAACCCCGTCCGACGCGGACGATCGGGATGGTGTGGCGCAAGACCAATCCCCTTGCAACGCAGTTCGCCCAGATCACCGAGATCGTGCGGGCGACCGGCCTCGGCAAGCAGAGCCGGATGAACCGTTTGCTCGACAGCTGACCGCCCCGGCCTGATTTATCGTCCGGGATCGACCGCCGCGAAACAGGGAATTCCCGGCCGACCGCGAAGTCCGCTGCCGCTGTTGGGATCTCCCTTACTCCTTGCCGCGTTTGCCCGCGCCGGTCAGCCAGTCGCGCAGGACGCTCCAGGCGGAATAGGTCGGGTATTCCAGGCCGATGGCGTTGTAGCCCGCCTCGGTGAGGGAGAAGTGCCGCACACCCTTTCGATCCCGGTAGCGGACGTAGCCCATGTTGAGCGCTCTCATCAGCACGGGCGTCATGTGCGGGCGCCAGTCGATCTGATCGGCCGGCACATCCTCGGCGCCGGATTCGTAGAGGATGCGCAGGAGTTCTTGCAGAGGGGTGTCCATCATGTCTCCTTGGCATCGTGATTGTGCCCGTGGCCCTCGTGAATGAACGATCCTACACCGCCGAAGATCGTTGTGCTCGGCCTGCGTCAGGCTTTCCGCCGGATGAGCAGGACGAGAAGCACGGTGAGCATGAGCGCCGTCGGCCAGAAGTCGGTCGTCTGGTCCCAGCTCCAGTCCCACATGAGATAGCCGTCGAGATGCGGCGGCTTCATCTGGACCGAGACCTCGTAGTCGCGTTTCTCGCGGCCATGGAAATGCCCCATCGCAAAGGCGAGCCCGATGATGGCGGATTCGCGCCACCGAAAGAGCGGCCGCGCGATGAGGGCGACCGCCGCGGCGATGAAAAGGGCCTCGACCATGTGTCCGAGCCAGTCGTAGTTCTCCTGAATGTAGGACCAGTCGATCGTCATGGGTGCGCGGTGCCTTTGCGGGATCGGCCTGATGTCGCGTTTGCCGGCCGGCCTGTCAAGCGGGGTTCCGGCCGGTTGCCTCCTGCGGATGATGGGTGCTCCGACACGCGACGTCGTGTCTTGAAATGCTTTCTGTTGAACAATAATGATATGGTCATTCAACAAGCTTGGATATGGGAGGCGTGGCGGGTGCGTGCCGCCGGAGCCTTTGGGAGGATGCGATGAAACCCGATGCGATGACTGCGGCGCCCGCGGATGCCGCCGCCCGCAAGGCGGTAAGGCCGGTGATCTGTTATCCGGTGGAGACCCTGCCGCGGCCGGACCTTTCCGCCTATCGCGCGCTGCGCGACGATCTGCAGCTTGTCGAGACGGTAATCGTGCCGCCGCGGGATGCGGCGACGTGGACGGTGCCGGCCGGGCACTTCTGCCGCATCGTCTGCAGCGAGGGACCGCAGGTCGGCGACCTCAACCTCTTCAATGCCGCCGATCTCAGGGAACGGCTCTATACCGGCAAGACGCGGGCGCTGAACGGCACCCATGTCGGCCTCGGCGACCAGCTCTTCTCCAACTTTCCTTATCTCCGCCCAATCGCCACCATCACCCATGACACGCTGGACTGGTACGGATTCGACGAATTCGGCGGCGCGGTGCACGACGTGATCGGCACGCGCTGCGACCCCTACACCCACAACCTGCTCAGCCACGGCGGACAGTACCACCATTGCTGCCACTCGAACCTCACGCGCGCCCTCGCCAGGAAGACGGGCATGGCGCCGCGCGAGGCGGAGGCCCATGTGCACGACGTGCTGAACGTCTTCATGTGCACGGGCTTCACCCGGGACACGGGGCAGTATTTCATGAAGGCGAGCCCGGTGCGGCCGGGCGACTACCTGGAATTCTTCGCCGAGATCGATCTTCTCGGCTGCATGTCCGCCTGCCCGGGCGGGGACTGCTCGGCGGAACATTCCTCCGACACGGCGGCCTGCCATCCGATGGTCGTCGAGGTCTACCGGGCGCGGGGCCTGCCGGAAGGCTGGGCGCCGCCGCCCGTCAACGGCTACGACGGCACCCACGGCCTGTGACGCGGCGCCTGCAAAGGCGATCGCGTGGAAGCCGGGAATCAGCGCGGCCGGAGCACGGCGCGGATTTTCCCGCTCCGCCCGCCGCCGCAGAAGAAGCGGCCGGCCCCGTCTGATTCGAGGCCGGACACGCCGGTGCCGGCGGGCATGACGATCGTGTCGAGCACGGCGCCGCTTTCGGGATCGAGGCGGCGCAGGTCGCTTTCCTCGCCCTCCCAGGTGCCGTGCCACAGCTCGCCGTCCACCCAGGTGACGCCCGTCACCATGCGGTTGCTCTCGACGACGCGGATGACCGCGCCGGTTTCCGGATCGATCCGGTGGATCCGCCTGGCGCGGTATTCGCCGACCCAGAGCGAGCCTTCCGCCCAGGTGAGGCCGGAATCGCCGCCGTTGCCGGGAGCGGGGATCGTGGCGAGCACGGCGCCGCTGGCGGGGTCGATTTTGCGGATCTTGTCCTCGGCGATCTGGAAGAGGTGGCGGCCGTCATAGGCGGTGCCGGCATGGGCGGCGACGTCGATCGAGCGCAGCACGCGGCCGTCCTCCGGATCCAGCGCGTTGAGCCTGTCGCCGGACGCGAACCAGACGGTTTTTCCGTCGAAGGTCACGCCGTGGACCTGCTCCACGCCGGGGAAGGGGCCGTATTCACGGATGATGTCTGCCTTGGATGTGGTCATCGGAGCCTCCTTGGGGTCGTTGATGGTGCGATCCTAGTCGCCCGGCAGCGGACCCGGGAGTAACAAGAGTGTCGAGAAGGCGCCGGGCGTCGGCGTCAGCCAGCGCCGGGTGCGGCCGCGGCCTATCGACCGTATCTTCCCGGCGGCGGAAAGCGCTTCGAGCGCGCGCTGCACGGTACGGGCGCTGGTGCCGAGCGCAATGGCGAGCGCCGAGCTCGACCAGGCCTCGCCATCGGCAAAGAGCGCGAGCAGATCGGCATGCGGCTCGTCGCGCGGCGGGGCGAGCACGGCGACCTCCCGGCCGTCGCAAGGAGCCAGCACGAAGCCGTCCCTCGTGGCCTCGACCTTTCCGAGCCGTTCCAGCGCCGCGCGCAGCCGGCCGATCTCCACGCGCAGCCGCGCCCGGTGCGATTCGTCGGCGTATCTCGCGCGGAAGGCGCGAAGGAGCAGGGTCTGACGGCTCGCGTCGCCCGGAAAGGCCTCCGCCAGCGTGCGCAGCAGCGAAAAGAGGACCGGCCGGGTGGCGAGCGAGATCGCCGTCTCCCCGCGGCGGACGACATGCCGGCAGGCATCCACGACGAGCGTGTCCGTGGCGAGCAGCGCCTCGACCTCGTCAGGCAGGAGGGGGCGCTCCTCGCCGCGGACGATCAGGCGGGCGGCGGGGCTTCGAAGGACGGCAGCGGCTTGCGCGACCTCGTTCTCCAATGCCGGGATGCCCGCCTGCCGGGCCGCGTCGGCGGCGCGGGCGAAGGCTTCGCGCGCCGCCGCCGTATGCAGCCGGCGGATCGCGATGCCGGCGGCGGCCAGTTCGTGCGCGGCCCGCAGCGGCGGGGGCAGGCTGGCCGGATCGGCCTCGGCGAGGAGTGCTGCCGCATCGTCAAGACGGCCGATCAGCAGCAGGCGGCGGATGGCGAGCGTTTTGGCATGGGCGGCATTCAGCCGGTCGCCGTGGGCGGCCAGCGTCGCGCCGGCTGCGGCGAGCGTCTTCACCGGCCAGGCGAGATCGCGCGAGGCAAGGGCGATTTCCGCCTCGGCGACGAGGCAGCGCGCCCGCGCCACCGCTTCGCGCGGGCCGAAGGCGCGCGCCGCGCTCTTCAGCAGCGTCTTCGCCCGGTCGAGCTCGCCGAGCTGCGCCATGGCGATGCCGCGCAGCGCCAGCGCGGGCGCGTCGTCCCGCAGGGCGACCCGGTCGAGGGCGCCGAGCGGGTCGCCGGCGGCGAGCGCCCGCGCGGCGGCTGTGATCATCGAGTCCATGCCATTCCCGTCACACTTGTAACTCCCGCTCGCGGTCGCCTCGCCCCTAGTCTCGGGCCGTTCGCTGCCGAGGAAAGGCGTTTTGCGGTCCGCGTTCAAGCCGTTTCTGCAACAGGTGGTCCGGCTCGCGATCCGTCCGCTTGCCGCGGGCCTCATCCGGCGTCATCGTGGCATTTTTCACGCGCGATGTCGGGAGAGGCTTGCCGTCGGCGTCTTCCATGCAGGTCGGACGAGATGATCCGGCATGGCGCCCGCCAGCCGGTCGACCCTGAAGGAGATGACCATGATCCATACGCATTATCGCTGGGTGATCGTTGCGGCGGGCGGCCTGCTCGGCTGCATCGCGATCGGCGCCATGTTCTCGCTGCCCGTCTTCCTGCTGCCGATCTCCAGGGATACCGGCTGGTCCGTGACGGGCGTTTCCACCGCCATGACCATCGGGTTCCTCGCCATGGCCTTCGCCAGCATGGCCTGGGGAAGCCTTTCCGACCGCTGGGGGCCGCGGCCCGTCGTGCTGACGGGCTCGGTGCTCCTGGCGGCAAGCCTTGCGCTGGCGAGCGTCACCACATCGCTTTTTGCCTTCCAGCTCGTCTTCGGCCTCGTCGCGGGCGGGGCGATCGCCGCCGTCTTCGCGCCGATGATGGCCTGCGTGACGGGCTGGTTCGACACGCATCGCAGCCTCGCCGTCTCGCTGGTCTCGGCGGGCATGGGCATGGCGCCGATGACCATGTCCCCCTTCGCCGCCTGGCTGGTTTCCCTCTACGACTGGCGTACCTCGCTGCAGATCATCGCCCTCGTCGTCGCCGTGGTGATGATCCCCGCTTCGCTGCTGGTGCGGCGCGCGCCGGCGCTCGAGGCGGGCGGGGAAGGCCTTGCCGAAGAGCCGCAGGCCGGCATGACGGTGCGCGAGATGCTGAAATCGCCGCAGTTCGTCATCCTGTGCCTGACGAACTTCTTCTGCTGCGCCACCCATTCCGGACCGATCTTCCACACGGTGAGCTATGCCATCACCTGCGGCATCCCGATGATCGCGGCCGTCTCTATCTACAGCATCGAGGGGCTTGCCGGCATGGGCGGGCGCGTGGCCTTCGGCATTCTCGGCGACCGGTTCGGCGCCAAGCATATCCTCGTGCTCGGGCTTCTCGCCCAGGCCTTCGGGGCGCTCGCCTATGTCTTCACCGGCGGGCTCGCCTCGTTCTACGTGGTTGCCGGCCTTTTCGGCTTCATCTATGCGGGCGTCATGCCGCTCTATGCGGTGATCGCGCGGGAAAACTTCCCGCTGCGCATGATGGGCACCGTCATCGGCGGCACGGCCATGGCCGGCAGCCTCGGCATGGCGCTGGGGCCGGTGGCGGGCGGGCTGATCTACGATACGTTCGCCAGCTATACCTGGCTCTATGTCGGCTCCTGGGGCATCGGCATCGGCGCTTTCCTGATCGCCATGACCTTCAAGCCGGCGCCGAAGGGGCGGGAAGCGCTGGCCGCGGCTTGAAGCACAAGCCCGTCCTCCCCTTGCGATCCCCGGCCTGACCGGGGATCCGGGTGGTAAGTCCGGCGTGCATCATCGGGTCGTTGCCCGGCGGCGCGGCATTCCCGGTGCTACGCAGCGCCCGACGGGTCGCCGATCGGCATCAGCGCGGGCTTGGTCGCCTGCTCGCGCTTCACCTTCTCGTCCTCGTCCTCCGGCTCGGCTTCCCTGGTCTTGCCGGCGTCGCGCAGCTTCTCGCGGGAGGGATCGGCGTTGGTCTCGCCGAGCGCGTCGCGGTCGTGATCCGGGTCGTCCTCGGCGGGAAGGTAGCCGCGCGGCCGGGTTTCCTCGGGGCCTTCCCAGCGGGGCGACTGTTCTGTGGTGCCGGGCGCGCCGGGCTTGGGTTTTTCGATCGTCATGGTCGGCTCCTTGTTTCGTCCGGCGCCTCAGAAGTTGAGGAACTGCTCGGGGTCCTTGCGTGCGCGCATGAGAAGATCCAGTTCCCTCTTCGAAGGGCCGAACTTGTCGAACAGGCGCTTGGCCTCCTGCGCGGAAAGGTCGTAGGCCGCGCGAAAGGCTTCCACCGTGTAGCGTTCTCCCGACAGCCTGCGATGGTCGGGAAAGAGCTTGGATTGGTCGGGCATATGCGATCACGCCTAATCGTCAGTGACGGTCCTTCAACCGGCAAAGGCCGCGATTGTTCCCGGCCCGCACTTGGAAAGCTTCGGGCGGATCGTCAACCGTTCCGGACGTGGGGCTGCCGGGCAGAAACCGGGCGGCCGGTGCAGGCCCTTTGCGTGCCCCCGCGAAGCTGCGTAGACTGGCGCTGCGGCCGCCGGCCGCAATCGCCGGAGAGGTCCGCATGCGTCTTACAGCTCTTCCTTTCGCCGCCTTTCTGCTGCTCCTTGGAGCGCCGCCGTCGACGGCGGCGGACGCTTCCTACGTCGCCTGCGACAACGGCCTGCGTTGCGTCGTGCCGCCGTGCCCCTCGACCACCGTGCGCAACCTCGGCACCGGGCAGGAGAGCAGGGGGATCCATCCGGACATCGACGGGCTTGCGGAGAGCGACCGGCAGCGCATCCGTGAGACGGATGCGCTCTATTTCGGTCGGCTCGTGCTGCGCGGCCATGTGGAAGACCGTGAGCAGACCATCCTCGGCAAGCGCCGAAGCCTGCCCACGCTGGTCGTCACCGGCATCGAACGCGAGGCGACGGCCGCCGAGCGGCGGCACTGCCCGCCCGGCTGAAGCGGGACGACTCGGCGTCCGCCGCTTTAATCGCGGTCGGGCGCGCCGAGCGGAAAGAACTTGCGGTAGGGCCGGGCCTCGTCGACGGCGCGGGCGAAGGCGGGGCGGGCGAGCAGGCGCCTGCGATAGGCATGCACGTTCCCGAATGCCGGATCGATGGCGTGCGTCCAGTCCGCGTAGAAGAGGAAAGGGCCGGCGCCGCAGTCGGCGAGCGTGAAGGCATCGCCCGTGGCCCAGAGCCTGTCCTCCATGTGCCGGTCGAGCCAGGCATAGGCCCGCTCGAGCATCCCGCGTGCCTCCCGGTCGCCGAGGGGGTCGCGGTCCTTCTCCTGCCGGATGGCGTTGAAGACGATGCGCTGCTGCGGTGCCGAGATGTAGTTGTCGAAGAAGCGGTCGAGCATGCGCACGTCGAGGGCCTTCCGCGGATCGTCCGGAATGAGCTTTACCGGCCCCGGATGATGCAGGCCGAGATATTCGATGACGATCGACGCCTCCATGACCGTGCGCTCGCCGTCGACGAGGATCGGAAAGCGCTTGATCGGCCAGCGCGCCTCGAAGTCGGCGAGCGTTTCCGGATCGTTGTGGTCGAGCAGGCGATACGCGAAGTCGGTGCCGTTTTCATAAAGCGCGGTCAGCACCTTCTGGCAGTAGCTGGAAAAGGGGTGGGCGTAGAGAACCGGTTTCATGGCAACCTCCCGTTTGCCGGCCTCTTGTCGCAAATCCGATTGCAAAATGCAATCGGATTATGCCGGCAGGCATCCGCAAGGCCGTGTTGATGGATTGCGGGCAGGCATCGTGTTTTCCGCCGCAAGCCGGCACACCCCGTGCACCCTGATGCACCATTTCCGGACAGTCTCGTTTTCCAGCATTCCGTGCGTGCCATGGGCATTGCGTATGCCCACAATTTTTTCCGTTCGCGTGTGAGAAATGTGTGGCTTTCTGCATTTTTATGTGGTTTTGTGTTGCTATTAATCAAAAAGGTGGGGAACATGGGTCGCAAACCGGAAGACTATGCGCGGCTGCTCGCCAGCGCGCTTTGCAAGCTGCATGCGGCGGAATGCCGGGGGGCATCGCCGCTCGTGTCGGAAAACAGCCTCCGCGTCATTGCCGAGACCATTGCGGTCGCGATGGATGATGCCCGGAAAATCCTTATCCAGCAGGAACTTGCGGCGACGCGCGAACACCGCGATCGCCTTCAGCTGCATTCCTGATGCCGCACGCCGGCTCCCCGGTTCGTTGCGGCAGGCCGCCTGCGGGCTATCGGCGCGGTTCGCCGCCCTGCGCGTAGACCGTCTTCTGCTGGAACTTGAAGATGTGGCCGCAACGGCAGCGGATCATGTGCCTGTCCGGATATTTCGACGCCCGTTCCGTCATGAAGCCGCGCGGCAGCGAATCGACCGCGAAATCGGGATGCCGCCGGCTGGGCATGTCGTCCTCGGAGACTTCGGCATAGCCGGAATTGCCGCACATGGCGCATTCGAGCTTGCGCGAATAGCGGTCACGGGCGGCCATGGGAACTCCTTCGTCGAATGCGGCTTTGCCGTTAATAGGCATCGCGCCCGGCGGTTTCAATGGTCGGCGCGACCAGCAGCGCCTGAAGGGCGGCGATGATGCGCCGGTGCTGGTGGGCATGGCGGGTACGCACGTTGACGGCGGCGTAGACGGGCTGGGCGATCGGCTCGGCGCCCGTCACCCGGCTGGCCGCGCCGCTGCGCAGCAACCGCTTTGCGTCCGCCGCCATCACGAAGGCCGAGCCGCCGAGCTTCTGCATCAGCGCCAGGATCGCCGTCGTCTCGCCGCTGGCGATCGGTGCGGTCGAGAGCCCCGGATGCGCCTGCCGGTGCAGCCTGTCGAAGGCGGGCGAATAGACGGCCTGGATATAATCCCCGGGTCTCACGTCTTCGATCCGGTTCACCCCGTTGCTCACCATCTCGTAGTGCACCTCGCCGATGCGCTCGTAGTGGAGGTCCGGCAGGTAATGCGGGGTGAAGAGGATGGCGAGGTCGAGGTCGCCGGCGCCGAGATCCCGGTTCATCTGGTTGGAATAGTCCACTTCAAGGTAGATCGAGGTCGCCGGCAGTTCCTTCCGTACCGCCGCCAGCCAGTCGCCGGCATAGTGGGCGGCAAGGTCGTGCTGGAGGCCGATGCGCATGGAGCGCTCGTAGGCGCCCGCCGTCTCCACCGCCCGCGCCGCCTCGTGCCACTGGTGCTGCAGCGCCTTGGCGTGATCGAGGAAGCGGAGTCCCGCGGCGGTCGGCTGGGTGCCGCCCTTGTTGCGCGCGAAGAGCTTTCGCGCGAACATCGCCTCCAGCGCGTTGATGCGGTGGGTGACCGTCGATTGCGTGATGTTCAGCCGCTCCGCCGTGCGGTTGAAATTGCGCGTTTCCATCAGGTCCAGGAATGTCTCAATCAGGACAATTTGCATGAATGCGCCGTATTTCCTCAATGTTTGACGCCAGTCTAATCGATACCGTCGATCAATAAAGCGAATTCCTCCCCTTGCCGCATCCTGCTTCGGCAGCCAAAAATCCGGGACGAAGAAGGGGAGCGAGAATGTCCGCACTGCCAAGCCATGCCCGTGTCGTCATCATCGGCGGAGGCGCCGTCGGCGCGTCCGCGCTCTACCATCTGGCGAAGGCCGGATGGACGGACTGCGTGCTGCTCGAAAAGAACGAGCTGACCGCCGGCTCCACCTGGCATGCCGCCGGCAACGTGCCGACCTTCTCCTCCTCCTGGTCGATCATGAACATGCAGCGCTATTCCGCCGCGCTCTACCGGGAGCTGGGCGCGCTGGTCGACTATCCCATGAACTACCACGTCACCGGCTCGATCCGCCTCGGCCATTCCAAGGAGCGGCTGCAGGAGTTCAAGCGCGTCGTCGGCATGGGCCGCTACCAGGGCATGGACCTCGACATCCTGACGCCCGACGAGATGCGCGGCAGATACCCCTTCCTGGAAACCCACGACCTCGCGGGCGCGCTCTACGACCCCTATGACGGCGACATCGACCCCGCGCAGCTCACGCAGGCGCTCGCCAAGGGCGCGCGCGACATGGGCGCGAAGATCTTCCGCTTCTGTCCCGCCACCGGCGCGCGCCGCGAGGGCGAGGCGTGGGTCATTTCCACGCCGCAGGGCGAGATCCGCTGCGAGAAGGTCGTCAACGCCGCCGGCTATTATGCCCGCGAGGTGGGAAAATGGTTCGGCCGTGACGTGCCGATGATGGTGATGAGCCACCAGTACATCCTCTTCGAGGAGATCCCCGAGCTTGCCGCCTGGACGAAGGAGGTCGGCCACAAGCTGCCGCTGCTGCGCGACGTCGACAGTTCCTATTATCTCCGCCAGGAGAAGACGGGCATGAACCTCGGCCCCTACGAGCGCAACTGCAAGGCGCACTGGGTGACGCCCGACGATCCGATGCCGGACGATTTCTCCTTCCAGCTCTTCCCGGACGACCTCGACCGCCTCGAATGGTACCTGAACGACGCCGTCGAGCGCGTGCCGATCCTCGGCACGGCGGGCCTCTCGCGCATGATCAACGGCCCCATCCCCTATGCGCCGGACGGCAACCCGCTGATCGGCCCGATGCCCGGCGTGCCGGACGCATACGAGGCCTGCGTCTTCACCTTCGGCATCTGCCAGGCGGGCGGGGCGGGCAAGGTGCTGGCCGAATGGGTGACGGAGGGCGAGACGGAGTGGGACATGTGGTCCTGCGACCCGCGCCGCTTCACCGCCTTCGCCTCCGACAGGGATTACTGCGTCGCCAAGGGCATGGAGGTCTACGGGCACGAATATGCCATGCACTTCCCCAGGCACGCCTGGCCGGCCGGCCGCGACAAAAAACTCTCTCCGATCCATGACCGCATCAAGGCGCTGGGCGCGCAGTTCAAGCCCTATAACGGCTGGGAGCGCGCCATGTGGTACGCAAGACCCGGCGACGACACCTCGGAAGAGGCGACGCAGACCTGGAACCGCGAGGGTCCGTGGCGGCCGCGCATCGAGGCGGAATGCCGCGCCGTCGCCGAGGCCGCCGGCATCCTCGACCTTCCCGGCTTCTCGCGCTTCCGCGTGAAGGGGGAGGGCGCGACGGCCTGGCTCTCCTCGCTCATCACCGGCAGGGTGCCCAAACCCGGCCGCATCGGCCTTGCCTATTTCGCCGACGACAAGGGCCGCATCGTCACGGAAATGTCCGTCATGATGCTGGAGGAGGACTTCTTCTTCCTCATCACCGCCGCAACGGCTGAGTGGCACGACTTCGAATGGCTGGCGAAGCACCGGCCGAAGGATGCGGCCTTCACCATCGACGACGTGACGGACGATTTCTCCTGCCAGATCCTCTCCGGCCCGAACGCCCGCGCCATCCTCGCCGAGGTGACGGATGCGGACCTTTCGAAGCCGTGGCTGACGCATCAGTCGGCGCAGATCGCCGGCCGCTGGTGCCAGCTCGTGCGCGTCTCCTTCGCCGGCGAGCTCGGCTGGGAAATCCACACCAAAGTGGAGGACACCGCGCCGGTCTTCGACGCCGTCTGGGAGGCCGGGCAGAAACATGGCCTGAAACCCTTCGGCATGGAAGCGCTGGACAGCCTGCGCATCGAGAAGGGCTACCGCGCCTGGAAGGGCGACCTTTCGACCGACTACACGGTCCTGCAAGGCGGCCTCGAACGCTTCGTGGACTGGTCCAAGCCCGCTTTCAAGGGCAAGGCGGCGCTGGAGCGGGAGAAGCAGCAGGGCGTTTCCAAGCGCTTCGTGCTCATGACCGTCGAGGCCGGCGAATGCGATGCGCCCTACATGTCGACGCTCTGGCACGGCGGTCAGGTCGTCGGCGAAACGACCTCCGGCAACTGGGGCTATCGCGTGGGAAAATCCATCGCGCTCGGCATGCTGCGCGCCGACCTCGCCGTTCCCGGCACCGAGGTCGAGGTGGAAATCTACGGCGACCGCTTCAAGGCGACCGTCGAGCCCGACGGCCCGCTCTTCGACCCCGAGAATGAAAGACTGCGCGCATGACCAGCCTTGCCGAACGCCACCGTCGCTTCCACGACCTGCACCAGTCTGGCTGCTTCGTCATCCCCAATCCGTGGGACATGGGCTCCGCCCGCATGATGGCGGCCGCCGGCGCCGTGGCGCTCGCCACCACGTCCGCCGGTTTCGCCTTCACGCTCGGCCGCCCGGACATGGGCCGCGTGACGCGCGAGGAGGCGCTGCGCCATGCCGAGGATATCGTGCGCGCCACGCCGCTGCCCGTCTCCGGCGACTTCGAGAACGGCTTTGCCGATGCGCCCGACGATGTGGCGGAAACCATCCGGCTTGCCGCCGAGGCCGGCCTTTCCGGCTGCTCGATCGAGGACACGCAAATGGTCGAGGGAAACCCGGCCTATGACTTCGGCCTCGCGGTCGAGCGCATCCGCGCGGCGGCCGATGCCGCCCGCTCGCTCGGCCGGCCCTTCGTCCTCTGTGCGCGCGCCGACGGCGTGATGAACGGCGTCTACGGCCTCGACGAGGCGATCCGCCGTATCCAGGCCTTCGAGCAGGCCGGCGCCGATCTCCTCTACGTGCCGGTGCCGCCCGGCGCGGCGGAGCTGCGCCGTGTCGTGCAATCGGTGTCGAGGCCGGTCAACGCGCTTGCGGCCGGGCCGCTGCGCCAGCTCACCGTGCCCGAGTTCGCGGCGATCGGCGTGCGCCGCATCTCGCTCGGCTCGATGATCGCCCGCGTCACCCATGCGGCGATCGCCGAGCAGATGGAGGCCATCGTGAAGGATGGCAGTTTCGCCAAACTGTCCGCGGCCGCGGCGGGGGATCGTATCAACGCAATGCTTGCCGCAGGCGCAGGGGAGACGGAGCATGAGTGAACAGGCAGTTTTGACCCGCCGTTCCGGCGGCCGCGCCGCCCGCGTGGCCATGCGCGCCGCGCCGCTGGCGGAAAACATCCGCCCCGTGCGCCCCGGCCTGCCCGGCGGCCAGTACAAGCCGCTGACGGAAGCGGGCGTGCGCCGCATCCATGAGGCGGCGCTGGACGCGCTGGAGAACATCGGCCTTGCCAACGCCCCGAAATCCGGCATCGAGATCATGACCGGCGCCGGCGCCGTCCTCGGCGAAGACGGGCGCATCCGCTTCCCGCGCGCGCTGGTGGAGGACATGCTGGCGCTCGCCGCGCGCGACATCACGCTTTACGGCCGCGACCCGAAATACGACATGGAGCTCACCGGCACCCGCGTCTATTACGGCACGGCTGGCGCGGCGGTGCATATCGTCGACGTCGAGAAACGGGAATACCGCGAATCGACCGCGAAGGACCTCTTCAACGCCGCTCAGATCGTCCATCACCTCGACAACGTGCATTTCTTCCAGCGGGCGATGGTCTGCCGCGACGTCGCCGACAATTTCCTGATGGACATCAACACGCTCTATGGCTGCTGCGCCGGCACGTCCAAGCATGTCGGCACCAGCTTCTCCGATCCCGCGCATGTTCCCGGCTGCTTCGACCTCATCCACATGATGGCGGGCGGCGAGGACAAGTGGCGCGCACGGCCTTTCGTGTCGAATTCCAACTGCTTCGTCGTGCCGCCGATGAAGTTCGCGGAGGAAAGCTGCATCACCATGGAGGCCTGCATCCGCGCCGGCATGCCGATCCTGCTGCTCTCGGCAGGGCAGGCGGGGGCGACGGCGCCTGCGCCGCTCGCCACCGCCATCGTGCAGGCCGTCGCCGAGTGCCTCGCGGGCGTCGTCTATGTCAATGCCATGGCGCCCGGCCATCCGGCGATCTTCGGCACCTGGCCCTTCGTCTCGGACCTTCGCACCGGCGCCATGTCCGGCGGCTCGGGCGAGCAGGCGCTGCTTACGGCCGGCTGCGCGCAGATGCACCAGTTCTACCGCCTGCCGGGCGGGGCGGCCGCGGGCATCGCCGATTCCAAGCTGCCGGACATGCAGGCCGGCTGGGAACAGGCGATCTCCAACGTCATGGCCGGCCTTTCCGGCCTCAACATGGTCTACGAGGCGGTCGGCATGCATGCCTCGCTGCTCGGTTTCTGCCTGGAAAGCCTCGTGCTCGGCGACGACCTTCTCGGCCAGGTGCAGCGCTGCGTGCGCGGCATCGACGTGACGGAGGATTCCGTCTCGCTGGAGACGATGCGCTCCGTCTGCCTCGACGGGCCCGGCCACTATCTCGGCGATCCGCAGACGCTCTCGCTGATGCAGACGGAATATATCTACCCTGCGGTGGCCGACCGCACGAGCCCGAAGGAATGGGCCGAGATCGGCAAGCCGGACCTCGTCCGCAAGGCGATCGAGCGTAAGAACCGCATCCTCTCCGAGGCCGGCGGGCCGCTCTTCGATTTCGCGACGGACCGGGCGGTGCGCGAGAAGTTCAGGATCTACTTCTAGCCGCGACGGTCGAAATGGGTGCGCAGCGACACGTGCGTCTGCACGGTCGCGATGCCGGGCGTCGTCGCGATCTGGCGGCGCACGGTGTCGAGCTCGGCGTTGGACGCGCATTCGACGAGCAGCATCAGGTCCGTCGGCCCGGCGAGCGACCAGCAGGTCACGACGTTCGGGATGCCGGTCAGGTGCGGCACGACATGGTCGCAGTTGCGGCCCTGCTGGAAGCCGACGGCGATCAGCGCCTCGACGCCCGGCCGCTGCCGGTCTGCGCCGAGCTTCACCGTATAGCCGGCGATCACGCCTTTGGCCTCCAGCCGCCGGATGCGCTCATGCACCGCGCTGCGTGAAAGCCCGGCGTGGCGTGCCAGCTCCACGAGGCTCTGGCGGGCATCGGCGCGCAGCGCGGCAAGCAGCAGCCTGTCCTTCTCATCCAGTTCATCCATCCGGAATTTTCTCCCCGCTTCCGGACATTCGTCCGGCTTTCCATCCCCTTGCTGCGCGAAACCGGACGGAAAAGCAACTATCCGTCGGTGATCGCTTCAAGGAGAGACCGATGCCGACCATACCGGAAAACGCCGTCCTGATCCCGATCGACATGCAGCGGGCCTTCGATGCCGCCCCCTGGCCGCGGCGCTGGAACGACAGGCTGGACGAGAACGGCCTCGCCCTCATCGCCTGGCGCGCCGCCGGGCGGCCGATCGTCCATGTGCGCCACGACAGCGTCGAGCCCTTCTCCACGCTGCGCCCCGAGGCACCGGGCAATGCGCTCCGCCCCGGCTTCGAGCCGCAGGCGGGCGAGCCGCTGGTCACGAAGAGCGTCAACGCCGCCTTCATCGGCACCGATCTCGATCTGCGCCTGCGCCGTCTCGGCGCCGATACGGTCGTGCTCTTCGGCGTTTCGACGGACATGTGCGTTTCCACCAGCGTGCGCGTCGGAGCGAACATGGGCTATCGGGTCGTTCTCGTGGAAGACGCCTGCGATTGCTTCGACCTGCCGGACGGCAAGGGCGGGATCGTCCCGGCGGAGGACATCCATCGCGCCCATGTCGCGACGCTCCGGCAGGAATTCGCCACGGTGCTGCGCACCGCGGACATGCTTTAGCGGCTGGCGGCACGCACCTCGCGTACGCCGAAGTCGAATTGCGGCGTCGTGACGGGATTGAGGTCTATGCCGGGGAAGACGGCGAAGGTGGTGAAGGCCTCGCTTTCGCCCGGCAGCACGCGCAGCACGATCAGCGCACTATCGCGGCCGACCTCGCGGCAGGTGCCGCCGGGGCAGTCGGAAAGCACGACGTCGAGGCGGAAGGACTGCATGGGCGCCGTGCCCTTGTTGGCGATGCGGCCGGTGACGCGGTAGCTCGTCTTCGTCTGGCCGGCGCTCGCCTGCATCTCGGAAAGCTCGACGGCTTCCGCGTCGCTCGCCGGCGCCGCGGCGTTCGTCGTTTCCGTCCTGTCGGTGGGGGCGCGCTCCTCGACGAACCAGATGAGGAGCGCGGCGGCAAGGCCTATGGCGACCACGATGGTGAGGACGGGTTCGACCCAGCTTTGGAAGCGCCGGAAGCGCAGTGCGAGATAGAGAATGGCCGCTGCCGCGACTGCGAATGCCCAGATCATTCATGTCCTCCTGGACATTGTATAGCGTGCGCGGCGGGCGGTCGGAAGGGCAATCCGCCTCAATTTGCCTTGAGGCTGATCCAGTAGGCGCCGTCGAAGGGCACGGCGGCGAAGCGCTCGTTGATCTCCTTCATCGTGGCGTCGGGGTCGACATCGGCGAAGATGTCCGGCCGCAGCCAGTGCGCGAAGACTTCGGCCGCGAGGACGTTGAGCGGCACGGCGTTGAAGAAGTTCCAGAGGCCGTAGACGCGCTCCTCCTTCACCGCCTTCAGGCTGGCGAGATGGGGGCTTTCGACCGCGCGCGCCAGCGTCTCGCGCGCCGTCGCCGGATCGACGCCGGGACCGATGGCGACCGAGGTGTAGGCGCCGTCCGGCAGGGCGGTGGCGATGTAGACGTCCGGGTTCGCCGCGACGATGAACTCCGCGCTGACGGTGCCGCCCTGCTTCGGCAGTGCCTCGGCGATGTTGCGGCTGCCGGTGATGGCGAGGAATTCGCCGAGCCCGCCGGTGCCGTAGGCGAAGCAGCATTTCTCCGGGTTCGGCAGGCCGTCCATGAAGACCGTCGGGCCGGGCTCGGGATGGGCGGCGATCCGGTCGCGGATGCGCTTCAGCCGTGCCTCGTAGAAATCGGCAAAGGCGTTCGCCTGCTCCTCCCGGTTCAGGATCCGTCCCAGGAATCGCATGCTCGGGGCCGTGTTCTTCAGCGCGTCGCTGTTGAAATCGACAACGACGACGGGAACGCCGGCCTGTTCGAGGAAGGCGATCGCCTGCCTGCCGGTATCCGTGTCCGCCTGCCAGTTGGCGAGGATCGCGAGGTCCGCGTTCAGCGACAGCAGCGCCTCGAAGGAGACCGTTATGCCGTCGCCGATGACGGGCACGTCCTCGATCTTCGGGAATTTCTCGCGAAACTGCGCATACATGCCGGACGTGTCGCCCTTCATGTCGCCCGCCCAGCCGGCGAGCAGGCTCACGGGGTCGGGATGGATGAGCGAGAGGGCGACGAGATCGAGCCCGGTGCCGAGCAGCACCGCCTTCGGCTCGGCGGGGATGGTGACCTTTCGGCCGAGCGCATCCGTCACGGTCAGCGGATATTGCACTTCCGCGCGCGCGGGCGGGCCTGCCAGCAGCAGGAAGGCGGCGGTGAGGAGGGCGAAGAGGCGCATGGTCATTGTTTTCTCAGTTCCGGTAGGGCGCAGAGCTCGCCGCAGCCCGGAATGCCCGGCAGCATGTAGCGCAGGCAGCAGACCTTGCGGCGACAGTGGATGACGCCCGCCTCCATCTCGTGGCGCAGGCAGCCGTGGAAGGGATTGCGGCTGCCGTCGGCGAGCCGCGGGCAGTCGAACAGCGGACGGGCGGGCCAATGGTCGTCGCCTTCGGGCGGCACGCGGTCCGTCGCGTTGAAGGCGTAGTCGATGTAGACGGCCGCGTTGTTCCAGGCAAGCTTCGGCGCGATGCCGGATTTTTCCTTGAGCAGCGCGACGACGCGGGCGAGGTGGCAGTCCACCAGCGGCGTGACGAAATCGAGAACGTCCGCGCCGCCGCTCCAGTCGCCCTCGTGCGGCAGGCCGAAGGCGCGCGGCAGGCCATCCTCGCCGATGGCGATCGTCATGCCGTCGAGGGCGACGGGCAGCGTCATTTCCGCCCGCCGCGCCACGACATAGGGGATCGCCAGCGCGGAGAAATAGTAGAGCGACCAGAACGAGGCGGCGGCCCGGCGGTCGGCATTGCCGTGGCTTGCCGCATAGCGGTCGAGCGTTGCCGTGAAACCGTCCCCTGCCAGGAAATCGCAAAGCGGCACGGCGCCGGGAAGCTCCGACGAGAGCATCATCTTCTCGCCGCACCAGGCGTGCTCGCCGGAAAAGACCGCCTTCAGGCAGGGCCTGAAAGCGGTCTCGCCGTCCTGGGAGGAAAGGGTGTTCAAGGGCTTACCATGAATATTTCAAGCTTCCGATGATCGTCCGGCCCTGGTCACGATAGCAGAAGCCGGCCGAGCATACAGCGTCGCGCCTGTTGAAAAGGTTGGTGGCGTTGACCTGCAGCTTGAGCCCTTCGAAGTCCTTGTCGATCGCGCCGAAATCGTAGTCGACCGATGCGTCGAAGAGGGCGCGCGAGCCGTTCCTCGTCGTGTTGGCGTCGCTGCCGTAGCTTGCGCCGGTGAAGCGCACGCCCGCGCCGATGCCGAGCCCGGCGAAGGCGCCGTCCTCCGGCATGTCGTAATGCGCCCAGAGCGAGGCCATGTGGCGCGGCACGGAGGAAACGTCGTTGCCGATGGTGGCGGCCGGCCCCTCGATGATCTTCGCCTGCGTATAGGTGTAGGACGCGATCAGCGAGAGGCCGTTGTCGAGGCTCGTGGAGGCTTCGAGCTCGAGGCCGCGCGAGCGCAGCTTGCCGCGCTGCACCTGGATGTTCGCCGGGCCGGACGGCAGGTTGACCACTTCGTAGTAGAGGCCGTTCGACTGGTCGATGTTGAAGAGCGCGGCGGTCAGCAGCGTGTTGCTGTCGGGCAGCAGGTACTTGACGCCGATTTCCTGCTGCTCGCTCTCCGTCGGCTTGAACGGGTTGCCCGTGGCGAGGTCCACGCCCGCGTTCGGCGAGAAGGCGGTCGAATAGCTGGCATAGGGCGTGATGCCCCATTGCGTTTCATAGGTCACGCCCGCGCGCCAGGAGAAGGCCCGGTCGTCCTGCGGGATCGTCTCGACCGCGCCGGTCGCAAGATCCGTGTTGTCCGTGTCCGTCGAGACCCAGTCGTAGCGCCCGCCGAGCGTGAAGGTCAGCGCGTCGTAGCGGATCTGGTCCTGGAGGTAGAGGCCGGTGATGAGCTGGTCCTGCACGCTCTTCGTCTGGAAGTCGATCGGATCGACCGGCCGGCCGAGCGTCGGGTTGCGCGTGTCGAGCGGCGGGGTGACGCCGTAGCCGTTGAGCGACTTCCAGCGGACCTTGGTGAAGTCGATGCCGGCGAGCAGCGTGTGCTCCAGCGCGCCGGTGTCGAACTTCGCCTCGAGCTGGTTGTCGACCGTGTAGGTGTTCAGCCATTCCTCGAAGGTGCCGGCGCTGCTGTCGAGCAGCAGCGGGTCGGCGGCGTTCGGCTGGTAGGCGAAAGCCCAGTCGGCGTCGATGTTCAGCCAGGAGGCGCGGGCGTTCTGGCGGAAGGTGAAGGTCTCGTTCAGGCGGCGCTCGAACTCGTAGCCGATGCGGCCCTGGTTCTGGACGGAATCGTTGAAGGCCGGGTTGCCGGCGAAGAAGTCGCTGACGGTGGTGCCGTCGAAATAGTAGGCGGCCGTGCCGCCCGTCTTGGTGCGGGAATATTCGCCGAGGATGGTGAGGCGCGTGTCCTCGTCGGGCTTCCAGGTGAGGGCCGGCGCGAGGTAGAGGCGGTCGTCCGGGACGCCGACCTGCTCGGTATCGGCGGTGCGGGCAAGGCCGGTCAGGCGGTAGTAGAACGGGTCCTCGTCGTTGACCGGGCCGGAGACATCGAACTGGCCCTGGTAGCGGTCGTGGCTGCCGTACTGGAGCTGCACCTCGCGCAGCGCCTCTTCCGTCGGGCGCTTGCTGATGAGGTTGTAGAGCCCGCCCGCGCCGGACGCGCCGTAGAGCGCGGAGGAGGGGCCGCGCAGGATGGAGACGCCCTCGAGGCCGTAAGGCTCGGTCTTGAACAGGGAGGAGCCGGCACCCGGCTGGCGCAGGTTGTCGCGGAAGACGCCGGTATAGGTCACGTCGAAACCGCGCACGGTGAAGCTGTCGAAGCGCGGGTCGAAGCCGTAGCCGCCGACGCGCGTGCCCGGCGTATAGGCGAGCGTGTCGAGAAGGGTCTGCGGGTTGCGGTCCTCAAGCTGTTTTTCGGTGACGGAAGAGATCGATTGCGGGGTCTGGAGGAACGGCGTGTCGATCTTGGCGCCTGTCGCGCTGCTCTTGCCGACATAGCCGTCCGCGTTGATCACGCCGCCGCTGCCGCCGTCGACGACGATGTCTTCCAGGACCGTTGCGCCGCCCTCGGCGGTCGCTGTCGGCTGGTCCTGCGCGACGGCCGCCGCGGCCGGCGTCAGGAGAAAGGTGCCGGCAAGCGCGAGGCGGAGGGTCGGACGAAGGGAATTGTGCATGGGCGGGTTACTCTCTGACAGGACAGTCAATACATGACTGTTTTCATCAGGATTCGGCCCGCCGCAACGAATTATATGACTAAAACTGTCATGTTTCGCCCCGTGTTGCCGCCTCGCAACACGGCCTGTGGATGGATTGCACTCAGAAGGCGAGGCTGCCCGCCATCAATGCAAGCACAAGGAAAATCAAGAAGATAACGAGCGCGATCGCGAACAGCACCTTGGCGATGGTGGCCGTCGCGGCGGAAACGCCGGAAAAGCCGAGGAAGCCGGCGATCAGCGAGATGACGAGAAAGATCAGTGCCCATTTCAGCATGGCGGTGCCTCCAAATCTGTCGACAGGAGGACGCGCGAACCGGAAAAAGGTTCCCGGCACGGCGACCGGCGGCGGCCGCGCTGCTATGATCGCGCAAACGACGAGGAGCCGCCATGACCGAACGCCCCATGCCGACCGAGGAGGGGATTCTCGCTTTCCACAAGCGCTGCGAGGATTTCTATCCCGCCGATGCCGTGGATGCGGACATCGCCCGGCAGCGCGCCTGGTACGATGCGCTCTGCGCCGCGTTCAACGCGCCGTCGCCGGCCGGCATGGTCCGGGAGGACGGCATGGCCGCAGGACGCGTCCCCGTCCGCCGCTACCGCCCGGCGCGGGTCGCGACCGGCACACGGCTCTTCTACATCCACGGCGGCGGTTTCGTCGTCGGCTCGCTGGAGAGCCATGACGCCATCTGCGCCGAAATCGCGGAGGCGGCCGGCGCGGAACTGGTGTCCGTCGATTACCGTCTCTCGCCGGAACATGTCTGGCCCGCCGCTTTCGACGACTGCTGGGCCGTGCTTGTCGAGCTTCTCCTGGAAAGCCGCCCGGTCGTCGTCATCGGCGACAGCGCCGGCGGAAACCTTGCCGCCGGCATCGTGCTGAAGGCGCGGGACGAGGGGCTGACGGGCATCGCCGGACAGGCGCTCGTCTATCCCGCCCTCGGCGGCGATCTCGTTTCCGGATCCTACCAGGAGATGGCCGACGCGCCGGGGCTTTCGACCGCGGACGTTGCCTGGTACCGCGAGGTCTACAAGGCGCCGGAGGATTCGGCGCATGCCTTCCCGCTGCGTTCGGAAAACCTCGCCGGCCTGCCGCCCGCCTTCATCACCGGCGCCTATTTCGATCCGCTGCGCGACGACTCACGGGCCTATGCGGCGCGGCTCGTCCTTGCCGGCGTGCCGGTGGAGTTCCGCGAGGAGAAGCAGATGATCCACGCCTGGCTGCGCGCCCGCTTCATGAGCGCAGGCGCGAAGGCGGGTTTTGCCGCGCTGTGCGAGGCCGTGCGCCGGATGGCAGGCTCATGAGCGGCGTCGTCGATCTCGATAAGCTTCTGCGGACGCTGGAGCCGGCGCTGGCGGAAGGCAGCTTCGTCTATGCCAGCGTGGCGCCGGCCGATCTGGCGGAGCATCTGGCCCGCGGGCCGATCGGCCTGTTCCGGGAGGAGGAGGGCATCACGCTGATCCTGCCGGCCGATGCCGCCGAAGGGCTGGCCGCCAGCCCGCCGATGCGGATGATCACGCTGACCGTGCATTCCTCGCTGGAAGCGGTCGGCCTGACGGCGGCCTTTGCGACGGCGCTGACCGATGCCGGCATCAGCGCCAACGTGGTTGCCGCCTATCACCACGACCATATATTCGTGCCGGAGCGGGATGCGGAACGGGCGCTCGAAACGCTGCGGGATCTATCCCGCACAGCGCGTGAAAAGGGAGATGCGTGATGAAATGCGGGCAATTTGCAGGTACGGCGCTGATCTTCGGCCTGATGGCCGGGCTGCCGTCCGTTTCGGCCGCCGAGACCGCTCCGGCCCCCATTCCGGCCTGCGCCTTGTCGGGCTCGAAGAGTGTCTTCATCGGCGGCGCGCCGGCTTTGCGCCTGTCCGATGTGGTGAACTGCCCGCCGGAGCTTTACGAGATCGTGCCGAGCGTCATGATCGAGGGCCAGCCCATGGTGAAGTTCCGCACGGGCGTCGGCGAGAAGGGCAATTGCACGGCGCGCGGCGAGGAGACGGTGAGCGTCGAAGGCGAATCCGCCAGCCGCGTCGGGGATGTGGCGTGCACGCAGAATTGAAGCGCGGGGCGGCCCCGGCCAATTCAGGGGCGCGTGGCAATTGAAGCCGAGGGTCCTGTTTGACGTGACCTTTCCCCATCCGCTGTCGTCATCCTCGGGCTCGACCCGAGGATCCACAGACGCCCGGGGGCGTGGATGGTCGGGTCAAGCCCGACCATGACGAAGGAGAGGTTGGCTGGGGGATGGAACGGTTGCATCCTTCTGAAACCAGACAGCCGACCGAAGCCGCCCGCCACCGTTTCAGTTCCCCGCGCTCTCCATGCGCCGTGTCGTCAGCACGCGTTCCAGCCAGCCGATCTCCATCTCGGGGACGGATTTCAGCAGGAGGTCGGTATAGTCGTCGAACGGCGGCGAGAGCACTTTCGACTTCGGCCCGAAGCGCACGAGACGCCCCCGATGCATCACGGCCACGCTGTCGGCGATGGCGCGCACGATGGCGATGTCGTGGGTGATGAACATGTAGGAGACGTGGGTCTCGTCCTGAAGTTTGAGAAGCAGCTTCAGGATGCCTTCCGCCACCAGCGGGTCGAGGGCGGAGGTCGGCTCGTCGCAGAGGATGAGCTCGGGCTTGGCCGCCAGCGCCCGGGCGATCGCCACGCGCTGCTTCTGGCCGCCGGAAAGCTCCGCCGGATAGCGGTCGGCGAAGCGGCCGCCCATCTCGATCTGTTCCAGGAGTTCCTTCACCCGTTCCGTCTTCTTCTGGCCGCGCATGCCGTAGTAGAAGGTGAGGGGACGGCCGACGATGTCGCGCACCGTCTGGCGCGGGTTCATCGCCGTGTCGGCCATCTGGTAGATCATCTGGATGCGACGCAGCTGGTCGTTGGTCCGGCCCTTGAGCGCCTTCGGCAGGGGCGAACCGTCGAAGCCGATCGTTCCCTCCTGCGGCGGCAGGAGTCCCGTGATGACGCGGGCGAGGGTGGACTTGCCGGAACCCGATTCACCCACGACCGCCAGCGTCTGGCCCTTCGGCAGGTGCAGCGAGACGTTCTGCAGCACCTTGAAGCCGTTGGAATAGCCGGCGGTGATGTTGTCCACCTTCAGGAGCGTGTCCGACTGGTCGGGCGCCTCCTCGCGCTTCGTGCTGCGCACGTTGACGAGCGCGCGGGTATAGTCCTGCTTCGGCGCCTCGATGATCTGCTTGACCGGGCCGTATTCCACCGTCTTGCCGTGGCGGAGCACGAGGATGTCGTCCGTGATCTGCGCCACGACGGCAAGGTCGTGGGTGATGTAGAGCGCGGCCGTGTGCGTCTCCTCGATGGCGTGCTTGATGGCGGCGAGCACGTCGATCTGGGTCGTCACGTCGAGCGCGGTCGTCGGCTCGTCGAAGACGATGAGCTCCGGGTTGGGGCAGAGCGCCATGGCGGTCATGGCGCGCTGCAACTGGCCGCCGGAGACCTGGTGCGGGTAGCGCTGGCCGAAGGTTTCCGGATTGGGCAGGCCGAGCACCTTGAAGAGGTAGAGCGCCCGCTTTTCCGCCTCCGCACGGCTCATGATGCCGTGCTTCAGCGAGGCCTCGATCACCTGGTCGCCGAGCCGGTGGGCGGGGTTGAAGGCCGCGGCCGCCGACTGGGCGACGTAGCAGACCTTGCAGCCGCGTACCTTGCGGATGCCGGAGGGCGGCAGCTTCAGGAGGTCCTGGCCGTTCAGCAGCACTTCGCCGCCGGTGATGCGCACCCCGCCGCGCCCGTAGGCGAGCGCGGTGAGGCCGATGGTGGACTTGCCGGCGCCCGATTCGCCGATGAGGCCGAGCACCTTGCCCTTCTCGACGTCGAAGGAGACGCCCTCGACGAGCGTCACGGTCCGCGGCGGCTCGCCGGGCGGGTAGCTCGTCGCCTCGATCTTGAGGTTCCGTACGGAAAGAAGATCAGGCATCGCCGCGCCCTCCCTTGAGGCTGGAGGTCCGTTTCATCAGCCAGTCGACGACGAGGTTGACGCAGATGGCAAGCCCGGCGATCGCGCCGCCCGGAATCAGCGCGGCGGAAATGCCGAAGATGATGCCGTCCTTGTTGTCCTTCACCATGCCGCCCCAGTCGGCGGCCGGCGGCTGGATGCCGAGGCCGAGGAAGGAGAGGGTGGAGAGAAACAGGATCGAGAAGGCGAAGCGCAGGCCGAATTCGGCGAGCAGCGGCGAGAGCGTGTTGGGCAGGATTTCCCGGAAGATGATCCAGCCCGTGCCTTCGCCGCGCAGCCTCGCGGCTTCCACGAACTCCATCACCGCGACGTCCAGCGCGACGGCGCGGCCGATGCGGTAGACGCGGGTGCTGTCGAGGATCGCCATGACGAGGATGAGGATCCAGAGCTGCTGCGGCAGCACGGCGAGCACGACGAGGGCGAAGATCAGCGTCGGGATCGCCATCATCAGGTCGTTGAAGCGCGAGAAGACCTGGTCGACGAAGCCGCCCGTCACCGCCGCGATGAAGGAGAGCAGCATGCCGAGCGAGAAGGAGAGCACGGTCGCCGCCAGCGCCACGAAGATCGTGGTGCGGGCGCCGTAGATCAGCCGCGAGAAGAGGTCGCGGCCGAGATTGTCCGTGCCGAGCAGGTAGTCGCCGCCCATCGGCTGCCAGACGGAGCCGACGATCTCGCTTTCGCCGTAGGGGGCGATGAGGGGCGCGAAGAGGGCGCAGAAGACGGCAAGGGCGATGCCCAGGATACCGACCCACGCGCTGACGGGAATGGTGGAAAGTCTCATCGCGGGTGCCTCAATCTCGGGTTCGCGACGATCGCGAGGATGTCGGCGAACATGTTGAGGAAGATGTAGAACGCGGCGAAGATGAGCCCGCAGGCCTGCACCACCGGCATGTCGCGCACCGTCACGGCGTCGACCATGTACTGGCCCATGCCGGGATAGACGAAGACCACCTCCACCACGACGACGCCCACGACGAGATAGGCGAGGTTGAGCGCGATGACGTTGATGACGGGCGCCACGGCGTTCGGTGCCGCATGTTTGGCGATGATGCGCAGGCTGGAGAGGCCCTTCAGTTCCGCCGTCTCGACATAGGCGGACGACATGACGTTGAGGATCGCCGCGCGCGTCATGCGCATCATGTGGGCGAGCACGACGAGGACGAGGGTCGCCGTCGGCAGCGCGATGGCCGAGAGCCGCTGGCCGAGCGTCATGGTGTCGTAGACCGTCGCCGGGAAGGTGGCGACGCCCATCTGCACGGCGAAGAACAGGATCAGGAGATAGCCGACGAAGAATTCCGGAAGCGAAATCGCCGCCAGCGAGATGACGTTGATGATCTTGTCCGGCAGGCGGTTGCGGTATTGCACCGCGAGCATGCCGAGGCCGACGGCGAGCGGCACGGAGATGAGCGCCGCGAAGAAGGCGAGGAACAGCGAGTTGCCGAGGCGCTTGCCGATCTGCTCGCTGACCGAGTTCCTGGATGCCCAGGACGTGCCGAAATCGCCCTGGACCGCCCCGCCGAGCCAGTTGAGGTAGCGGGTGGTGGCCGGCTGGTCGAGGCCGAGCTCCTTGCGGATGTTCTCCACCGCCTGGGGCGTCGCCGACTGGCCGAGATAGGTCGTCGCGAAGTCGCCGGGCAGGGCTTCCACGCCCCCGAAGATCATCAGGGACACGGCGAAGAGCAACGCCACGCTGAGCGCGAGCCGCTGCAATATGAGCGCCGCGAGCGGGCTGCTCTTGCTGAGTTTGGCCCAGAACGAAGGCACGCCTTCGCTAACGGGAGCTTCAGTGGACGCAACCGACCCGGCAACGCCGGCAGACTGCGGGGCTTCGCCCGCAGCCGCCGTTGCTGTCAGCTCCGGACCGTGCGCCGGTCCGCCGCCGGCCATCAGGCGTCCAGCCACACGCGGGTTGCGACATAGCCGTTCGACATGTCGTTGCCGATGTCGTGCACGTAGCCCTTCACCTGCTTGGAGGCGGCGTTCACGAAGTCGTTGAACATCGGCAGGATCAGGCCGCCCTCGTCGCGCACCATCATGGCCATGGTGCGGTACATGTCCTTGCGCTTGGCCTCGTCGAGTTCCGAGCGGGCTTCCAGCAGGAGCTTGTCGAAGTCCTCGCGCAGGAAGCGGGTGTCGTTCCAGTCCGCCGTCGACAGATAGGCGGTGGAATACATCTGGTCCTGCGTCGGGCGGCCGCCCCAATAGGAGGTGGAGAACGGCTGCACGTTCCACACGTTCGACCAGTAGCCGTCGCCCGGCTCGCGCTTCACCTCGATGTTGATGCCGGCCTTCTTGGCGCTCTCCTGGTAGAGGACGGCGGCATCGACCGCGCCGGGGAAGGCGACGTCGGAGGTGCGCAGCAGCACCGAGCCGCTGTGGCCGGACTTCTTGTAATGGAAGGACGCCTTGTCCGGGTCGTAGGTGCGCTGCTCGATGCCTTCCGGGAAGAGGGCATAGGTCTCGTTGATCGGGAAGTCGTTGCCGACCTTGCCGTAGCCGCCGAGCACCTTCTCCAGCATGGTCTCGCGGTCCATCGCGTATTTCAACGCAAGGCGCAGGTCGTTGTTGTCGAACGGCGCCGTGTTGCAATGCATGATGAACACGTAGTGGCCGCGGCCGGAGGTGGAGAGGATGTCCACGGTCGGGGCGCGCTTCAGGAGGTCGACCGTCTTCGGGTCGACGCGGTTGATGTAGTGCACCTGGCCGGAAGAGAGCGCGGCGATGCGGGCCGTCGCGTCGTTCATCGCGATCATCTCGATCGAATCGACGAAACCGCGGTCCTGGCGCCAGTCGTCCTGGTTCCGCTCGAAGGTGGCGCGCACGCCCGCCTCGAAGCTCGTGACCTTGTAGGGGCCGGTGCCGATCATGGCGTTCGGATCGTCGAGGCCGCCGTTCGGCTGGATGACGAGGTGGTAGTCGGTCAGCAGCAGCGGCAGGTCGGCATTGCCTTCCGTCAGCACGAGCACCAGCTTGTCGCCGTCGGCCTTGATCTCCTTGATCGACTTCATGACGCCGAGCGCGCCCGATTCCGACTTCTCGTCGGTGTGGCGTTGCAGGGTCTTGATGACGTCGTCGACGGTCAGTTCCTTGCCGTCGTGGAATTTCACGCCCTTGCGGATGTTGAAGGTCCAGGTCGCGGCGTCGGCGGACGGTTCCCAGGATTCGGCGAGCGCGGGCACCGGCTGGCCGGTCAGCGGCTCGGATTCGACGAGCATGTCGCCCCAGTTGCGGCCGACGACGAACATGAACTGCGAGAGCGCCTTGGCCGGGTCCTTCGAGTCGGTCGCGGCGGCGCCTTCGAGGCCGAGCTTGAGGTGGCCGCCGCGCTTGGGTTCCTGCGCGCGTGCGGCGGTCTCGAACATCGTGCCGGCAGCGGCGAGCGTGATGCCGAATGCAGCGGCGCGGCCCATGAACTCGCGCCGGTTCATGCGGCCGAGCGTGACCTGGCTGGTGAGGTATTTGGTGTAATCAGTCATTCCCCTGTTCCCTTTGCTGGCCCTGAAATGGGCATTTGTTGTTGTGATTGGCAGAATTTCTGTTTTTCGCCTCCAAGGCAACCTCCCCCACCGGCTTTTATGCCGGCGGCGGTTCATTTCCCGTCTCTCGAACGCCTCCTTCTTCCGCCGCCATGCGGCCCGTTTTCCATAAGCTATTCCCGTATAAGACGCCTGTAACGCCCTAAATTATCTATTTCTTCCACAAGTGAGGCTTATGGAAGTCTGCGCGCCTCGCCCGATGCAGGGGCAGGCTCCTCATCGTCCCTTCCAGACGGGATCGCGCTTTTCGGCAAAGGCGCGGGCGCCTTCGAGCTGGTCCTCGCTGGAATAGAGGATGTCGACCGTCCGGAACTGCCGGCGGGTGATCCTGTTCATGGTCGTCTGGAAGGTCTCGCCCTCGGCGGCGCGCACCACTTCCTTGATCGCGGCATAGACGAGCGGCGGGCCGCTTTCGAGGAGGCGCGCCAGCTCCCAGGCGCGCTCCATCAGCTTGCCTGCGGGCAGGATCTCGTTGACGAAGCCCCAGCGGTGCGCCTCCTGGACGTCGAGCCACCGGCCGGTCAGGAGCATGTCCATGGCGATGTGGTAGGGGATGCGCTTGGGCAGCTTGATCGAGGCGGCGTCGGCCACCGTGCCGGAGCGGATCTCCGGCAGGGCGAATGTGGCGTGCTCGGCGGCGAGGATGAGGTCGGTGGAGAGAGCGATCTCCAGGCCCCCGCCGCAGCAGATGCCGTTGACGGCGGCGATGATCGGCTTGTTGAGGTCGCGCAGTTCCTGCATGCCGCCGAAGCCGCCGACGCCGTAGTCGCCGTCCACCGCGTCGCCCGCGGCGGCGGCCTTCAGGTCCCATCCCGGACAGAAGAATTTCTCTCCCGCGCCGGTGACGATGGCGACGCGCAGGGTCTCGTCGTCGCGGAAGTCCCGGAAGACCTCGCCCATGATGCGGCTGGTCGCCAGATCGATGGCGTTCGCCTTGGGGCGATCGATCGTCACTTCCAGGATGCCGCCTTCGCGGCGCTGCCTTATCGGTCCGGTCATGGGCTTTTCCTCAGACGGATCAGTGCGTCGGCCGCGACGACACCGTCGCCTTCCGGCAGCACCATTATGGGATTAACGTCCAGTTCTTCGATTATTGAAGCGTTTGAAACGACATAGGATGCCGCTGATGCGACGGCGGCGGCAAGGGCGTCGACATCGCCCTTCGGCGCGCCGCGATAGCCGTCGAGCAGCCTTGCGATCTTCAGGCCGGATATGGCCTCGCGGATCGTCGTCTCGTCCGTCGGAAGCGTCAGAATCGCGGAATCTTCGAGCAATTCGACGAGGATGCCGCCCGCACCGATCGTCAGCACCGGCCCGGCCACCGGGTCGCGCATCGCGCCGACGATGAGTTCGGCGACCGGTTTGCCCACCATCCTTTCCACGAGGAAGCCGGAGGCGACGCCGGCCATCGCCTTCGCGGCCTCCAGAACCGCTGCGCGGCTCGCGAGGTTCAGCCTGACGGCCCCGGCTTCCGTCTTGTGCGCGACGCCGAGGCCTTTCAGCGCGACCGGAAAGCCGAGCGTTTCCGCGCCGTCGGCGGCGGCCTCCACCGTCTCGGCTGCGATGCCCCGGGGTACACGCAGGCCGTGGGCGGCGAGCGCCTGCTTGGCCTCGTGCTCGGTGAGCGTGACCGCTTCGCCTTCGCCGGCCGCTACCTTCAGCAGCGGCGCGGGCAGGGGCCTCGTCCAGATGTCGCCGATGCCGGCGGCGGCCTCCGCGGCGGCCAGCGCTTCCTCGATGCCGTGGAAGGGCACGACGCCGTTCCGCATCAGCATCCCGGCGGTCTCTTCCGGCATGTTCTCCGCCATGCTGGCGACGATGCCGGCCTTCGCGCCCGTCGCCTTCGAGGCATCGATGACGGCGTGGCAGGTGGCGGTCCAGTCGGCCGCGTCGCAGCGGTCGAGGCGCGGGAAGTCGAGCACGACGAGGTTCAGCGCGTAGCCGCCCTTCATCATCGTCGCGAAGGCGGCGGTCTGCTTCTCGCGATTGCCCCAGACGAAGGTGTGGTAGTCGAGCGGGTTGGAGATCGTCACCATCTGGCCGAGCGTTTCGCGCAGCGGCTGGCGCTGCTCGTCCTTCAGCGCCCGGTAATTGACCTTCCGCTTCACGCCGGCATCGGCCATCAGCGAGGCCTCGCCGCCGGAGCAGGACATCGAGGAGATGTCGTGGCTCGGCAGGGGGCCGGCGACATGCAGCAGCTTCAGCGTCTCCAGAAGCTCCGGCAGCGTCTCGACGCGGCCGATGCCGAGGCGGGCGAGGAGCGCGGAGGAGACCGCATCGTTGCCGGCGAGCGAGGCGGTATGCGAGACGGTGGCGAGCTGCGCCTGCTCCGACTTGCCGACCTTCAGCGTCACGACGGGCTTCTTCAGCTCCCGCGACCGGAAGGCGAGGCGTTCCAGCGCCTCCAGGCTGTCGAAGCCCTCGATGTGCAGGCCGACGGCGGTGACGCGCGGGTCTTCCAGAACCGCGCAGGCGAGGTCGGCAAGGCCGGTCTGAGCCTGGTTGCCGGCCGTCAGGATATAGGCGAGCGGCAGGCCGCGCTGCTGCATGGAGATGTTGCAGGCGATGTTCGAGGACTGCGTGAGGACGGCAACGCCCCGCTCGATGCGCAGCATGCCGTGCTGGTCGGGCCAGAGCAGGGCGCCGTCCAGCATGTTGATGAAGCCGTAGCAGTTGGGCCCGAGGACCGGCATGTCGCCGGCCGCCTCCACCAGCGCCTTCTGGAGATCATCGCCATCGGCGAGCTCGCTGACGGCCTCGCGGAAGCCCGAGGCATAGCAGACCGCCCCGCCCGCGCCGCGGGCGGCAAGGTCGCGGACGATGCCGATGGTGAGCTCCCGGTTGACGCCGACGAAGGAGGCATCCGGCGCGCCGGGCAGGTCAGCGACAGAGCGGTAGCACTTGCGGCCGAGGATTTCCTCCTCGCGCGGGTGCACCGGCCAGATCTCGCCGGCAAAGCCCATCTTGTCGCACTGGAAGATCACCCGCCGCGCCTCCTTGCCGCCGAAGACGGCGATGGATTCCGGGCGGATGAGGCGGTCGAGGGGGCGGGGAGCGGTCATGTGTTGTTCTTGCCCCTCATCCGCCCTGCCGGGCACCTTCTCCCCGTCGCGACGGGGAGAAGGAGATATGCCGGGCCGTTTTCCCGCTTGAAGGCGTGCTGTTTGGCACGTCCCCTCTCCCCGCTTGCGGGGAGAGGGTTAGGGTGAGGGGCAAAGACGGACTCTACCATCCTCAAGCCCCCAGCGGCCGCAACAAGTCGCGGCTGATGATGTGGCGCTGGATTTCCGAGGTGCCGTCCCAGATGCGTTCCACGCGGGCGTCGCGCCAGAAGCGGGCGAGCGGCAGGTCGTCCATCAGGCCCATGCCGCCGTAGATCTGGATCGCCTCGTCCGTGACGCGGGCGAGCATTTCGGTGGCGTAGACCTTGGCCGAGGCAATCTCGCGGTTCGAGGGAAGGCCCTGGTCGAGCCGCCAGGCGGCCGACAGCGTCAAAAGGTCGGCGGCGTCGATCTCCGTTATCATGTCGGCGAGCTTGAAGGAGACGCCCTGGTTCGCACCGATCGGCTTGCCGAACTGTTTTCGCTCGGCCGCATAGGAGAGCGAGTAGTCGAAGGCGCGGCGGGCCCGGCCGACCGAGGTGGCGGCGACGGTGAGGCGCGTCGCGTAGAGCCAGTCGTTGGCGATGTCGAAGCCCTTGTGCACCTCGCCCAAGATCTGGGAGGAGGGCAGGCGGCATTCGTCGAAGGTGAGGATGCAGTTCTTGTAGCCGCGGTGCGAGACGGAGTTGTAGCCGTCGCGGATTTCGAAGCCCGGCGTGCCGCGGTCGACGAGGAAGCAGGTGATGAGCTTCTTCCTGCCGCGGGGCGTGTCCTCCTCGCCGGTGGCGATGAAGACGATGACGAAATCGGCGATGTTGGCGTGGCTGATGAAGTGCTTGGTGCCGTTGACGACCCAGTCGTCGCCGTCCTTGCGGGCGAAGCACTTCATGCCGCGCACGTCGGAGCCCGCGTCCGGCTCGGTCATGGCGAGGGCGTCGAACTTGTCGCCGCGGACGGCCGGCAGCAGGTATTTCTCGCGCTGCTCGCCGTTGCAGGCCATCAGGATGCCGGAGGGGCGGCCGAAGAAGACGGTGAGCGCCATCGAGCCGCGGCCGAGCTCGCGCTCGACCAGCGTGAAGGAAAGATGGTCGAGCCCCGCGCCGCCGACCTCTTCCGGGAAATTGCAGCCGAAGAAGCCGATCTCCTTGCACTTCCTCGCGATCTCCCGGCCGAGCTCCGGCGGCACATGGCCGGTGCGCTCGACCTCGTTCTCGTGCGGATAGATTTCCGTCTCGACGAAGGCGCGGACCGTGTCCACGATCATCTGCTGCTCGTCGGTCAATGCGAAGTTCATGGCATTCTCCTCGTTTGGTTTGCCCCTCATCCGGCTGCCGCCACCTTCTCCCCGCGGGCGGGGAGAAGGGATATGCCGCGCCGGCTTCCTCCATTCCCAGGCCCGCCGTCGGCAGGTTCCCTCTCCCCGCTTGCCGGGAGAGGGCTAGGGGGCCATTCGTTCTTACTGCGCTTTCTTCTGCCCGACGCTCCGCCCCGCGCCGTCCGGCGCCGCCAGCCTGGCATGGGCCTCGGCGATCGGTGCGATCTTCGCCAGCACCTCGGCCGGCGCGTCGACGCTCCTGCCGGCTTTCGAATCGACGTGCAGCATCATCTGCTCGGCGGTCGCGATGACGTCGCCGGTCGCCGCGTCGTGGATGCGGGTGAAGAAGTGCAGGCGCTTGGCGTCGGACGACAGCAGCTGGAGCGTCGTATAGAGCGCCTGGCCGAGCCTGGCCTCGCCGAGATGGCGGATGTGGGTCTCCACCGTGTAGTAGCTGTGGCCGGCCTCGACATAGGCGAAATCGACGCCGATCAATCGCAGCAGCGCATCGGACGTGTCGCCGAAGAGCTGGAGGTAGCGGTGCTCCGTCATGTGGCCGTTGTAGTCGACCCAGGCGGCGTTGACCTTGGTGTCGACGAGGCGCAGCGGCGCGGCGGCGGAGACGTCCACCTTCGCCTTGCCGGCCCTGGCCCACAGATGCTCCTCGAATTCGGCGAGCAGCTTGCCGGCGCCCCAGCCGCGGCCCTCGTCGCCGGCCTTCAGCGCGTGCATGATGCCGACGAGGTTCTGGTCGCGGATGCGCTCCAGCTCGCGGATGCTTCGTGCGCCGGACTGGGCGTCGGACTGCGAGGCGATCTTCTCGACCAGCGCGTCGTCGAGGTCGACGACGTCGGTGAGCTTGGTCCAGGGCCAGGAGAGGCAGGGGCCGAACTGGGCGAGGAAGTGGCGCATGCCCGCTTCGCCGCCGGCGATGCGGTAGGTCTCGAACATGCCCATCTGCGCCCAGCGCATGCCGAAGGAATAGCGGATCACGTCGTCCAGCGTCTCGGTGTCGCAGATGTCGTCCTTGATGAGCCAGAGGCCCTCGCGCCAGACGGCTTCCAGCAGGCGGTCGCCGACGAAGGCCTCGATCTCCTTGTTGATGATCACGCCCTTCATGCCGATGGGGGCGAGCTTGGCCTTTGCGTCCTCCAGCACCGCGCGCGAAGTCTTCTCGCCGCCCACGAGCTCGGCGAGCGGCAGCAGGTAGACGGGATTGTAGGGATGGGCCACGAACAGGCGCTCGGGGTGCTTCATGTCGCGCTGGAGATCGGTCGGCATCAGGCCGGAGGTGGAGGAGCCGATGAGGGCCGTCGGGTCTGCGGCCGCGTCGATCTCGGTGAGGACGCCGCGTTTCATCTCCAGGCGTTCGGGCACGCTTTCCTGAATCCAGTCAGCGCCCTGCACGGCTTCCCTGATGCTGTTGCAGAAGACGACCTTTCCCTTCGGCGGCAGGGGCGCCATGGTGAGCATGCCATAGGCGCGCTCGGCATTGGCCATGACCTCGCCGATGATGCGCTCGGCTTCGGGGTGCGGATCGAACACGCTGACGTCGATGCCGGCCAGCGCGAAGCGCGCGACCCACGCCCCGCCGATGACGCCGCCGCCGATGCAGGCTGCCTTGTGGATGGTGGTCATGCTGTGCGTTCCCTTGTTGTGTTCTTGCATACTCGGCGATTTGCTCCTCAACCGGCTGCCGCCACCTTCTCCCCGCAGGTGGGGAGAAGGGGATATGCCGCGCCGTTTTCCTCCATCCCGGATGGTCGGTTTGGCAGGTCCCCTCTCCCCGCTTGCGGGGAGAGGGTTAGGGTGAGGGGCAATCGATCACCCGCGCGGCACGCGCTTCGTCAGCTTCAGCTTCTCGCGCACCTCGGCCGGGCCGATGACGCGCGCGCCCATGCTCTCGACGATGGTGACGGCCTTGTCGACGAGCTGCGCGTTGGTGGCGAGCTCGCCCTTGGCGACGTAGAGGTTGTCCTCCAGCCCGACGCGGACGTTGCCGCCGGCGAGCACCGCGGCGGCCGGGTAGGCCATGGCGTTGCGGCCGATGGAGAAGGCGGAGAAGGTCCAGCCCGCCGGCACGTTGTTGACCATCGCCATGTAGGTGTTGAGGTCGTCCGGCGCGCCCCACGGAATGCCCATGCACAGCTGGATGAGCACCGGGTCCTCGATCAGGCCTTCCTCGACGAGCTGCTTGGCGAACCAGAGATGGCCGGTGTCGAAGGCCTCGATCTCCGGGCGCACGCCGAGGTCCGTCATCAGCTTCGCCATGGCGCGCAGCATGGACGGCGTGTTGGTCATCACGTAGTCGCCGAGCGAGAAGTTCATCGTGCCACAGTCGAGCGTGCAGATTTCCGGCAGGCATTCGGCGACGTGGGAAACGCGTTCGGTCGCGCCGGCCATGTCGGTGCCGTTGGGGTTGAGGGGAAGGGGCTGCTCGACGTTGCCGAAGATCATGTCGCCGCCCATGCCGGCGGTGAGGTTGAGCACCACGTCGACCTCGGCGGCGCGGATACGGTCGGTCACCTCGCGGTAGAGGTCGTTGCGGCGGCTCGGCGCGCCGGTTTGCGGATCGCGGACATGACAATGCACGATCGCCGCGCCGGCCTTCGCGGCCTCGATCGCCGAGTCGGCGATCTGCTTCGGCGAACGCGGCACGTGGGGGGATTTGCCGGCGGTGTCGCCGGAGCCGGTGACGGCGCAGGTGATGAAGACGTCACGGTTCATGGCCAGGGGCATTGTCGTTCTCCCAGTATTCTCGTTGGGCCCATTACGAGCCAAGAGAACGTGCGATGCTTTCACTTTTCGGATCCATCCTTGACAATCCGAGAAGCCGCGCCGCAGGATCGCGCCATGCTCGACCCCTCTTCGGATACGCTCGACATCGACATCCTCGTGCTGCCCGAGACGAACCTCATCCTCGTCGCCTCGGTCATCGAGCCGTTGCGCGCCGCCAACCGCATCTCCGGCCAGGACCTCTACCGCTGGCGGATCTTCTCGCCGGACGGTGCGCCGATCGAGACGCGCAGCCGCATTCCCGTGCCCGTCGACGGCCCGTTCCGGCCGGAGAAGGAGGCCCATCCGCTCTTCGTGCTCTCCTCCTATCAATGGCAGGCGAGCGCGACGCCGCTCCTGCGCCGGCAGCTCTCGCAGACGGCGCGCCATCGCACGATGATGGCCGGCATCGAATCGGGAAGCTGGCTGCTGGCCGAGGCGAGCCTGCTCGACGGCCATTCGGTGACGATCCACTGGGAGGACATGGAGGAATTCGCCTCCCGCTATCCGCAGATCGCCGTCATGCGCGAGCGCTACGTCATCGACGGCAAGCGCATCACCACCGGCGGCTCGCTGCCGACGCTCGACCTGATGCTGGAGGTCATCCGCCGCCGGCAGGGCTATTCGCTGGCGCTCGAGGTCTCGCGGCTCTTCATCTACGAGCACGAGCGCACCGGCGGCCTGCTCCAGGTGCCGGCGCTCGGCAACATGCGCGTCGCCGACCAGCGCGTCAGCCAGGCGGTGCGGCTGATGGAGGAGACGGTGGACGCGCCGCTGACGCTCTCGCGTCTAGCAAGGCGCGTCGGCATCAGCGCGCGGCACCTGCAGGACCTGTTCCAGGAGGCGATGGGCGTCGCGCCGCACCGGCATTACCTGGCGCTGCGCCTCAACGCCGCGCGGCGCAAGGTGATCGAGACCAGGGCCGAGTTCGCCGACATCGCCGCGCTCACCGGCTTCAACTCCTCCTCGGCCTTCTCGCGCAGCTACCGCGCGCACTACCACGAGAGTCCGACGGAGACCCGGCGGCGGCTCAGGACCGGGGTGAAGGGCTAGCTTCTCAGAGGCCGACCGTCGCCGGGGCGTCGCCGATATGTTTGAGGCCTTCGAACAGACCTTCCTGCAACCTTTCGCGATCGTGCGGGGTAAGGGAGGCCAAGCTTCTGCCGAGCGCTTCCCGCCAGGCCTTGCCTCTCTGCCATGCATCCGAATAGGCAATCGTGAGCTCCACATGCCGGCGCAGATGCAGGAGCGCTTCGACAAGGGCGCTCGCCTGCCTCTTGTCCTTCTCGCTCTTTTCAAGGCTGCTGCCGTCGATGAGCCTGCGGCTTGCGACGATCAGCTTGTGTACGGTGAAGCGCTCGGGCGCGGGAACAAGGACAGGAACGCCGGCCTTGTGCAGCAGCACGCTGCGCACCGGTTGATGGATGAGGAAATCGAGGAAGCGCAGGGGCGTTGCCGCCGCGCCGCCGAGGGCGGGCATGCGGGCCGGCTGCTCCTCGTTCTCGTCCGAGCCCCGGTTCGGTGTCAGGAATTCGACCATGAAGCCGCTTTTTGCCCGGAACTGCGTGGCCTGGGTGCTCCCATTGCGATGGGGTATCTCGCGGAACGATTTGTCGACGCTGCGGATGACCTGAAGAACCGGGGGAATGCTGTCTTCCACTGCCGCAGACACGGAGTGGAACTGGGCAAAGTCGGCGTCGCCGGTTTGCAGGCTGGCTTTGTCAAAGCGAACGCCAAGCAGCCCCGGATAGGCCTGAAATGCGGTCGTGCCGACAAGGACGGTCCGCAAACGGAAGAGGCCAGCATTCGCAAGAGCCTCGACGACATCCCCGGCGATGGCGTTGGGCTGCGGCAGATAGGCTTCCCGCACCAGCGTGGAGACCAGTTTGTGCCTGGCCTTGATGTCGGCTTTCAGGTCCTTGAAGCGCTCGACACGGCCGGAAATCTCGGGGTCTTCGGCAGGGCCGACATAGGATCGCTTCTTTCCGCCGGCACCGTCCGGCGTATCGAAATACCAATAGGCGCGATCGTTGACCGTGACCGGGACGAACCGCCCCTCCGGCGGAAAATCGCTCACGAACGCACCGTCGAAACAGCGTTGCGTCAACTCCGAGAACAGGGTCTGGTAGGCGATGTCTATCGGTTTCAACATGGGGCGCATTATACCATTTCTGCGAAAAAGGTATAACCGATTCCCGTTGATTATACCTTTTTCGCAAAAATGGTATAATGCCGGGAAAACCCGTCAAAGTGCTTTCCGGCATCTTCATCCTCTCGTCGCTATCGCAAAAATCTGTTCCGCCGCCTGCCGGGAGAGCGCGTCGCGCGGCCAGACGAGGCTCAGCGGTTGCCGGTAGGCCGGATCGAGCGGCAGGAGCGTCGGGGGCGGGCTGATGTTGGCGACGGACTGTTCCGGCAGGACGGAGAGATGGCCGTGGCGGAGCACGAGGTTGATGATGACCGGGATCGAATCGACCTCGACCAGCGTCAGGCGGGCGCGTTCCGCCGGGGACAGCGTGGCTTCGAGGAAGCGGTCCGTCATCTGCCGCAGGCCGCTGCGCGGGCTCGGCACGGCGACGGGATGGCGGCGCAGCAGCGCGGCAAGGTCCTGCCCTCCGGTTCCGCCCAGCGCACGCGGGCCGGCGAGGGCGAGTTGCGCGCGGCCGATCAGGCGGCCCTCGAATTCGGCGGGATAATGGTCCGTGTCGAGGAGGATCAGGTCGAAACGGCGGTTCTTGAGGCCCGAGACGAGCTCGTCCGCCGTCGTGGAGGAAAGGAAGAGCGGCTGGCGGGGCCGGGCCGCGCGCCATTCGACGGCGAGGCGGGCGAGCATGGCGGCGATCTCGCTTTCGTGGCCGAAGGGGATGACGGTACCGAGCCGCCAGGTGGCGGCGTTGCGGCGGAAGCGCTCGGCGGCGGCGGCGGAGAGGGCGTCCCAGGCCGTGGCGATGCGCTCGGCGAGCGACAGGACCTCGAGGCCGGCTGGCGTGCAGCTTATGCCCGTCCTCGAACGCTCGAGCAACCTGCAGCCGACCGTCTCCTCCAGATGGCTGAGCTGGCGGGTGAGCTGCGGCTGGCCGAGGCCGAGGCTCTTGGCGGCGGCGTTGATGCTGCCGGCCCTTGCGGTCGCGGCGAAGCGGGCGAGGGCGGCGAGCGAGACGGGAGGCGGCATTGCCGAACCCTTGCCGAGGGCGGCGAGCGCCGCGCCGGCGCGGGCGATCTCCGCAAAGCGCGGCAGGCGGGCCTCGGCGTCGAGCGTCGGCACGAGCGCCCGGCCGTCGCGGCGCACCAGCGGCACGGACAGGGCCGCCTCGACGCGGCGGAGCGCGGCGCTGGCGCTGGAGGCCGGGCGCCCGGCCGCGGCGGCTGCCCTGCGGATGCCGCGTTCTTCGAGAATGCTGTGCACAAGGCAGAGGGTGGATAGATCCACGGGAGGGTCCTTCGGCTTCCGTCTGTTCGGCTTATAGCATAAGCCGTGCGGATTTTGGGATATACGTTTGGCCTGCGTTCCGCATAACATCCCCACCCGGTTTCCACGCAATTCCGGACGGATAACCGTTCGGCCTTTCCTGGGATTGCTTCCAAAACAGGCTTTCCGCACCATGCCCGCTTCCGCCGACACGCTCCATCTCACCGGCCAACCGCTCGATTTCGCCGCGCTGGAGGCGATCGGCACCGGTGCGCGCCGTCCGGTGGCCTGCGAGATCGGCATGGGGCGCGTCGCCGAGGCGCGCCGCGTCGTCACGGATCGCCTCGCCGCGGGCCTGCCCATCTACGGGGCCAATACGGGCGTCGGCTCGATGAAGGACAAGCTCTGGACGGCGGACGATCTCGTCGAATTCAACGACAGCCTCGTCAAGGCGCATCATTTCGGCACCGGCGAGCCCTTCTCCCTGCCGATCGTGCGCAAGGCGATAGGCATCCGCGTCAACACCGCGCTCGGCGGCTATTCCGGCTGCAGCCCGGACCTGATCGGCGCCTTCCTCTCGCTTCTCGAAAAGGACGTCGTGCCGGTGGTACGCCGTCACGGCTCCATGGGCTGCGCGGATATCGGCCTGATGGGGCAGGTCGCGGCGGTGCTGACGGGCGAGGGCGAAGCGTGGTACGGCGGCGAGCGGCTGGCCGCGGCGGAGGCCCTGAGACGTGCCGGCCTGCAACCCTATCGCATGCAGCCGCGCGACGCGCTGGCCGCGCTCAGCGTCAATGCGATCTCGCATGCCGCCGCCGCCAATGTGCTGCGCGAGGCGGCCAAGGCGATCCGCAACCTCATGGTGACGGGCGTGCTGTCCTCCCAGGCGCTCGGCGCTTCCGCCGATCCTTGGCGGGTGGCGGCCCGGCTGTCCGCCCATGGCGAGGCGCTGGCGGGCACATGGTTCGAGGCGCAGGCCGCATCGGGCCATTGGCCAAAACCCTCGGCGATCCACGATCCGCTGAGCCTGCGCATGACCGCGCAGGTGTTCGGCGCCTGCCTCGATACGCTGATGAATGCCGCCGAGCGCATCGTCGAGGCGACGGCGCAGCCGGACGACAATCCGGTGGTTCTGGACAACCACGTGATGGCTTCCGGCGGTTCCCTGCCGCTGTCGGCCACGCTCTATGTCGAGGCGGCGCAGACGGGCTTCGCGCACCTCGCCCGCAACGTCCTGAACCGCTGCGTGCTGCTTTCCAACGGCGTGCGGCGCAACCTGCCGGTCAACCTCGTCGCGCCCGGCGAGACGGCGACGGGGTTCGGCCCGCTCCTGAAGCTCGCGGTCGAGCTCTACATGCGCATCCAGTCGCTTGCCGTGCCGATCTCGGCACAGTCGATCGTGGTGGCCGGCGGGCTGGAGGAGGAGGCGACCTTCCTGCCGCTCATCGTCGAGCGCATGGAAAGCCAGGTGCGGGACCTGCGCCAGCTCGCCGCGCTCGAAGCCCTGCTGTCGGCGCAGGCGATCGACCTTGCCGGCGACAATGTCGAGGGCGTCGCGGCTCTCGCCTACCAGCGCACGCGGGCGATCAGCCCCTTCTACCGCAAGGACCGGCCGCTTTCCGCCGAGATAGAGGCGCTCGACCGCGACCTTGCAAGCCCCGATGCGCTCGCCGCCTTCATGGATGCCGCGCCCATGGCCGATCTCGACGGCTTCTTCGCTTTGAAAACCTGACGGAGGCACGGAAATGGCCGATTTCGATCTCGTTCTGAAAGGCACCGTGGTCCTGCCGGATCGCCTCGTCGAGGGCGGCCATGTGGCTGTACGGGACGGCAGGGTGGCGCATGTCGGGCAGGGCGCCATGCCGGCGGCGAGGGAGCGGCACGACCTTGCCGGGGCGCTGATCCTGCCGGGCGCGATCGACGCCCAGGTCCATTCGCTCTCGCAGAAGGACCAGGAGGATTTCATCTGGTCGACGCGCTCGGCGGCGGCGGGCGGCGTGACGACCATCGTCGACATGCCCTACGACGAGGGCAACCTCGTCTGCTCGGCCGAGGCGGTGAGGCGCAAGATCGATCATGCCGCGTCACAGGCACGCGTCGACTTCGCGCTCTATGGAACGGTCGACCCGGAAGAGGGGCCGGCGCGCATTCCCGAGATGGTCGGGGCGGGCGTCGCGGCCTTCAAGTTCTCCACCTTCGGTACGGACCCGAAGCGGTTCCCGCGCATCTCTGCGGCGCTGCTGGAGGAATGTTTCCGCGCCATCGCGCCGACCGGTTTGGCGGCCGGCGTGCACAACGAGGACGACGAGGCGGTGCGTGCGGCCATCGCCAGGGTGAAGGCGGCCGGCATCACCGACTGGCGCGCGCACGGTCTCTCCCGCCCGCCGCTGACGGAACTCATCGCCTCCTGCCAGATCTACGAGACGGGCGCGGCGACCGGCTGCCCGGCGCATGTGGTGCACTGCTCGCTCGGCCGCGGCTACGAGATCGCCGCCGCCTACCGGGCGCAGGGGCACCGGGCGACCATCGAGTGCTGCATCCACTACCTGACGCTGGACGAGGAGAACGACGTCGCCCGGCTCGGCGGCAAGGCGAAGATCAACCCGCCGATCCGCCCGCGCGCCGAGGTGGAAAAGCTCTGGCGGCATGTCGCGGCGGGCAATGTCACCCTCGTCTCCACCGACCATGTGAGCTGGTCGGAGGATCGCAAGACGAACCCGGACATGCTGGCGAACGCCTCCGGCGTGCCGGGGCTGGAGGTCATGGTGCCGCTCTTCGTCAAGGGCGCGCTGGAGCGCGGCATTCCGCTGACGCGGGCGGCCGAGCTGATGGCGCTGAACCCGGCCCGCCATTTCCGGCTCGATCACGTCAAGGGCGCGCTGGAAGCCGGCAAGGACGCCGACATCACCGTGCTGACGCCCGAACCCTATACCTATGACGCGGCGCAAAGCGGCCACAACGTCGTTGGCTGGTCGCCCTATAACGGCATCAGGCTGCCGTGGCGCGTTTCGGCGACCTGGCTGCGCGGCAGGCTGGCCTTCGACGGCAGGAAGGTTCTTGCCGAACCGGGCACCGGCGCCTTCGTGCGGCCGCCGCCGACGCTCGTTTGCGCGGAGGCCTGACGATGGCCCGCCCGACCAATCTGCCGGTCGATCCTGCCCATATACAGGATGTGATCGACGGGCTTGCCCGGCTTACCGAGCCCGGCCGGCCCTATACACGGCGTGCCTTTACCGCCCTGTTCCCGGCGGGGCGGGATTTTCTTGCCGAAAGGTTTCGGGCCGCGGGGCTCGAAACGCGGATCGATGCGGCGGGCAACCTGATCGGCCGCCGTCCGGGCAGGACGCCCGGCCTCGGCACGATCATGCTCGGCTCGCACTCGGACACGGTGCCGGACGGCGGGCGCTACGACGGCATCGCCGGTGTCGCGGTGGCGCTCGAAGTGGCCCGGGCGCTGGCCGACCAGGGCATCGCGCTCGACCACGACCTGGAGGTCGTCGATTTCCTTGCCGAGGAGGTCTCGATCTTCGGCGTCTCCTGCATCGGCAGCCGCGGCATGGCCGGCGTGCTGCCGGAAGACTGGCTGACCCGCGCGAGCGGCGGGCTGACGCTGGAACAAGGCATCCGCGATGCGGGCGGCGATCCGGCGCGCATTGCCGCGCAGGCGCGCAGGGACATCGCGGCGTTTCTCGAACTGCATATCGAGCAGGGGCCGGTGCTGGAAACGGAAGGGCTCGACATCGGCGTGGTGACGGCGATCGCCGGCATCACGCGCATCGAGATCGTCGTCGAGGGGCGGGCGGATCATGCCGGCACGACGCCGATGGGAAACCGGGCCGATGCGCTCGCCGCCGCCGCGCGGCTGGTGACGGGCGTCGAGGCGCTGGCGAAGTCCCTTTCCGAAGGGCCGAGCCACTTCACCGCGACGGTCGGCGAGTTTTCCATCGAGCCGAACGCCGCGAACGTCGTTCCCTCCCGTGCGCGCCTCCTGATCGATGCGCGGGCGGAGGACCGGGTGTCGATGGACCTCTTCGCCGCGTCCGTCGAGCGGCTGGCGGAGCAGATCGCACGCGAGACGGGAACCGTCGTCGAGGCGCCGCTCCGCATCTCCGACAACATGCCGACGCCCGGCGATCCGCTGCTGCTCGACGTGCTGGACGCCGCCTGCGAGGCGGCCGGCGCCAGCCATCGCCGCATGGCTTCCGGTGCCGGACACGACACGGCCTTCATGGCGAAGGTGACGCGCTCGGCGATGATCTTCGTGCCGTGTCTAGGCGGGCGCAGCCATGCGCCGGAGGAATTCGCCGAGACGGACGACATCGCGCTCGGCGCCGCGGTTCTTCTTAACGCAGTGATTCAGCTGGACGAAAAACTTCAGGAAGTGATTCAGGAGGGCGCCTGATGGGCCGGATTCTAAAGGAAAAAGACGTCGAGGCGGCGGTCAAGGGCGGCTCGGTCTATGCCGCCGGCGGCGGGGGCTGGGCCGATCACGGACGGATGCTGGGCTATGCCGCGGTCTCGATCGGCAAGCCGGAGCTGGTCTCCATCGACGAGCTTGCCGACGACGACTGGGTGGCGACGGCGGCCGCCATCGGCGCGCCGGCCTCGACCACACCCTGGGAGATGCGCGGCGTCGACTATGTGAAGGCGGTGGAACTCCTGCAGGAGGCGCTGGGCGAGAAGGTCGCCGCGCTGATGGTGGGGCAGAACGGAAAATCCTCGACGCTGAACGGCTGGCTGCCCTCGGCCATCCTCGGCACGAAGGTTCTCGATGCCGTCGGCGACATGCGGGCGCATCCGACGGGCGACATGGGGTCTATCGGCATGGCCGGCTCGCCGGAACAGATGATCCAGACGGCGGTCGGGGGAAATCGCGACGAGAACCGCTATATCGAGCTCGTCGTGCGCGGCGCGACGGCGAAGGTCTCGCCGATCCTGCGCACGGCCGCGGACCAGTCCGGCGGCTTCATCGCCTCCTGCCGCAATCCGCTGCGCGCTTCCTATGTGCGCCGGAACGCGGCGCTCGGCGGCATCTCGCTGGCGCTGACGCTCGGCGAGGCGATCATCGCGGCGGAAGGCAAGGGCGGTCCGGCGGTGATCGACGCCATCGTGAAGACGACGGACGGGGCGATCCTTGCCGAAGGCACGATCACCGACAAGTCAGTGGTCTATACGAAGGAGGCCTTCGACATCGGCACGGTGGCGCTGGGTGCGGGCGACAACGCCACGGTGCTCCATGTGATGAACGAGTACATGGCGGTGGAATCGGCGGGCGGCGAGCGGCTTGCGACCTTCCCGGACGTCATCACCACGCTCTCGCCGGAGGGCGAACCGCTCAGCGTCGGCCAGTTGGAGGTGGGGATGAGGGTCTTCGTGCTGCATGTGCCGAAGACGATCATCCCGCTCGCATCGAGCGTGCTGGACCCGACGGTCTATCCGCCGGTGGAGAAGGCGATGGGGATCGAGCTGGCGCGGTATGCGCTTGATGGCTGAGCGGGCTTGCCCCTCACCCTAACCCTCTCCCCGCCTGCGGGGAGAGGGGACTTGCCACACGAACCGCCCATGGCTGGGGAAACCGGTGCGGCATATCCCTTCTCCCCGCTTGCGGGGAGAAGGGATATGCCGCAGGCGGATGAGGGGCAGTGCCCCTGCGAAACGAACAGGAGACGACCATGCCCAGACCGAACCCGCGCCACCCCAATTACCCCATCCCCGGCGGCCCGGAGCTCCGGGCCAAGGGCTGGCGGCAGGAGGGGCTGCTGAGGCTCCTCGAGAACGTGCTGTCGGTCGGGGAGGACCCGGACAATCTCGTCGTCTATGCCGCGCTCGGCAAGGCGGCGCGCAACTGGGCCTCGCACCGGGCCATCGTCAAGGCCTTGAGCGAGATGGAGGAAGACCAGACGCTTCTCATCCAGTCCGGCAAGCCGGTCGGCCTCCTCAGGACCCATGCGAAGGCCCCGCTCGTCATCATGGCGAACTGCAACATCGTCGGGCAATGGGCGAAGGCCGAGGTGTTCTACGAGCTCCAGCGCAAGGGGCTGATCTGCTGGGGCGGGCTGACGGCCGGGGCGTGGCAGTATATCGGCAGCCAGGGCGTCATCCAGGGCACCTACGAGATCTTCATGCGCATCGCGGAGAAGCGCTTCGGCGGGAGCCTTGCCGGCCGTTTCATCCTGACGGCGGGCCTCGGCGGCATGGGCGGGGCGCAGCCGCTCGCCGGCCGCATGGCGGGCGCGGCGATCCTTTGCGTCGACATCGACCCGGAGCGTGCCGCCAAGCGCAAGGCCGTCGGCTATCTGGAGCATGTGGTGCCGGACCTCGACACGGCGCTGTCGATGGTCGACGCGGCCGTCAAGGAGAAGCGCGCGACCTCCATCGGCCTCGTCGGCAATGCGGCGGAGGTCTATCCGGAGATCGCCCGGCGCGGCATCGTGCCGGACATCGTCACCGACCAGACCTCGGCGCACGACCTCGTCTACGGCTACGTGCCGAAGGGCATGAGCCTCGATCAGGTGAAGGGCCTGCGCGAGGACGGGCAGGGGCAGCTGATGGCGGCAAGCCGCGCCTCCATCGTGGAGCATGTCTCGGCCATGCTGGAATTCCAGAAGCAGGGGGCGGAGGTCTTCGACAACGGCAACCTCATCCGCACGCAGGCGCGCGATGGCGGCGTGGCGAACGCCTTCGACATCCCGATCTTCACGGAAGCCTATCTGAGGCCGCTCTTTTCGCGCGCCATCGGGCCGTTCCGCTGGATGGCGCTGTCCGGCGAGGAGAGCGACATCGCGCGGATCGACGACCTGGTGCTCACGATGTTCCCCGACAACCGGATCGTCACCAACTGGATCCGCCTCGCGCGCGAGAACATCCCCTTCGAGGGCCTGCCGGCGCGCATCGCCTGGCTCGGCCACGGCGAGCGCACGGACCTGGCGCTCGCGGTCAACCGGCTGGTCGCGGCCGGCGAGCTCAAGGGGCCGGTCGCCTTCTCGCGCGACCATCTCGATGCGGGCGCCATGGCGCATCCGAACATCATGACGGAGCGCATGAAGGACGGCTCGGACGCCATCGCCGACTGGCCGCTGCTCGACGCCATGCTGCTCTCCTCCTCCATGGCCGACCTCGTCGTCGTCCATTCCGGCGGCGGCGGCTATGCCGGCTACATGACGAGCTGCGGCGTCACGCTGGTCGCGGACGGTACACCGGCGGCGGCCGAGCGGCTGGAGCATGCGCTGACGAACGACACCGCGCTCGGCGTCATCCGCTATGCGGACGCCGGATACGAGGAGTCGCTGGACGAGATCGCGAAGAAGGACATCGGCTACGTGCCGGTGGGCTGATGCCGGAGGAGCGCAATGCTGTTCAAGGCGAAGGTGCTTGAAGGGATCGCAAGGGGCGAGGTGACGCTCGCCTTCCGCCGCTGGTCCAGGCCCGCGGTCCGCCCCGGCGGCACCTTGCGCACGGCCGCTGGCGTGCTCGCCATCGACAGCGTCGAGAGGGTCGACCTTGCGGCCGTTTCGGACGCGGATATCCGCGCGGCGGGCCATGCCTCGCGCGAAGACCTCGTTCGCGGCCTTCGCCCGGACGGCGATCTCTACCGCATCGGCTTCCATGTCGCGGGCAGGGACCCGCGGGAGGACCTGCGCGAAAACGACACGCTCGGCGCCGCCGAGATTGCCGATCTCAGGAGCCGCCTTGAGACGCTCGACCGCGCGGCTGCCTGGACGGGCGCCGTGCTTTCCATGATCGCGGAGCGGGATGGCCGGACGGCCGCGGAGATGGCGGAGCGGCTCGGCATGGAGAAGCCGGCGCTCAAGCGGAAGGTCCGTCAGCTCAAGGAACTTGGGCTGACGGAGAGCCTTGCCGCCGGCTACCGGCTTTCCCCTCGCGGGCGGGCCCTTGTCGGCGCCATTCGTCAAGGAACGTGAGAATGCCGGACCTAACTACCTGAAATGTCGAGGTCGGGCGTAAACCTTGCATTTAACATTTCGCGGTAATCTTCCGTTAGTAATTCCGTCCTGTATCGAAAGGATGGGGGCTTCGGTTTGTTTTGCGTGCGAGTGCCAATGCGTCTTTCCGTCCTTACAGCGGTCCTCCTCGGCTGCGCCTCCCTGGCAGGCTGTGCGTCGAGCACGACTCCCGACACCGCGCTCGCCATCAAGCCGTCGCGCGAGACGACCAGTTCCGTCGCCAAGGGCGGCGGCCCGGTGCCGGAAGTCGCCGTCGGCGAGAGCAAGGTGAAGGCGGACGGTGCGGAAATGCTCGCCTGGGCCGGGCCGGTTCCGGAAACCCATGTCTTCGAGACGGTGGCCAAGCAGGCGGCGATCCCGTCGGAACGGCCGGCCGACGCTTTGGCCGCCGAGGAGCCCTCGGAAGGGCGCTCGCGCAAGCGTTCGCGCGTCTACAGCCAGCAATTCCGCGATGCCCATCCCATCAATTTCGGTAAGCGCGCGCCGAAGCACTATCAGGTGCACGGCGTCGACGTCTCGCGCTGGCAGGGCGACATCGACTGGGTGAAGCTGCGCATGCAGGGCGCCAACTTCGCCTTCATCAAGGCGACGGACGGCGGCGATCACCTCGACCCGATGTTCCAGAAGAACTGGCGCCGGGCGAAGGAAGCGGGCATCAAGCGCGGCGCCTACCATTTCTTCTACTGGTGCCGGGTCGCCAGCTCGCAGGCCGAATGGTTCATCCGCAACGTTCCGAAGGATCCGGATGCGCTGCCGCCGGTGATCGACGCCGAGTACAACGGCGAGTCGCGCTGCAAGAAGCGCCTGACGCGCGCCCAGTATGTCGAGAAGATCAGGGTGTTCGCCGAGATTCTGGAGCGCCACTACGGCAAGCGGCCGATCATCTACACCGCGCCGGACTTCTATGCCGACAACCTTTCGGGCGAGTTGAAGGAATATCCTTTCTGGCTGCGCTCGGTCGCCGCGCACCCGTCAAAGCGTTATCCGAACCGCCGCTGGGTGTTCTGGCAGTATTCCGGTTCCGGCCTGTCGCACGGCGTCTCGGGCAAGATCGACCTCAACGTCTTCCACGGCAGCGAGGACGACTGGCACAACTGGCTGGCCGGCCAGTCGAGCTGACCCAGGCGTAGATCCGGGACCGCCTATTTCCGCTTCTGCGGATAGATCGTCTCGCCGCGTTTCAGCATCTCCACGAAGGTTTCGATCCTGCGCTTGCGGGCCGCTTCCGTCTTGAGGTTGTGCAGGCGGAAGGCGAGGGCGAAACGGTTCTGCTCCGTGAGCTTGCCGAGCATGTCCCTGGCCGTCGGCTCGGCATCGATGGCGGCCTGAAGGTCCGGCGGGATCTTCAGGTCCTTGCCGCTGCCATAGGCATTGTCCCAGCGGCCGTCCGCCTTCGCCGCCTCCACCTGCTTCAAGCCGTGCTCCGTCATGCGGCCATCCTCGATCAGCCGGCCGACCGTTTCCACGTTCTTCTTGCTCCACACGCTTTTCCGGCCGCGCGGACTGTAGCGCTGGAGGAAGCTCCTTGCGTCCAGCCCCTTGCGGATACCGTCGATCCATCCCCAGCACAGAACCACCTCGATCGCCTCCTCCGGATCGATGGACTTAAGGCCGGAGCCGCGTTTGTGGATCTTGATCCAGACCTCCGGCGCGGTGTCGTGGTTCTCGGCGAGCCAGCGGTGGAAGCTTTCCGGATCGGGAAACTCGCGGACATGGGCGGGGTCGATTTCCACAGGCGCCATCGTGTTCCTCCCGATTTCCGGCGAACGTGTCCTTCCTGCACTGGCCGTGCCGGCGCACGCCGACTAATGCCGAAGAAGTGATCCGGATGTTTCTTGCCAGCCCGCTTCCGGTTTGGCTAGCCATCGGACGTTCCTTCCTCATCTTCCCAAGGAGATCGTACAGAGAATGCCTACGGTGTGCACATTGTCGCGCAGAGCCTTCTTCCTGGGCGCCGCCGCGACGCTCGCGGGATGCGCAACCACGGAGACCTCGGTCAGGAATGCCCCGGTGCCGCAGAAGGTCAGCTATCCGATCGTGCCGGCGACGGAAGAGGAACTGGCGGCGCGCTATGCGGCCGTCGAGGACGCCGGCCATCTCATTCCGGCGATCCCCTACAAGGAGATCGACCCGAAATACTACCGCCAGCGCGTGAAGGACCCGACGGGGGAGGCGCCCGGCACGGTGGTCGTCGATACGCCCGGCCGCTTCCTCTACGTGGTGGAGCCGGGCGGCACGGCGATGCGCTACGGCGTCGGCATCGGCCGGGAGGGCTTTGCCTGGGAAGGCGAGGGCATCATCCACTGGCGCCAGCCCTGGCCGCGCTGGAAGGTGCCGGCGGACATGATCGCGCGCCAGCCGCACCTGGCGAAATACTCCGTGGAGAACGGAGGCATGGAGCCCGGTATCAGGAACCCGCTCGGCGCGCGGGCGCTCTACATCTTCCAGGACGGCAGGGACACGCTCTACCGGCTGCACGGCTCGCCGGAATGGAAGTCGATCGGCAAGGCGACGTCGTCGGGCTGCGTGCGGCTCGTCAATCAGGACGTGCTCGATCTCTACAAGCGCGTGCCCTATCACGCGCGCATCGTCGTGCACCAGGCTCCGATGGCGTCGGTCTGAGGCTAGGCCGACTTGAAGCGCGCCATCAGCTCGGCGCGGGCCGGGTCGGTCAGCGTGACGGCGGCGCCGAATTCGAGCGGGGTCAGCGCCGCCTCGTCCGGATAGACGATCCTGTTGCCGGTGATTTCGGCCGGCAGCAGCGCGATGACTCGGCTGTCGGTGGTCGGCGCGCCGTTGGCGATGTGCTCCCTCACCGCGTTCTGCGGATCCATCAGGAAGTTGAGCAGCGCGTAGCCGGCGGGCTTGTTGGCGGCGCTCGCCGGCATCGCGTAGAAATCCGACCATATCTCGCCGCCATCGGCGCCGAGCGTGAACTCGATCTCCGGAATGTCGCGGTTGAGCTGCGCGCCGTCGTTCGTCCAGCACATGGTCATCCAGGCGTCGCTCGCGCGCATCGAGGGCTGGTAGTCGCTGTTGACGGCATAGAGGTGGGGCTTGACCTTGATCAGCAGTTCCTCGGCTTTGGCAAGCTCCTCGGGCTTGACCGAGTTGAAGGAGAAGCCGAGGGAGACGAGGGCGTTGCCGATGGTGGTGAGCTGGTAGTCGTGCACCATGGCGCGCCCGTCCGCCTCCGTCATGGCGATCTCGAAGAATTCCTTCCAGCTGGCGACCTTCGACTTCACCCTGTCGGAATTGAAGGCGATGCCCGTCGTGCCCCAGTTCTTCGGCAGGGCATAGACCTTGCCGTCGACCGTGCCCTCGTCGATGAAGCGGGTGTTCTGGGTCTTCCGGTCGAAATTCGGGACCTTGGAGAGATCGAGCGGGTCGATGAGGCCGAGGCTGGCATAGGTGGAGATCGTGTAGTTGGTCGGGACGAAGAGGTCCCAACCGGCGCCGCCGGCCTGGAGCCTCGCCAGCATCTCCTCGTTCGAGCCGAAGACGTTCACCTCGACGGCAACGCCGGTCGCGGCGGTGAAGGCCTCGAAGGTCGCAGGGTCGTGGTAGTTCGGCCATGTGGCGAGCGACATGACAGAGCCAAGATCGTCCTGGGCGAAGGCCTCCGCGGCGAAAAGCCCGGGCTGGCGGGCGAGCACCGCCGCGGCAAGGCCGAGGCCGGTGACGGCGAGGAAATGGCGGCGCGTGACCGAACCGCGTTTCAGCCGCATGAATTCGTCCGTCAGGTCGCGGGCGCTGATCGGAGCATTCTCTCTGAACCGTTTCGACATCACACTGTTCCCTTGTTGTTATCACGGACCTGTTTCCCTCAGGCCGGAAGATATGCGCCGTACCGGGACCGAAGCTTATGGATGCCCTGCCCGCCCGCTGCGGCAAGGTCGTTTTCCGATCGGTCGCGGCGCCCGGCGGTGATCGGCAGCCGTCGGGGCGTGTGATGCCGGCAGGCTGCCATTATATACCCCGTGAGAGGTATTTTATCCGTAAATGGGCTGTGGAAGGAGTATACCCGGACAGGACGGCGGATCACCCGTCGTGCGGAAACGGGAAGCAGCAGGGCGATGCGGGTCGATTTCACGGCACTTTTCCGGACGCTCGCCGACTGGACCGGAAGGCCGGCGGAACGTTCGGACCGGCTGACGGGCGAGACCTTGCTGGCGATGATGCGCGCGCTCGTGCGCTTCGACGAGATGGTCATCTTCGCCTATCGCGACGAGGCCCGGCCGATCGACCTTTTCAGCACCTTCGACGCGGACGGCTACCACGTCTTCGTCACGCTCTACCAGGCCGGGCCATACCTCCTGGACCCGTTCTACCACACGGCGCGGGCGGGCCGGGCCGGCATTTTCCGCATGCGCGAGCTCGCGCCGGACCGGTTCTTCTCCAGCGAATACTATCGCACCTACTATTCGAAGACCCGGCTTGCCGAGGAGATCGGCTTCTTCGTGCCGGCCGCGGACGGCGTGACGGTGGTGGTCTCGCTGATGCGGCGGGAGAAGGCGGGGAGTTTCCCGGCCTCGGAATTTGCGCTGCTTGCCGATGCGGCGCCGTTCGTCGCCGCTTTCGTGCGCCGCGAATGGGGCGACCTTGCCGGGCGCTTTGCGGCCGGGCAGGGACGCAGCCGGCGCAGCGAGCCGGTGAGCGCGACGGACAGGGTCTGGCGCAAGCTGAACCTCACCGACCGCGAGGCGTCGATCATCGAGATGGTGTTGCAGGGTCACTCGTCGGAATCGATCGGGCTCAAGCTCGACATCTCCACCGGCACGGTGAAGGTCCATCGCCGCAACGTCTACCGCAAGCTCGGCATCTCCTCGCAGATCCAGCTCCTGTCGATCTATCTGAAGAATCTCCAGTCGTAGGCCGCCGGGAGGGAGGGGCGCCTCCTTCCCGGCGAGTCTTTTCAACGGCTTGCCGCCTCTTCCTGACGGACCGATTCCGGTCGCTCGGATTTTGATTCAGGCGACCGCGGCGAGTGCCGCCCGGGCCCTGGCGTCGATGATCTGGCGGGCGGCCTGGGCGGCTTCCTTGCCCTTGATGACGAAATGGTCGCGGAAGAAGGCGATATGGGCTTCCGATTCCTGGAAGTTGTGCGGGGTCAGAACGGCGGAGAGCACCGGCACGTCGGTCTCGAGGCCGACGCGCACGATGGCATCGACCACGGTGCCGGCGACGAAGTCGTGGCGATAGATGCCGCCGTCGACGACGAGGGCGACGCCGAGGATGGCGGAATACCGTCCGGTCCTGGCGAGAAGCTGGGCGTGCAGCGGGATTTCGAGGGCGCCGGGCACGTCGACGATCTCGACATCCTCGGCGCGGCCGCCGAGCGCCTGCCATTCGGCGACGAAGGACGCGACCGCCTGGTCGACGATGCCGGCGTGCCAGCGGGCGCGGATGACGGCGATGCGGGTTGCGGGATTGGCATTCACATTCATGTCTAGGCCTTTCAAGGGTTGCGCCATTTTTCAACGGTCCCCTTGGGCGAACATGCACGAGGCACGCGGGCCCGCCTTCCGGCGGGTGCCTCCTGCTTGCTCTCTTCCATCCGGACTGTGACCGTCGGCTCCGGCATCGCACCGGATCTGCTGACCCTTCCGTTTGAGCGGAAGGCGCTCGCGGGCTCCGGAATTGCTTCCGATACCGCCGGTGGGGAATTCCGCCCCGCCCTGAGAACGATGGGAGACTAGCGGCCCGCCGCCCGCAGATCAAATCCGCGGGCGACGGAAAGCGCGCGATTCGCGACAGATTTTTCCAAGCTTCGGCCGAGGCTTGGAATGAGCGGCTAATCGCGGATGATCAGGAGGTCGCCTGCGGTGAAGCGCAGCGTGACGGTGTCGCCGGCGGCCGGCGGCACGAGACCGGGGCTGTTGAACATGTCGAAGGAGATGATGCTGCCGCCGACATTCATGCGGGTGCGGATGACCGAGCCGAGGAAGTTGGAGGAGACGACCTCGCCGGTGAGCGCCGTGTCGCCCCTGGCGTCGGGGGCTATGGAGCCGGCTTCCGGCCGCAGCGCCAGCGAGACCGTATCGCCGGCCTTGGCGTCGCCGAGCGGCTCGCGCAGCGTCACGGCCTGGTCGCCGATCGCGACGCGGTTGGCCGCCGGGTCGACGACCCTGGCCTCGATGAGGTTCAGCGTGCCGACGAAGCTGGCGACGAAGCGGGTGGCGGGACGGTTGTAGATCTCGGCGGGCTTGCCGATCTGGTCGGCCTTGCCGGCGTTCATGACGACGATGCGGTCGGAGATCGACAGCGCCTCCTCCTGGTCGTGCGTGACGAAGACCGTGGTGATGCCGAGCTGCTGCTGGATCTGCCGGATATGTTCGCGCAGCGAGACGCGGATCTTGGCGTCCAGCGCCGACAGCGGCTCGTCGAGCAGCAGTATGCGGGGGCTGGGTGCGAGCGCGCGGGCAAGCGCCACGCGCTGCTGCTGGCCGCCGGACATCTGGTAGGGATAGCGGTCGGCGAGATTTTCCAGATGAATGAGTTTCAGCATCTCCTTTACGCGCGCCGCGATCTCGCTTTTCGGCTTGCCGGCAATCTTGAGGCCGAAGGCGACGTTGTCGAAGACGCTCATGTTCGGGAATAGCGCGTATGCCTGGAAGACCATGCCGACGTTGCGCCGCCTGGGGCTCAGATTGGTGAAGTCGCGGCCTTCAACGTAGATCGCGCCGCTGGTCGGGCGCTCGAAGCCGGCGATCATGCGCAGAATGGTGGTCTTGCCGCAGCCCGACGGGCCAAGCAGCGATATGAACTCGCCCTTGTTGAAGGCAAGGTCCACGCTCTTGACCACCTGGTTGGCGCCGAAAGTCTTCACCAGCTTTTCGATTCGCAGAAATTCTTCGGCCATTGTCCGGTCTCTAATCCTTTTGGGCAGTCTTCGGCGCGAACCGGGCGAGCAACTGGATCATGCCCATCGCCCCCCAGGTGACGAGCAGCGATATGATGGCGAGCGCCGATGGTTCGTAAGCACGATTGGTGCCGACGGTGACGAGGTAGGGGCCGAAGGCCGGCCGGTTGAGGAGGCTGGCGATGGTGAACTCGCCAATGACGATGGCCAGGGTCAGGAATGCGCCGGAAAGCACGGCCACGAGAATGTTTGGAAAGACGATGCGGGAGATGATCGACCACTGACTGGCGCCGAGGATTTGTGCCGCTTCGGTCAGCGTGCGGATATCGATCGTACGCATGCCTGTGTCCACGGCGCGGTACATGTAGGGCAGGGCCAACGTCATGCAGGCGCAGACGAGCAGGATATCCGTTCCCAGGGCCGACCCGGTGAAGGGGATCAGCGAACTGGAGTTGTAGAGCCTGATATAACCGTAAACCAGCACCAGCGCCGGGATTACCAGCGGCAGGAGTGTGATGAACTCCATGATCGGACGCAGCCAGGGCATGCGCAGACGGACGTAGTAGACGGCCGGTACGACGACGAGGATGCCGAGGACGATGGTGAAGGCGCCGATTGCCAGGGAGTAGGCGAAGCTCGCCAGGAAGCGCGGATCGGCGAAGACCGAGGCATAGGCATCGAAGCTGAGCTCGCCTCGGCGCATGCGCAGGGAAAAGATGAAGGTCGCGATGAGCGGGACGAAGAAGTACACCATGCTCAGGCCGACGACGATCCAGGCCCAGAGGCGGTTCTGTTTCATTTCATCCACCTTTCGGCCCGTTTTGCCGCCACCAAATAGATGATGTTGGTGATGGAGGTGATGACCACCATGCCGATGGCGAGTGCGGCTCCGAGACCGGGGTTCTGCAGAGCATCGCCGCGTATCTGGTTATAGAGCAGCACGGTGACGATGTTCAGATTGGATCCGGTCAGCGCCCAGGCCGTGGCGATGGCGCCGAAGGCATTGGCGAAGAGCAGCGAGAGCGTGCCGAGGAACGGCGGCCAGAGGATCGGCAGGCCGACATAGCGCCAGAAATGCCACGTGCTTGCGCCGAGCGTTTCGGCGGCCTCGCTCCATTCGCGCTTCAGGCCGTCCACGGCCGGCGTGATGATCACGACCATGAGCGGGATCTGGAAATAGAGATAGGTGAGCGTCAAACCCCAGAAACTGAAAAGGGTGAAGCCGGTGCGATACAGGTCGAAGCCGAATGCCTCGCGCAGTATGAGCGTGACGAGGCCGAGGCGTCCCAGCGTGGCGATAAATGCGAACGCGAGCGGCACGCCGGCGAAATTCGAGGCGACTCCGGAGAAAGTCATGACGGCGGCGCGCAGGCCGTGGGGCAGACGACCGCGGATCAGCGCCAGGGCGATCAGAAGACCGAAAATGGCCCCAAGCAAGGCGGATGCAAGGGATATCTGGATCGAAATCGTATAGGCGCGGACGATTTGGTCAGTGGCCAGACCGCGGATGTTGTCTAGCGTAAAATCGCCCGCACGATCGGTAAAGGCCTGGACAACCAGAGAGACGGTAGGCGCAGCCAGGAACATCAAGGCAAAGACGATGAACGGCACGACGCTCAGCCACTCCAGACCGAACCGGAGGCGAGAGCGCAACGGGATGGCAGGCCCGAAGCTATCCGGGCCTGTCGACATGTGCGCAGCGTGTGTGTCGTTACTGGACATTGGCCCCTACGACCGAGTCCCATTTCGTCGTGATCGTGGCCTTGGCGGCATTCTGCTCATCGATCGAAGGGAAGATTGCCTTCGCGTAGTTGGCGGCATCCGGCAGCTTGGCCAGCAGCTCCTGCGGGATCTTGCCGGCAGCCGACATGGCGTTGAAGCGGATCGGGTGGCAGTAGCCGGCCAGCCAGCCGAGCTGACCTTCGTCCGAATAGAGATACTCCATCCACAGCTTTGCAGCGTTGGGATGTGGAGCGTAGGCGGAGATCGCCTGGATGTAGACGCCGGCGACGACGCCATCGGACGGAACGACGATGTCGAGCGGCGGGTTGCCGTTCATGCCGTCACGCTGCGCGAGAAGGTTGTAGTCCCAGTTGATGGCGATCGGCGTGGTGCCCTGCGCGATCGGAGCCGCCTCAGCATCGACCGGAACGAAGTTGCCGGCGTCGTTGAGCTTCTTGAAGAATTCCAGGCCCGCCTCGGCAGCGCCGGCGGCGTCTGCACCGGTGGAAAGACCGGCCGCATAGACGGATACGATGGCATTGTTGGCTGTGCGCGGATCACCGGCGAGCGCAACCTGATTGGCGTAGTCCGACTTCAGAAGGTCGGCCCAGCTCGCCGGGTTCGTGCCCGTCACGACGTCCTTGTTGATGCCGAAAGCCAGCACGCCGTAATAGTCGCCGTACCAGTAGCCGTCGGCGTCCTTGGCTTCTGCCGGGATCTCGTCCCAGGTGGAAACCTTGTAGGGCTGCAGAAGGCCTTCTTCCTTGGCCTGAGGACCGAAGGCGAGGCCGATGTCGAGGACGTCGGGAGCCTGCGGGCCCTTGTTGTCCTTGTTGGCGCGGACGGCCTCGAGCTCGTCGGCAGAACCGGCGTCGGGGTTCAGTTCGTTGATCTGGATTTCCGGATATTTCTTCTTGAAGTTGGCGATCAGTTCGCCATAGCCGCACCAGGTGTGCGGCAAGGCGATGACCGTCAGCATGCCTTCCTTCTTGGCGGCCTCGATCAGCTCCGCGCTCGGTTCGGCGAAGGCGAGGGAGGTGGTGGCGAGCACCATGGCGGTGGAGAGCGAAAGCAGGCGTCTCGTATGTGACATCACGGGGTTCTCCTTTTGTGAGTCAGGCACTTCGGCGAAGGTGATTACTTGTGGCGCATGAAGCTCATGTGACGTTTTTTCGTATGCCGCTCAGGTCTTTGCCGGGGACCTCCGTCCGAGGTTTGCGGAAAAGCCGGCTGGCCTCGAAGAGGCCTTCCAGCGTCTTCATCCGGTCGCTGGTTTCCTCCCAGCCCGAACTCTGGACGGCTTCGATCAGCGCCTCGACGATGAACAGCGTCACGACGGAGGAATCCCAGGCTGACGGCGCTTCGATATGGACGCGGAAGACCTTCGCCGCGTCCTTGGCGACGGGCGAGGCCCACTGGTCGGTGAAGAGGACGATCTCGACGCCGCGCTCGCGCGCCACGCGGCCCAGCGTCTCCATCTCCTGCTCGTAGCGGCGGATGTCGAAGATCACGAGCACGTCGCCGGCCTTCATGTTCAGGACGTAGTGCGGCCAGGAGCTCGGATTGGCGGGGATCTGGGTGACCTGCGGGCGGATGACCTGGAGATGGGTGAAGAGGTAGTCGGCAAGCGCCTTGGTGATGCGCCCGCCGATGATGTAGATGCTGCGCTGGCGGTCGGCGAGGAGGGCGGCGACGCTGTCGAAATCGGCGGTCTCCACCTGCGAGAGCGTCTGGCGCAGGTTGCCCATGATCGCGTCGGCGAAACGGTTGAGGATATGCGTGCCCGGCGCGTTCGCCGCCCAGCGGTCATGCTTGCTGATCGGGTTAGACAGGGTCGCTTCCAGCTCGTGGTGCAGGCGGGCCTGGAAATCCGGAAAGCCGCGGAAGCCCAGCTTCTGCACCATGCGGGCAACCGTCGGGGTGGACACGCCGGCGTTTTCCGCGACCGTCGTGATGCTGCCGAGGCCGGAGACGGGGTAGTTGTCGAGCAGCGATGCGGCCAGCTGCTTTTCGGCGCGCGTCAGCGCATCGAAATGGGCGTGGATCACATCCGACACCGTCATGGATGCTTGGTTGAGCGTCAAATCGTTCCCCTGCGCTCCGGTCTTTGCCGGAATTTCTAAAATTAACATCGCCGCCACAATTCGAGTCAAATGATTTTTTGAAGAGATTTTTTCAAAGACCCGTTGACAGCGGCAAAATGGTGAAGAATTCTTTTCAGCAACAAGAAGAGCCGGTCGAGGGGATCAGGCTGATGGGAATTCTGACTGGAGAGGAGGGCGAACCCGTCGCCCTGGAAAACGTTGCCGCGCGCGGCTGGGTCATCCTCGTCTGCGAGCACGCATCCCGCCAGCTGCCGAAATCGCTCGGCACGCTCGGCCTTTCCGAAGAAGCGCTTGCCAGCCACATCGCCTGGGATCCCGGTGCGCTCGGCGTGTCGCGCCGCATGGCCGGGATGCTGGATGCGACGCTCGTCTTCCAGCGCTTTTCCCGCCTCGCCTACGATTGCAACCGCCCGCCGGAATCGCCTGCCGCCATGCCGGAAAAGAGCGAGGTCTACGACGTTCCGGGCAATTCCGGGCTCGACCGGGCGGCGCGCGAGGCCCGCACGGAAGCGTTCTACCTGCCGTTTCGCGACACGCTCTCGCGGCTGGTGAGGAACCGGATCGAGGCGGGCAGGCCGCCGGTCATCGTGACGATGCACAGCTTCACGCCGGTCTATTTCGGCAAGCCGCGCGCCGTCGAGATCGGGATCCTGCATGACGCCGACACGCGGCTTGCCGATGCCATGCTCATGGCCGGCGCCCACGGGCCGTACGAGATCCGCCGCAACGAGCCTTACGGGCCCGAGGACGGCGTGACGCATACGCTGAGGGAGCACGGCCTTTCCAACGGCCTGCCCAATGTGATGATCGAGGTTCGAAACGACCTCATAAAGGACGAAGCCGGCCAGGGGGTCGTGGCCGGCTATCTGACGGGGCTGCTCCTGGAGGGGCTGGCCGCCGTACAATAAAACAGGCCCCGGGGAGCGGCATGTCCGCGGAGAATGTGGCGGATCGGGGATAGGCTCCGACCTCCGCCGAAGGCACACGTCGGGCGCTCTCTGCCGCGGTGCAGAAGAGCCGGCGGCAAACAGGAGAGAAGGGTAATGGACAACTCACAGACGGGGATCAGCTACAAGCGCGCTGATGCCTCCTATTTCGAGAAGCGCGGGCTTTCGCGCTATGCCGGCGTCTGGTCCCTCTGGGCCCTCGGCGTCGGCGCCGTCGTCTCCGGCCACTTTTCGGGCTGGAACTTCGGCTTTGCCACCGGCGGCTGGGGCGGCATGCTCGTCGCCGGCATCATCATCGCCATCATGTATCTGGGCCTGACGTTCTCGATCGCCGAGATGAGCCCGGCACTGCCGCACACCGGCGCGGCCTACTCCTTCGCCCGTACGGCGATGGGCCCGTGGGGCGGCTTCATCACCGGCCTTTGCGAAAACGTCGAATACGTGCTGACGCCGGCGGTCATCGTGACCTTCATCACGGCCTACGTGAACTCGATCCTCGGCCTCGATCCGGTCTATTCGCCGCTGTTGTGGATCCTGTTCTACGGGATATTCCTCAGCCTCAACATCTTCGGCCTCGAGCTCTCCTTCAAGGTGACGCTGGTCATCACCCTGCTTTCGCTCGCGGTCCTGGTGTTCTTCTGGATCAGCGCGATCCCGAACATGGACTTCTCGCGCTGGGCGCTGAACATCGGCGTCGGGCCGGATGGGGCGGCGGTCGAGCTGCCGGAGGGCAACGGCGAATGGTTCCCCTTCGGCTTCTCGGGCGTGCTGGCGACGCTGCCCTTCGCCGTCTGGCTGTTCCTCGCCATCGAGCAGCTGCCGCTCGCCGCCGAGGAATCCGTCGATCCCAAGCGCGACATGCCGAAGGGCATCATCCTCGGCATCGTCACGCTGATGATCTCGGCCTTCATGATCGTGCTGCTCAACCCGTCGCTTCCGGGCGTCGGCGCCTTCCAGCTCGGCTCCTCGCTCGAGCCGCTGCTCGACGGCTTCAAGTCGATCTACGGCGACGGGGGCGTCGTCATCCTCGGCCTCGTCGCGCTCACCGGCCTCATCGCCAGCTTCCACACGATCCTCTATGCGCAGGGCCGCCAGGTCTATTCGCTCTCGCGGGCCGGCTACTTCCCGACCGCGCTCTCGCTCACGCACCACCGCTACAAGACCCCGTATCTCGCCATGCTCACCGGCGCCGTCGTTGGGCTCGCCGTCATGCTTGTCATCTGGTTCGCGCTGGGGGCGGAGAAGGGCGGCAGCATCATCGGCAGCGTGCTTCTCAACATGGCCGTGTTCGGCGCGATGTTCTCCTACATCATGCAGGCCGTCTCGTTCATCCTCCTGCGCAAGAAGCTGCCGAACATCGAGCGGCCGTTCCGCTCGCCGCTCGGCATACCGGGTGCGGTGCTGACGATCGTCATCGCGGTCGTCACGCTGCTCTATCAGATCCAGGATCCGAACTTCTTCAAGGGCGTTGTCTGGGTCGCCGTCTGGTTCGGGGTCGCGATCGCCTATTTCGCGCTGGTCGGCCGCCACCGGCTGATCCTGTCGCCGGAAGAGGAGTTCGCGCTGGAGCACGGCGAGAAGGCCGCCGTCGCGGCCGCTGCCAAGGCTTGAGCCCGCAACCTTCACAGACGGCCCCGCCGCGGGGGCGGGGCCGTCATCCATTCCAACGATCGGATCTTCCATGAGCATGACCTACACATTCGATGATCTGAAGAAGGATGTCGCCGAAGGCCGCATCGACACCGTTCTTGCCTGCCAGGTCGACATGCAGGGCCGCCTCATGGGGAAGCGTTTTCACGCGCAATACTTCGTCGACAGCGCCTACGAGGAAACGCACAGCTGCAACTACCTGCTGGCGACCGACATGGAGATGGAGACGGTCCCCGGCTACAAGTCGACGAGCTGGGCGGCCGGCTACGGGGACTATACGATGAAGCCGGACCTTGCGACGCTGCGCAAGACGCCCTGGCTGGAAGGCACGGCGCTGGTGCTGTGCGACGTGCTCGACCACCACACGCACGAGGAGGTGCCGCACTCGCCGCGCGCCGTGCTCAAGAAGCAGGTGAAGCGGCTGGAGGCCATGGGCCTTGCGGCCTTCATGGCGAGCGAGCTCGAATTCTTCCTGTTCGACCAGACCTACGACCATGCGCGCGAGAGCGGCTACCGCGATCTCCTGCCCATCAGCGGCTACAACGAGGACTACCATATCTTCCAGACCACCAAGGAGGAGGACGTCATGCGGGCGCTGCGCAACGGCCTGCAGGGCGCCGGCATCCCGGTGGAGAACTCCAAGGGCGAGGCTTCGGCCGGCCAGGAGGAGATCAATGTGCGCTATGCCGACGCGCTGACCATGGCCGACCGGCATGCGATCATCAAGAACGCCGCCAAGGAGATCGCCTGGCAGCGCGGCAAGGCCGTCACCTTCCTCGCCAAGTGGAACTACAATGCCGCCGGCTCCTCCTCGCACATCCACCAGTCGCTGTGGAGCCTCGACGGGAAGGAGCCGAAATTCTTCGACCGGGACGCCAAGTACGGCATGTCGGAGCTGATGCGCATGTATGTGGCCGGCCTGCTCGCCCATGCGAGCGAGATCACCTATTTCCTTGCGCCCTACATCAATTCCTACAAGCGTTTCGTCGCCGGCACCTTCGCGCCGACCAAGGCGATCTGGAGCAAGGACAACCGCACGGCCGGCTACCGCCTGTGCGGGGACGGCACCAAGGCGATCCGCATCGAATGCCGCGTCGGCGGCTCGGACCTCAACCCCTATCTCGCCATGGCGGCGCTGATCGCCGCCGGCATTGCCGGCATCGAGCAGAGGCTGGAGCTGGAAGCCCCCTTCGTGGGCGACGCCTACGGCGGCAAGGACATCCGCGAGATCCCCAAGACGCTGCGCGGGGCGGCCGCGGCGCTGACCGGCTCCAAGATGCTGCGCGAGGCCCTCGGCGACGACGTCGTCGACCACTACGTCCGCGCGGCCGAATGGGAGCAGGAGGAATACGACCGCCGCATCACCGACTGGGAGGTGGCGCGCGGCTTCGAGAGAGCGTAGAAGCGTTTCGGGATCTGCCCCTCACCTGCCTGCCGGCATCCTCTCCCCGCAAGCGGGGCGAGGAACGATGGGCTCGCCGTTTTCCTCCTTCTCCCCGCTTGCGGGGAGAAGGTCCCGGCAGGGGGATGAGGGGCACTCGAAGCGCCGAACCTGAAATTCCGACAGAACCAACAGGAAGTCGATCATGACTGTGATCAAATGCATATCCCCCGTGGACGGCTCGGTCTATGCCGAGCGCGAGGCGATGCCGCTGGCAGCGGCGCAGGAGGCCGTCGCACGCGCGAGGAAGGCCCAGAAGGCCTGGGCGAAGCGGCCGCTGGAAGAGCGCATCCAGCTCGTCCTCAAGGGCGTCGCCCGCCTCAATGAGATGAAGGACGAGGTCGTGCCGGAGCTCGCCTGGCAGATGGGCCGCCCGGTCCGCTACGGCGGCGAGTTCAAGGGCTTCAACGAGCGGTCCAACTATGTCGCGGAGATCGCCCATTCCTCGCTGGCGCCGATCGTCATCGAGAACAGCGAGCGGTTCGAGCGCCGCATCGAGCGCGAGCCGCACGGCGTCGTCTTCGTCATCGCGCCGTGGAACTATCCCTACATGACCGCGATCAACACGATCGCGCCGGCGCTGATGGCCGGCAACACGGTCATCATCAAGCACGCCGCCCAGACGCTGCTCGTCGGCGAGCGGCTGGTGCGCGCCTTCAACGAGGCGGGCGTGCCGGAGGACGTCTTCCAGAACGTCTTCCTCGACCATGACACGACCTCGGCGCTGATCGCCGCCAACAGCTTCGACTTCATCAACTTCACCGGCTCCGTCGAAGGCGGCCGGTCGATCGAGCGCGCCGCGGCCGGCACCTTCACGCCCATCGGCCTCGAACTCGGCGGCAAGGACCCGGGCTACGTGATGGAGGACGCGGACCTCGACGCCGCCGTCGACACGCTGATGGACGGGGCGACCTACAATTCCGGCCAGTGCTGCTGTGGCATCGAGCGCATCTATGTCAACGAGACGCTCTACGACGCATTCGTGGAGAAATCCGTCGCCTGGGTCTCCAACTACAAGCTCGGCAACCCGCTCGATCCGGAGACGACGCTCGGGCCGATGGCGCACAGGCGCTTCGCCGCGACCGTGCGCGCGCAGATCGCCGATGCGGTCTCGAAGGGGGCAAAGGCGCTCGTCGATCCGAAACTCTTCCCGGCCGACGACGGCGGCGCCTATGTCGCCCCGCAGATCCTCGTCGATGTCGACCATTCCATGGAGTTCATGAAGGAGGAGACGTTCGGTCCCGCGGTCGGCATCATGAAGGTGAGGAACGACGAGGAAGCGCTGGCGCTGATGAACGACTGCAAGTACGGGCTTACCGTCTCGCTCTGGACGCAGGATGCCGACCGGGCGGCGAACATCGCGCGAAACCTTGAGACCGGCACCGTCTTCATGAACCGCGCCGACTATCTCGATCCGGCGCTGTGCTGGACGGGCGTCAAGGAAACGGGCCGCGGCGGCTCGCTCTCCGTCATCGGCTTCCACAACCTCACGAGACCGAAATCCTACCACTTCAGGAAAGCACTCGCATGACCATCACCGCCAACTGGAGCTACCCGACCGCGATCAGGTTCGGGGCAGGGCGCATCAAGGAACTGGCCGACCATTGCAAGGCGGCCGGCATCAAGAAGCCGCTGCTCGTCACCGACCGCGGCCTTTCGACCATGGCGATCACCAAAGGCGCGCTCGACATCCTGGAGGCGGCCGGCCTCGGGCGGGCGATGTTCGCGGAAGTCGATCCGAACCCGACCGACAGGAACCTCGAAGCCGGCGTCAAGGCCTTCAAGGACGGCGGGCATGACGGCGTCGTCGCCTTCGGCGGCGGTTCCGGCCTCGACCTCGGCAAGGCGGTCGCCTTCATGGCGGGCCAGACGCGGCCGGTCTGGGATTTCGAGGATATCGGCGACTGGTGGACGCGCGCCGATCCGGACGGCATCGCGCCCATCGTCGCCGTGCCGACCACGGCCGGCACCGGCTCGGAAGTCGGCCGCGCCTCGGTCGTCACCAATTCCGAGACGCATACCAAGAAGGTGATCTTCCACCCGAAGATCCTTCCCTCCGTCACGATCTGCGACCCGGAGCTGACGGTCGGCATGCCGAAGGTCATCACCGCCGGCACCGGCATGGACGCCTTCGCCCATTGCCTGGAAGCCTATTCGTCGCCGTTCTACCATCCGATGAGCCAGGGCATCGCGCTCGAAGGCATGCGCCTCGTCAAGGAATACCTGCCGCGCGCCTACAGGGACGGAACGGACATCGAGGCCCGCGCCCACATGATGTCGGCCGCCGCCATGGGCGCCGTCGCCTTCCAGAAGGGGCTGGGGGCGATCCACTCGCTGTCGCACCCGGTCGGCGCGATCTACAACACGCATCACGGCATGACGAACGCCGTCGTGATGCCGCCGGTGCTGACCTTCAACCGGCCGGCCATCGAGGCGAGGATCGCCAGCGCCGCCGCCTATCTCGGGATCGCCGGCGGTTTCGACGGCTTCTTCGACTATGTGCTGCGCCTGCGCGAGGACCTCGGCGTGCCCGACAAGCTCTCCGCGCTCGGCGTCGGCACGGACCGGATCGAGGAAATGTCCGAAATGGCCGTCGTCGACCCCACGGCCGGCGGCAACCCGGTCGAACTGACGCTGGACGCGGCGAGGCGCCTCTTCGTCGAATGCATCTGAATTCTTACCGAGGACGTGCTGCGGCTCCTGCCTTCGCGCCAGCGCACGGCGGCGGAGCGGGGTTTCTTCCGCACGCTTCGGCGGGTGGCTTGAGTTGCGGAATTGACGAAAGGCAGGAACGGCTGCGCGATTTGGCCGCAGCCGTTCCCGCAAATAGGCGCACGGCACGGTAATGAACAATTTACCATGCCTAACCTAATGATTTCCTGTCAGAAAGCTGTTCCGTGAAGGCGCATGTGCCTTCGGCAGGGCCCATGAAGGGTTGCGGGCTTCGGCGTGCCGGCCGGCATTGCCCTCCCGATGGAGCGTCGTCGCTTTCCTCCCGTTGTTCAACGCGTTGCCAGGATACCCCGCAGAATGAAGCCAGCCGCTCAGACCGCCAGCCAGAACCACGACATCGCGCGCCGTCTGGACTATCTCGGCCTTGACGAGGCAGCCCTGAAGCAGTTGCGCAGCCTGAAGCCCTTCATCGAGAAGGAGCTGGGCCCGGCGCTCGACAAGTTCTACGCCATCGTGCGCAAGAGCCCGGAGGTCAGCCACCTCTTTTCCGACGATGCGCACATGAACCGGGCCAAGACCGCGCAGCTCGGCCATTGGGTCAATATCGCCGCCGGCGATTTCACCGGTGAATACGCCGCCAAGGTGCAGGCGATCGGCCATGTGCACGCGCGCATCGGGCTGGAGCCGCGCTGGTATATCGGCGGCTATGCACTGATCGTCGAGCATCTTCTGACGGAGGCCGTGAAGGCCCTCTGGCCGAAGCAGGGTCTCTTTGCCCGGCAGGAAATCGGGCCGGAAGAGTTCGCCGCAAGGTTTTCGAGCCTGCTCAAGGCCATCTTCCTCGACATGGACCTTTCCATCTCCGTCTACATGGACACGTCCGACGTCGCCAAGCAGCAGGCGGTTCAGGCGCAGGTTCTCGCCGAGGAGCGCAAGCTCGTCAGCGACAGCTTCGGCGCCGCGCTGAAGCGCATTTCGGACGGCGACCTCACCGCGCGCATCACCGGTTCGCTGCCGCAGGCCTACGAGGAGCTGCGCAACGACTTCAACCATGCCATTTCCACGCTCTCGCAGGCCATCGGCAATATCGGCGCGGGCGCCGGCTCCATTCACCTGAGCGCCCGCGAGATCGCGGCCGCCTCCGACGACCTTGCAAAGCGCACCGAGCGGCAGGCCGCGAACCTGGAGGAGACGGCCGCCGCCGTCGAGGAGGTGACGACCACGGTGCGCCAGACGGCCCAGAGCGCCAATGAGGCGAACGCGCTCGTCATGGCCGCGCGCGACAACGCGCAGCGCAGCGGCGAGGTCGTCGAGGAGGCGATCACCGCCATGGGCGAGATCCAGGCGTCTTCCGCGGCCATCGCCAGCATCATCGAGGTGATCGACGAGATCGCCTTCCAGACGAACCTGCTTGCGCTCAATGCCGGCATCGAGGCGGCGCGGGCCGGCGAGGCGGGCCGCGGCTTTGCCGTCGTCGCCTCGGAGGTGCGTGCGCTCGCCCAGCGCTGCGCAGATGCCGCCAAGGACATCCAGAACCTCATCGCCAGGTCGCATGGCCAGGTCGAGGACGGCGTGCGCTCGGTGGGCGAGGTCGCGCAGTCGCTGCGCCAGATCGTTTCGCAGGTCGTCGAGGTGAGCGCGGTCTTCAACGCCATCCGTGCCAGCACCGCCGAACAGGCGACGGGCCTGCAGGCGGTCAACCAGGCCGTCAACGCCATGGACCAGATCACCCAGCAGAATGCCGCGATGGTCGAGCAGGCCAATGCGGCAAGCCAGGCGCTGACGCAGGAGGCCGCTTCCATCGCCGCCCAGCTCAGCGCCTTCCGCACCGGCGGCTCCGCCCAGCCGGCGGAAGATTCCGGCTACACCCGCGCCGCCTGAACAGCCTGACGAATCGAAAAAGCCGGCCGGCATCTGCCGTCCGGCCCAGTTCGATGGCACGCCCGCCCCGGCACGCCGCCCTCCTCGGGCCTGACCCGAGGGGCCACTCTTTTCAAAGGCTTATGGATGGCCGGTCAAGCCCGGCCATGAACGGAGGAGGGGGTGATCGCCCGCGCCGAAAGCGTCAGTCGACGAATTCGACCGTCACTCCGGGGCTGGTCATCTTGGCGAGCTCGGTGGCGTCCCAGTTGGTGAGGCGTATGCAGCCGTGGCTCTGGGTCTTGCCGATCTTCGACGGCTCGGGCGTGCCGTGGATGCCGTAGGTCGGCTTGGAAAGCGCGATCCAGACCGTGCCGACCGGGCCGTTCGGGCCGGGCTGGAGGGTCAGTATCTTGTCGTTGTCGCCCTGCTTGAAGTTGATCTTCGGATTGTAGGTGTAGCCCGGATTGAGCGCGATGCGCTCGACCGTGACCGTGCCGGAGGGCGAGGGCGTGTCGGCCGAGCCGATGCTTGCCGGATAGGCGGCGATCAGCATGCCGTTCTCGTCGTAGGCCAGCACCTGCTTGCGGCCCTTGTCGGCAAGGATCTTCGCCACCTTGCCGGTCTTGGCCGGGCCGGTGTCGACGACCTTGATGATCGTGCCGGGGATGGTGAAGTCGACGCCGGGGTTGATCTCCTTCAGATAGGCCTCGTCCATGTGGAACTTCTCGGCCAGCATCTCGCTGGTCGAGGTGAAGGACAGGTGCGGCAACGCGGCCTTTTGGGCATAGTCGTCCGGGATCGCCGCCACGTAGGGGCCGGCCGCGTCGGCGGCGGTGATCTCGTACGTCGTGAAGGCCATGCCGCCGGAAAGGCGCAGGCGCTCCAGGATGTCGTCGGCATTGTTCGGGTCGAGCTTCTCGCCCGTCGCGTTCTGCCAGGCCTCGATCGCCTTGGTGACGTTGGACCCCTTCTTGCCGTCGATCACGCCCGGCGAGAACCCTTCGCGGTCGAGGAACACCTGAAGCGCGGTGACCTCGGCGGACGACATCTTGCCCAGCGCCGTCGCCGGCTCGAATTGCGGGCCGGGCACGAATTCGGCATTCGGATCGATGCCGCCGTCCGGCAGGGACGCCGTGTCGGTGGCGTCGTCGGAGAGGCCGGGCAGCGACTGCGGGCTGCCGAAATCGGCATCCGGCAGGCTCTGGCGTTCGATATCGCCCGGCAGCGCCTCGCGCATTTCGGGCACCGAGCCGGTCGTCAGGTCGTCGCCGTAGTCGGATTCGGGCGCCGGTGGGAAATAATCCGGGTTCGTTTCGGGATAGCCGGGCACCGCGCGGTAGCGATCGCGGCGCGGGCGATAATCGTCGCCCCGGGCGAAATAGCGCTCGGCCGGCATGGCCGTGGCGACGATGTCGCCCCATGAATCGACCAAGACCCGGCGGCCGCGGCTGTCGCGCGCCCAGCGCACGCTGCCGTCGCTCGGAACGTAGTCGAGGATGTCGCCGTCCGGCGAGACGAGGATCGTATCGCCGGAAAACTGTTGCTGGGCGTGGGCAGGCACAACGGCGAATCCGAGGACGGAGGCCGCTGCCAGAAGCGAAATGCTTGTTTTAAATATCGAATTCACGATGGTTGACCTGCCAGATTGCATATATCGCGCGGACGGAACACTTCAATTCGGACCCTAATATGGAAAAACTGAATCGATGGTGAACGTAACGTCAACACGCCCGGCAAAAACTTGCGATCGGGCGCGATGGTTCCCGTGAAAAGATGTGGGCCGGGCAGGAAGGCCCGGTGGCGCTGGGCGGAGCTTCGCTCTAGGGTCTGTACGCGATCAGGCGGCCCGTCCCTAGCATGCCGCCGTTTCCCGCCGCCACCGGAGCCTTGGATGACCTTCGCCCTTACCGCAGACACGCAAGACCAGTCGTTCCGCCTGGAACTGACGCCGCATTCCGTGCTCGACGTCGGCAGCGCGATCTTTCACGGCGTCGACGTCGCGCCGGGCGCGGCTATCCCCTCGGACGGCGATCCGCGCATCGACAGGGCGCTGCCGGGCTTCCTGTTCACCTGCGGGCCCGATCACATCCGCCATCCCGTGCCGGTGGAGGGGGCGGCCGACGGGCGGCGCTATCCGCTGCACGGATCGTTCTCCTCCCATCCGGCACGCGACATCCTGATCGAGGAGGACGAGGGCGAGGTGGTCTGCGAGGCGCATGTCGCCGTCTCGCTCGCCCATGGCGGCACGGCCGACCTTGCGCGCCGCTGGCGGGCCGACCGCCGGACGGGGCATGTCACGCTCGACGACCTCGTCACCAATACCGGCGAGACATCCTGGCCGCCCTTCGCCATGTACCATATCAACTTCGGCACCGGCCTCTTCGACGCAAACACGCGGCTGACGGGCGCGATGCTGTCCGGCGGCAGCCTGCCCTGGCGCTTCGAGGACGGCGACATGAGGATATTCTGCGTGCCGGCGGCCGAGACGGCCGCGCACGGCTGGGCGCAGGTCGCCATCGGGCCGATCGCCGCGCTCGGCGGGCGCAGCGTCCATATCCGCTTCCGCACCGATACCTTGCCCTATCTGCAGGTCTGGCGGAACCAGTCGCCGGGCTGTGCGGTGCTCGGCATCGAGCCGGTCTCGCACCGGCTGGCCCCCCGCGAGGAGCTGATCGCTTCCGGCGAGGCGCCGAGCTTCTCGTCCGGCGAAAGCGTGGGGTACGGGCTCGCCTTCGAGGTGCGCTAGATTTCGCGTGATTGACGCTCCCGCAACGCGGGCTTAAACGATGAGCGCAGCTATTTCGGAAAGGACCTTCCCATGGATATCCGCGAGATCAACGACGAATATTCCGTTTCCGGCCAGATCACCGTCGAGGACCTGGATGCGATCGCCGCCATGGGTTTCAAGTCGATCGTCTGCCACCGTCCGGACCACGAGGAGCCCGGCCAGCCCGAATTCGCGGCCATCGCCGCGCGCGCCAGGGAACTGGGCATCGAGGCGGCCCATGTGCCCGTCGGCCCGATGGGCGTGACGGCGGAGGCGGTGAACGGCATGGTCGACGCGCTCGACGAATTGCCGCGCCCGATGCTCGGCTATTGCCGCTCCGGCATGCGCTCGACGAAGACCTACGAGCAGACGCGGCACATCCGCGGGTGATGGGTCGCCCCGAAGGGGCCGGCAGGCGGATGCGGGGCGCCTATACCCCCAACCTCACTTCCCGCTGCGGATATCCGACAGCGTGCGCGTCGGCGTGATGGCTTCCGGATCGAGCTTCACCTCGATGATCGCCGGCTTGCCGCTGGCGCGGGCGCGCAGGAACGCCGGGGCGAAGTCCTCCGTCTTCTCCACCGTCTCGCCATGGCCGCCATAGGCGACCGCAAGAGCGGCGAAGTCCGGATTGGTGAGGTCCGTGGCGCTGACGCGGCCCGGATATTCCCGCTCCTGGTGCATGCGGATCGTGCCGTAGATGCCGTTGTTGACGACGACGGTGATGATCGGGAGCCTGTAGCGCACGGCGGTGGCGAATTCCTGCCCGTGCATCATGAAGCAGCCGTCGCCGGCAAAGCAGATCACCTCGCGCTCCGGAAAGAGCTGCTTGGCGGCGACGGCGGCCGGCAGGCCGTAGCCCATCGAGCCGGAGGTCGGCGCGGCCTGCGTGCCGAAGCGGCGGAAGCGGTGGAAGCGGTGCACCCAGGTGGCGTAGTTGCCGGCGCCGTTGGTGAAGATCGTCTCTTCCGCCGTGTTTTCCTCCAGCCAGGCCATGATCGGACCCATCCGCACGCGGCCGGGGCCGTCGGTCGGCGGCGTCGACCATTTCAGGTAGGCCTCGTGCATGGCGGCTGTGCGGGCGGCCCAGCGCGGCGCGGTTCCCGGCGCGAGGCCTTCGAGCGCGGCGACGAAATCCTCGGGCGCGGCGCAGATCGCAAGGTCCGGGCGATAGACGCGGCCGAGCTCCGAGGGATCGGGATGGACGTGCACCAGCTTCTGCTCGGGATAGGGGCTCTTGAGCAGGCTGTAGGTCGCCGACGGCATTTCGGAATAGCGCCCGCCGAGCAGGACGACGAGGTCCGCCTCGCGGATCTCCTTGCCCAGCGCCGGATTGATGCCGATGCCGGAATCGCCGGCGTAGTTCGGGTGCCGGTGATCGAACAGCATCTGGCGGCGGAAGGAACAGGCGACCGGCAGCGACCAGCGTTCGGCAAAGGCGGTGAAGGCCTTGACGCTCTCCGCCGACCAGCGCGTGCCGCCGAGGATGGCGAGGGGGCGTTCGGCCTTTTCGAGCAGGCCGGCCAGCTCCTCCACCTGCCTGCGGCCCGGATGGGCTTCCACCGGCGTGTAGGCCTTCGCGGCAACCGCCTCGACCTCGTCCGTCAGCATGTCCTCGGGAAGGGCGAGCACGACGGGGCCGGGCCGGCCGGACGTGGCGACCGCGAAGGCGCGCGTGACGAATTCGGGAATACGGCGGGCATCGTCGACCTCGGCCACCCACTTGGCGACCTCGGTGAAGGCGCGGCGGTATTCCACCTCCTGGAAGGCCTCGCGCTCGCGCGCGTCGCGCTGCACCTGGCCGATGAAGAGGATCATCGGGATCGAATCCTGCCGCGCGATGTGAAGGCCGGCCGAGGCGTTGGTGGCGCCGGGGCCGCGCGTGACCATGCAGATGCCGGGCTCGCCCGTGAGCCGGCCCCAGCAGTCCGCCATCATCGCCGCGCCGCCTTCCTGGCGGCAGACGATGACGTCGATATCCGTGTCGTGCAGCGCATCGAGCACCGCGAGGTAGCTCTCGCCCGGCACGCAGGCGACACGCTTGACGCCGTTGGCGATAAGGGCGTCGACGATCAGCTGGCCACCGGACTTCATGCGCTTTTCTTTCCTGCTTCGAGCGTTTCGAGTTCCGCCAGCACGGCGTCGGTGTGTTCGCCGAGCCGCGGGCTCGGGCGGTCGTAGACGAGCGGCGTGCCGGAGAAGACGATGGGCGTGCGCACGCCGGGGATGAGGTTGCCGTCCGCATCCGGCAGGTCGATGCGCAGCCCGCGGGCCTTGACCTGCGGGTCGTCGAAGGTCTCGGCTATGGAGTTGATGGGACCGGCCGGCACGCCCTCACGCTCGCAGGCCTCCAGCAGCGCGGCCTTGGCAAGCCTCGTGGTCGCTTCCGTGACGAGGCGGCGCACCTCCGCGCGATTGGCGACGCGGGCGCGGTTGGTGGCGAAACGCTCGTCGTCGGCCACGCCGTCGAGCTTCAGGATGCCGCAGAGTTTCCTGAACTGCCCGTCATTGCCGACGGCGAGGATGACGTGCCCGTCCGATGTCGGCACGACCTCGTAGGGCGAGATGTTCGGGTGCGCATCGCCGAGCCGCGCGGGCGCCTTGCCGGAGGCGAGGTAGTTCATGTTCTGGTTCGCCATGACGGCGGACTGCACGTCGAGCAGCGCCATGTCGAGATGCTGGCCCCTGCCGGTCTTCATGACATGGATGAGGGCGGCCTGGATGGCGGTGACGGCATAGATGCCGGTAAAGATGTCGGCGATGGCCACGCCCGCCTTCATCGGCTCGCCGTCCGGCGCGCCCGTCACCGACATGAAGCCGGACATGCCCTGCACGATGTAGTCGTAGCCGGCGCGGGCGGCATAGGGCCCGTCCTGGCCGAAGCCGGTGATGGAGCAATAGACGAGCTTGGGATGCTTCTTGGCGAGGCTCTGGTAGTCGAGCCCGTATTTGGCAAGGCCGCCGACCTTGAAGTTCTCGATCACCACGTCGGCGGTCGCGACGAGGCGGTGGACGGTTTGCCGGCCTTCCTCCGTCTTGAGGTCGACGGCGATGGAGCGCTTGCCGCGGTTGGTGGCGTGGTAATAGGCGGCCGAAAGGTTCTCGCCGTCCTTGCCCGTCACGAAGGGCGGGCCCCAGGCGCGCGTATCGTCGCCGCCGTCCGGGTTCTCGACCTTGATGACGTCCGCGCCCATGTCGGCCAGCATCTGGCCGGCCCAGGGACCTGCGAGGACCCGCGCCAGCTCGATGACCCTTATGCCGGAAAGCGGCAGGTTCGACTTCTCCATCGTGCACTCCCTTGAGGGCGGGCGCGCAAGGATGCCCGCCGGGCTTTCCGCCCGTTTTACCCTGGATAACAAAAAGCCGGGGGGCAGGATAGCGAAAGGCGGGCCGGAGATCATGACGCCTCAGACTGACTTGATGTCTGCCGTGCGCGCCGGACTTTCCGTTCGTCAGATCGGTGCGGAGACGGGCGGTGCCGTCGCCGTCTTGCCCACTTGCCGCTCGCGCCAGATGACGTAGAGGCCCGAGCCGATGATGATGGCGATGCCGAGCCATTTCACGGCGTCCGGCAGGTGGCCGAACACCCACCAGCCGAGAATCGTCGCCGAGACGATCTCCAGGTATTGCAGCGGCGCGAGCGTGGAGGCCGGGGCGGAGCGATAGGCATAGACGCCGAGCACGCCGGCGATGGTGGCGGCGACGGCCGCGCCGGCGATGTAGAGGGTGTTCGCCGTGTCCGGCATGACGGGGGTCAGCATGGCGATGCCCGCGCTGCCGCCGACGACGAGCAGCAGGCCGGCAAAGAGCGCGCCCCACAGCCCGGCGTAGAACTGCATGGACCAGGGGTCTTCCTTCTGGGCGACGAGCCGGGTCAGGAGGTAGAAGAGGGCGAGCGAAAAGGCCGCGACCACCGGCAGGAGCGCGATGGGGCCGACCTCCTGGAGGCTCGGCTGGATGACGAGCATCGAGCCGAAGAAGCCGACGCCGCAGGCCGTATAGCGCCGCCAGCCGATGGTCTCCTTGAGGAAGATGGAGCCGAGGATGGTGAGGATGATCGGCTCGACGAAGAAGATGGCGATGGCGTCGGCCACCTCCATCACGGCGAGCGGCGTGACGAAGCTGATCATGGTGACGGCCATCAGCAGGCCGCGGGCCGCATGCAGGCCCATCTTCCTCCAGGTCACGTCCAGGAGCGTGCCGCGCATCAGGCAGATCGGCCCCAGCACCGTCATCTGGAAGAGGAGGCGCACGAAGGTGATCTCCGTCGCGGGCACGGAGGTGACGGCCAGCTTGGCAAAGATGTCGATGATCGGCGAGACGAGCACCGAGAGCACCATGAGGAAAAGCCCGAGGCCGACCTCGTGGCGCAGCGGCGTGACGGCGGATGTGCTCATGTGTGTTCCGGGATCCGGCGCCTTTTCGCGGCGACCCGCCTCAACCAGCCTGCGAAGGCGTCGATGGCGGGATCGCGCAGCGCCGGGCTTTCGTTCAGCGTTTCGTGACGCATGCCGCGATAGACGATCGCGTCGACCTCCTCAAGCCGCGATTTTTTCAGCCGCTCGGCAAAGGCCAGCACCGCCCGGCCGCGATCCGTCGCCGGATCCTCGTCGCCGCCGGCAAGATGGACCGGCAGGCCTTTCGGCAGGCGGGCGATACCTTTCCCGGAGGCGCCGGCGAAGGTGACGGCAAAAATGTCGATCCACATGGAGACGTTGACATCGAAGCCGCAGAGCGGATCGGCGATGTAGGCGTCCACCTGCGCCGGATCGTGCGACAGCCAGTCGAAGGCCGTCCGGCGATCCGCGATGGACCGGCCCCAGGCGCCGAAGGTGAGGCGGGGCAGGAGGCTGCTCGGCACATCCGAGCCCTTCAGCATCCGTTCCGCCGCCAGCAGCACCTGCGCCAGCCGCCCGGCAAGGCCCGGCTCGAGATTGGAGTTCCAGACGGCGAGGGCGTCGATATCGGCCGGGTAGGCCTCGGCAAAGGCGAGCGCCAGCAGCCCGCCCATCGAATGGCCGAAGAGCACGACCGGCAGGCCCGGATGCCGGCCGGCCGCGAACGCGCGCACGGCGCGCATGTCTTCGAGCACGCGCTCGATGCCGTTCCTCGCCGCGAACTGGCCGCGCGGCGCATCCGGCGCGGTGGTGAAGCCGTGGCCACGGTGATCGTGGGCGTAGACCGCGAAGCCCTCCGCCGCGATGCGCGCTGCGAAATCCCCGTAGCGGGCGCTGTGCTCGGCAAGGCCGTGGCTGAGAAGAAGGACGCCGCGGGCCTCGCCGGGCGCCGGCTCGTGCCGCAGCGCAAGCATCGCCCCGCTGGGGCTTTTCAGCGTCTCGACCTCTGAGAACACGGCCATTTCCTCCCGTTTGGCAAAGGTCAACGCGATTTGCCATGCAAAGACAATGGGATGCGGCGTGTATTTCTTTATTCGTTCCCGTATTTCGGGATTTTCCCGATTCCTGGTTGCGTTTTTTGGATTTTTGGTTGTATATGATCTTGTTTTGTTCTCTTTCTCGGGAGCCGGTCATGAAGACGAAAGCTGCCTTGTCCTTCCACGTCGCCTTTTCCTTTCTCGTCGCGTGTGCCTGCCTTTTCCTGGGGGCCGGCCTTGCGCGCGCCCAATCCGCGCCGGCGGGCGGCGGGACGCGCGAGATCCTGTCCGTCAGCTGGCAGCCGGGCTATTGCATGGCGCGCCCGAAGAGCCGCGGCTGTGCGGACTTCTCCGCGGCATCGCCCGCCGCAAGGCAATTCTCGCTGCATAGCCGCTTCCAGGCGCGCAAGAGCTATTGCGGCATCGAAGCCGATCTCAAGCAGCAGGCGCGCAAGGGCAAGTGGACGGATCTTCCCGAAATCGCGCTCGCCTCGGGCACGAAGAAGCGCCTGCTTACGGCCATGCCCGCGGCGCGCATCGGCCTCGACAGGCAGCAATGGCTGAGAAGCGGCAGCTGCATGGCCGCTTCGGCGGAAACCTACTACAGCCGCTCGCTGGATCTCCTCGATGAGCTCAATGCCTCGCCGGTCCGCACGCTTTTCACCGGCAAGGCGGGCGGCAGCGTGACGCTTGCCGAGGTCCGCGCCGCCTTCGACGCCGCCTTCGGTTCCGGCGCCGGCGAGCGGGTGCGCCTCACCTGCCGCAAGGCGGGCGGCAAGACCGTCGTGACCGGCTTCACCATCGGCCTTGCGTCCGGCGAGGGTGCGCTGGCAACCCTGATCGCCGGCTCGTCCCCGACGAAATCCCGCTGCACCGGCGGGATGACGGGGGAAGGGCCGGCGGGATGACGGGCTGGAACGGCCGGGAAAGCTTTCATCGGCCGGCCGGCAGCGGAAACGCGTGGCTTGAAGCCCGAACAACCCAAAATTAAGCGAAGCCGCGTTAGAGTGCGGACATATCGGTAACAAGGGGGGCAGGGCATGACGGATAGTCTTACCGGGGAAGCCTGTCGTGCGGCTCCCTCCGAGAGGCTGTCCGGACTGCAGGCTTTCGGTCTGGTTTTTTGTACCGCTCTCATCCTTGTCCTGGCGGATATGGCTGACGGTGTGCGTTTTCACGCCGACGTCGACGATGAACTGCGCGCATTGCAGATTGCCCATCTCCTGTCGCCAAGGGGAAGCTGGTTCGACCTGACCCTTCCTTTTGTCGCGACGCCCGATCCCTATGTGTCACCATGGTCCCGACTGATCGATCTGCCTTATGCGCTGCTTGCAGGGTCGTTCTCGTGGTTCCTGCCGCAGGCGACGGCGCTGAAAGCGGCCTTCTGGCTCTGGCCGCCGATGATGCTGGCCGGTTTCAGCATGCTGGCGGCCTTCATCGTAGGGCATTTGTCGCGTGACGTCACCATGTCGCGGACTGCTGAGGCAGTCTCGCTCATGCTCATGACGTTGCTGATGTCCTTCGCGGTGCTGGAGTTCGCACCTGGGCGCATCGATCATCACAATATGCAGCTCCTCCTGTTGCTGGCAATCGCTGCGGGCTTTTGCCGGTGGGATCGGCTTGGGGGAGCGCTCGTCGGGGCGGGAAGTGCGCTTTCCGTGGTGATCGGGCTCGAGTGCCTGCCGTTCGTCGTCCTTTCCTATGCGGGTCTTGTCGCTGCCTATCTTTTCCATGTCCGCCGCAGCCGAGACGTGCTTGTCGCCGCGTCGCTGTCCATGATCGCCACGACCCTTGCCTCGGCGGCCGCCTTCCTCGGTCTTGCGGGAAGTATCTCCGTACAGTGCGACGCTTTTTCCGCGCCGTATATCGTGCTGATGGTGGGCTTTTCGCTGATCTTCGGAGTGGTGGGGTTCGTCGTTCCGGCCCGGTTCCCGCTGATGGCCAGGGCCGGCCTGCTTACGGTCCCCTCCGCCGGGCTGCTTGCCGCCGCGGCCTGGTTGTTCCCCGCCTGCCGTGCGGGGCCTTACTCGATGATCGATCCGCTCTCGCGCCGGTACTGGTTCGAACGGATATGGCAGGAGCAGAGTGTCCTGCAATATTACGGCACGCACAATCAGTTCGGGCACATCGCGCTGTTGGCCCTGCTTGCGGTCATGCTGGTCCTTTTCCTGCCCGTGTTTTGGGCGCGGTCTCGCAGGGGCGGCGTTGCGCCGGCAATCGTCTACGCATTGATGATTGCAGCCTATGTCCTCACCCTGGTCCTGACGCGCTATATCCGCTTTCCGGCCGCGCTGGTGCCCTTGGCCCTTCCCGCAATCGTCGGCTGGTTTCTCTCGGTGAGGAACGATACCCGGATGCGCCGTGTGGTCGCGGCGGCGGTATCGGCCTGTCTGGCAGCCTTCATCCTACCTTATCTCGCGATCCCTTTGACGCCGCGCGCCTTCGATGCCGTGGACTATATGACGTTCGACCAATGCGCGGGTGAGGATTTCTCGGTGCTGGCCACCGTTGCGCCGGGCCGCATCGCCCTGCCGAACGGTCTGTCCCTGCCGCTGCTGGAACACGCGCCCGCCGGGTTTTCCGTCGCCGCGATCCCGTTCCACAGGGCCTCGCCCGGCATGAGGCGCATGTACGAAGCGTTCCTGTCCTCAGACCCCGCCGTTCGCAAGGCGGCGCTGGCGCCGTTCGACTATGTCGCCGTCTGCCGTTTTCCGCTGGAATCGGATCCGTCCTTCGCTCCGCTCTATGCGGCCCTCTCGGCGGGGAAGGACTGGCCGGGACTCATGCGGGTCGCCCCGCCGGCGGAAACGCGCTTCCAGCTTTTCCGCATCGATCATGGCGCCCTGCGATAGCGGACGGACGGAGGGCGCGGCCTGTGCGCGGCGGCTTTCGCAGATTGCCGCGGGCGGAGAATTCGCCTACATAGCGGGCAAATTTGTCCGATCCGGAGCGCGTTTTCATGGCACGTCAGTTCATCTACCACATGTCGGGGCTCAACAAGGCCTACGGCAACAAGAAGATCCTCGAGAACATCCACCTGTCCTTCTACCCGGATGCCAAGATCGGCATCCTCGGCCCGAACGGCGCGGGCAAGTCGACCGTGCTGCGCATCATGGCCGGGCTCGACAAGGAGTTCACCGGCGAGGCGTGGCTGGCCGAAGGCGCCACGCTCGGCTACCTGCCGCAGGAGCCGCAGCTCGACGGCTCGAAGAATGTGCTCGAGAACGTCATGGAAGGCGTTGCCGCCAAGAAGGCGATCCTCGACCGCTACAACGAACTGATGATGAACTATTCCGACGAGACGGCGGACGAGGGCGCCAAGCTCCAGGACATCATCGACAGCCAGAACCTGTGGGACCTCGAGAGCCAGGTCGAGATGGCGATGGACGCGCTGCGCTGCCCGCCGGGCGAGGCTTCGGTCGACAGCCTTTCCGGCGGCGAGAAGCGCCGCGTCGCGCTCTGCAAGCTGCTGCTCTCGCAGCCCGACCTGCTGCTGCTCGACGAACCGACCAACCACCTCGACGCCGAGACGATCGCATGGCTGGAAAAGCACCTGCGCGAATATCCGGGCGCCGTGCTGATGATCACCCACGACCGCTACTTCCTCGACAACGTCACGGGCTGGATCCTCGAACTCGACCGCGGCCGCGGCATTCCCTACGAGGGCAACTACTCCGCCTACCTCCAGGCCAAGGCCAAGCGCATGGCGCAGGAGGAGCGCGAGGAGGGCGCCCGCCAGAAGGCGCTCGCCCGCGAGCAGGAATGGATCGCCTCCTCGCCGAAGGCCCGCCAGGCAAAGTCCAAGGCCCGTATCAAGGCCTATGACGAACTGGTCAAGGCCGCCGCCGACCGACGGCCCGGCGATGCGCAGATCGTCATTCCGGTCGGCGAGCGCCTCGGCAACACGGTCATCGAGGCGGAAAACCTCACCAAGGCCTATGGCGACCGCGTCCTCATCGAGAACCTCAGCTTCAAGCTGCCGCCGGGCGGCATCGTCGGCGTCATCGGTCCGAACGGCGCGGGCAAGACGACGCTCTTCCGCATGATCACCGGGCAGGAAAAGCCGGATTCGGGCTCGATCGTCGTCGGCGACACGGTCGACCTCGGCTATGTCGACCAGAGCCGCGATGCGCTCAACGGCGACAAGACCGTATGGGAGGAAATCTCCGGCGGCAACGACGTCATCAAGCTCGGCAAGCACGAGATGAACAGCCGCGCCTATTGCGGCGCGTTCAACTTCAAGGGCGGCGACCAGCAGCAGAAGGTCGGCACGCTCTCGGGCGGCCAGCGCAACCGCGTGCACCTCGCCAAGATGCTGAAGGGCGGCTACAACGTCATCCTGCTCGACGAACCGACCAACGACCTCGACACGGAAACGCTGGGCGCGCTGGAAGACGCGCTGGAGAACTTCGCCGGCTGCGCCGTCATCATCTCGCACGACCGCATGTTCCTCGACCGCCTGGCCACCCATATCCTCTCCTTCGAGGGCGACAGCCATGTGGAATGGTTCGAGGGCAACTTCGAGGACTACGAGAAGGACAAGATCCGCCGCCTCGGCCCGGATTCGGTGAACCCGAGGCGCGTGACCTACAAGCGCCTGACGCGTTGACCGGGGTCTCGGCCGGTGGGGTGGGGGAATGCCCTCATGCGCCTGCCCGCGCCTTCCCGCCGCAAGCGGGGACATTGCCGCACTGTTTTCCTCGATTATCCGGCAAGGCATTGCCACAGGCTTCCTTCTCCCCGCTTGCGGGGAGAAGGAAGCCTGTGGCAGCGATGAGGGGCGGCCGCAGAGAACGTCTTTTATTGGCCACTCAAAAACCCCGGTTCGCCGGGGTTTTTCTTTGGGGCTGTTGATGGGAAGATCGCGTTACGGATTGGCTCTTGCGCGGTGCGGGTTAATCACATAAACATATCTTTATGTCTTGATTGGAAAGACCATGGGCGACACGCAGAAACTCGGACTGGACGACATCGTGGAGATCCTGAAGGCGGCGGGCGAGCCGACGCGCCTTCGCCTCATCGCGCTGCTCTCGCACGGCGACCTGACGGTGACGGACCTCACCGACATCCTCGGCCAGTCCCAGCCGCGCATTTCGCGCCACCTGAAGCTGCTTGCGGAAGCTGCGCTCGTCGACCGCTACCAGGAGGGGGCCTGGGCCTTCTTCCGGCTCAGCCAGGGCGGACCTGCCGTCGCGCTCGCCCGCGGGCTTCTCGATGCCGTCGACCCGGCGGATGCGGTCTTCGCGCGCGACGACGAGCGGCTGCGCGCCCTGAAGAAGATCCGCGCCGACAAGGCGCAGGCCTATTTCAGCCGCAACGCGGCGGAGTGGGACGCGGTACGGCGCCTGCATGTCAGCGAGGCGGAGGTGGAGGCAAGGCTTGCCGAGATGATCGGCACCGAGCCGGTCGATGCCTTCCTCGATCTCGGCACGGGCACGGGGCGCATCCTCCAGCTCTTCGAGGGGCTTTACCGGCGCGGCGTCGGCGTCGATGCCAGCCGCGACATGCTGGCGGTCGCGAGGGCCAATCTCGACCGCGCCGGCATCACCAAGGCTTCGATCCGCCACGGCGACATCTTCAACCTGCCGCTGGAGCGCGACGAATTCGACGTCGTGACGATCCACCAGGTGCTGCACTTCCTCGACGAGCCGGAGGCGGCGATCGCGGAGGCGGCGCGCATGCTGGCGCCCGGCGGCCGCCTTGCCATCATCGACCTTGCGCCGCACGCGCTGGAGCACCTGCGCGACGAGCATGCCCATATCCGCCTCGGCTTCTCGCACCAGACCATGTCCGAATGGCTGGAAAAGGCGGGGCTCGCCGTCGAGGAGGTCGTCGACCTTAAACCCGCGCATTCGGCGGCCGATGCGCTCACCGTGACCATATGGCTTGCCCGCGACCAGCGCGAACGGGCGGCCGACCCCATCGCGATCCGCAGGAGGAGTTGACATGAAGCCGGCGACCGCAAGCCCAGCCCGCAAGGACATCCGCCTGTCCTTCGAGTTCTTCCCGCCGAAGTCGGCGGAGGCCGAAGGCCAGCTCTGGGAGACGGCCGCCGCGCTTTCGGCCTATGAGCCGGGCTTCATGTCGGTTACCTACGGCGCCGGCGGTTCCACAAAGGCGCCGACGCTGGCGACCGTGCACCATCTCCTGAAGATGGGCCTGCCGGCCGCCTCGCATCTGACCTGCGTGGGCGCGACGAAGGAGGAGGTGCATGCCGTCGTCGCCGATTTCCAGGCGGTGGGCGTAAGGCATTTCGTGGCCCTGCGCGGCGATCCGCCGGGCGGCATCGGCACGGCCTACCGGCCGCATCCGGGCGGCTATGCCAATGCCGCAGAGCTCGTGGCGGGCCTGCGCGGCATCGCCGATTTCGAGGTTTCCGTCTCCGCCTATCCGGAAAAGCATCCGCAGAGCCCGGACGTCGCGGCCGATATCGACATGCTGAAGCGCAAGGTGGATGCCGGCGCCACCCGGGCGCTGACGCAGTTCTTCTTCGAGAACGACGATTTCGAGCGCTATCTGGAGCGGGTGCGCAAGGCGGGCATCGCCATTCCGGTCGTGCCGGGCATCCTGCCGGTGCACAATCTCGCGCAGGTCCAGAAATTCGCCGGCCTGTGCGGCGCCAGCGTGCCGGCCTGGCTTGCCGAGCGCATGGGACCGGTCGACGACCGGCCGCAGGAGCGCGCGGCCCTGGCGATCGAACTTGCGATCCGCCAGGTGAACGACCTCATCGCCCGCGGCATCAGCGAATTCCATTTCTATACGATGAACCGGGCGACGCTGGTATCGGCGGTCTGCGACGGCGCGGGCTTTGCGAAGATCGACCGGAGCCGCGCTGCGGGCGCCGCGGCCTGAGATTTCTCCCTGCCCGAAATGAAAATGCATGGCGCCGTCTCCGGGGCCATGCACTTTGCCTGAATAGGTTTCCGCAGGGTTTTCTTGTTTTTCTCCCTGACCTTTCGGCCTTCGCTTGAGTCGCTTCAGATGAAGATCATCGTTGCGACGAAGAGGAACGCTGCACTGATCATCAGAACATTCAAGGAATGTGTGAGTCCCATGGCTTACCTCCTTGCGTTACGGTCCGATATTACGACCGAAGAAAGCGGGTTGGAAAGGCGTTTTGTTGCTGCATTGCAACATCCGGGCTCCGCCGAATGGTTATTCACAACGCTAACCTGCTGAATTTCCTCCTTTATCGTTTCCGCCACAAAAAATTCACAATCCCTACCAGATGACGAATGCCGACACTGTGCATTTACCATTGTGGCGCAAGTCGGGCGCGCAATCCGGCGGATTGCCGGGAAACGGCCGGGAAAGCGCTTTGTTCCCGACGTTTTTTCAGCGGCGTCCCAGGCGGGCGAAAAGGCGTCCGTCGAGCACCGCGAGGCCGAGCAGCACCAGCGCCATGCCGAGGACGCCGAGCGACGTCAGCCGTTCGCCGAGGAAGAGCATGCCGGCGAGGATGGCGCTCGGCGGCACGAGCAGCGTGACGAGCGAGGTGTTGGTGGCTCCGGCCGCGGCCATGATTCGGAAGAACAGGATGTAGCCGTAGGCGGTCGAGAGAAGCGCCAGAGCCAGGACGGCGAGGATCGCGGAAAGCGGCGGCAGAGGCAGTTGCCAGGGTGTATCGAGGGCGAAGGAGACCGGCAGCATCAGGAGCGTGGAGGCGGTGAGCTGGCCGGCGGCGGTGACGGGCGGGGCGACGCCGCGGAAGCGTTTGCCGTAGGTCGCGGCAAAGCCGTAGGAGACGGCGGCAAGCACAGGCAGGAGGACGGCCCAGAGCGGCGGTCCGCTGTCGCCGGTGAACGGCGCGAGCGCCCGCGGGCCGATCAGAACCGCCGTGCCGACGAGGCCGATGAGGCAGCCGGCGATCTTTCCGGACGAGAGCTTTTCATCCGCGGTCAACCGGTTGGCGATGAGCACGGTGAAGATCGGCGTCGTGGCGTTGAGGATGGAGGCGAGGCCCGCGCCGATCTCGGTCTGCCCGAGGAAGATCAGCATATGCGGCACGGCATTGTTGATGAGGCCGAGCAGCAGGAATTCGCGCCAGCGGGCGCGCAGCGTCGCATAGATGCCGAAACGGCCGGCGACGTAGGTGTGGAGGGCGAGGGCGGCGATTGCGACACGCAGCAGCACGAGCGTCGCCGGAGGCACATGGGCGACGGCGACGCGGGCGAAGAAGAAGGAGCCGCCCCAGATCATGCCGAGGAGCGCGAGCAGGCCCCAGGTCCGGGCGTCCATGCGCGTTGCTGCTGCCCGCTGTTCCATCGCTTTCCCCGCTTCCCGAAACGTCCAGAGGCCTGACGGGCCTGCATGCATCAAGCAAAAAAACGGCGCATGGCCGGCTCGACCGCCGCGTCAGATCACGGATGTCCTATACCATCGGGGAGGCGGTCAGCCACCCGCTTTCCGTCAGAGGGCCGAGAGCAGGGCCTGCGTCGCCCAGCCGTCGGCCGGCATGCCGAGGCGCAGCTGCTCCTTCTGGATCGCCGCGCGCGTGCCGGAGCCGAGGATGCCGTCGATCTTGCCGACGTCGTGGCCGAGGCTCTGGAGCTTGGTCTGGAGCTGCTTCATGCTCTCCTCGGAAAGGCCTTCCTCCGGATTGCCGCGTTCATAGGGCGGGGCGCCGGCAAGGCGGGTCGCGAAATAGGCGGCCGACGTCGTGTAGATGAAGGACTGATTCCATTCGAGATAGATGTTGAAGTTCGGATAGGTGATGAAGGCCGGGCCCTTGCGGCCCTGCGGCAGCACCAGCGAGGCTTCGAGATGGCCGAAGGACGTGTCGCCGTCGCGCGGCCTGACGCCGAGGGCGAACCAGTCGGCCGCCTTCATGCCCGGTTGCAGGCCGGTCTTCTCGAAGGGCAGCACGTCCGGAATGGAGACCTCCTGGATCCAGGGCTGGCCTTTCGCAAAGCCGAGGTGCTGGATGAACTTCGCGGCGGTGAGGATGGCGTCCGGCGCGCTCTGCTTGACGTTGACATGGCCGTCGCCGTCGCCGTCCACGCCGAACTCGATGATGTCCTTCGGCAGCATCTGCACCTGGCCGATCTCGCCGGCCCAGGCGCCCGTCGTGCCGTTCGGGTCGAGGTCGCCATGGCCGACCATCTCGATGGCGGCGAGAAGCTGCGGGCGGAAGAGTTCCGGGCGGCGGCAGTCGTGCGACAGCGTCACGAGGGCGTTGCGGGTGTTGAAATCGCCCTGCACGGCGCCGAAGTCGGTCTCCATCGCCCAGAAGGCGGCGATGATCGGCCCCGGTACGCCGAATTCCTGCTCCGCGCGGGCGAAGACGGGCGCGAGCTCCTTCAGCTTCCTGCGGCCGATGTCGAGGCGCGACTGGCTGACCGTGCGCTTGGAGAATTCGAGGAAGGTCTGGCGGAAGACGCCCTGGGCACGGTCGCGCGACAGAACCTTCTGGTCGATGGCGGCACCGGCGAGCGCCCGGTCGGCGACATCGGCCGGAACGCCGCGTGCCACCGCTTCGGCCTTCACGCCTTCCAGGAAAGCGTTGACGTCGCCGCCGCAGGCTGCCGCGGACTGGGCGTGCGCGCTGCCGGCGAGAAGAAAGGCCGTGAGGCTTGCCGCGAGTGTCGTCTTCAGGTTTTGCCGCATCTCAATGCTCCTTGGGTCCGTTGCTGGCCCGGCTGTCTCAGATGAATGTGACGGAAGCAAGAAGAAAAAGGCAAGCGCGTCGTGCTGCCGCTCCTTGCCGGCCCTTCCCTGTCACGCGGCTGCCGCGGGGATCAGCGGGAAGCCGTGGCGGCCCATTTTTTCCAGCTCTTGGCGGAGCCGGCGAAGACGTTGATGTCCGTGTCGCCGGAGATGCCCGGAACGACGCCCGTGGACGTATATTGCCAGAACGCCCATTTGCGCGCCGGATAGATGTTTTCCGGATGGTTGGCGACCGAACGCAGCCAGAAGTGATAGTTCCCGAAATGGCCGACGAGGTTGTCGCGGTGGAAGTCCACCGTCGTGTAGATGATCGGCCGCTTGCCGTAATGCGCCTCGATGCGGTCCATGAAGCGTTGCAGCACGGTGCGTACCTCCTCCGCCGGCGGGCGGAGCTTGCAGGTCGGCGAGGCGGGATTCCATTCGGCGTCGAGCACCGGTGGAAGCTGCACGGCCTCCTTCGGCACGTTGGCGATGAACCAGTCCGCCTGGGCATCCGCCGTCGAGCAGAAATAGTAGAAGTGGTAGGGCGCGTGGGCGACGCCGGCGGCGCGTGCGCCGCGCCAATATTCGCTGAAGCGGCTGTCCAGGCGGTCGGTGCCTTCGGTCGCCTTCAGGAAGGCGAAGGAGACGCCGCTCTTCCTGACCGCGTGCCAGTCGATGTCCCCGTTCCATTTCGAGACGTCGATGCCGTGGACCTCATGGTGATGCGGCGTGCGGGCGCCGAAATCCTGCGGGTCCTTGTCCTCGAAGCGCGGCTGCAGCGATGCCGTGGACACGAGATCGTAATCGGTTGTGGAGCAGGAGGAGGCGAGGAGGGCGAGGGGCAGGAGAGCCAGAATGAACCGACGCATGGAGGTCCCGTTGTTGCGCGTTTACCAATCCTGCCTCGAATGGGCCGGGCCGTAAAGGGGAGCGCGCGAGACGGGTCCTCGACCTGTCGCGTATATTCGTGAAATTGCGGTTATCGGGCGATCGAGCCGGGGCGCTAGGGTGCGCGCCCCGGCTTCATCATCAGAACTTCATGCTCACGCCGAGCATGATGGAATGCGAATCGATATCGCCGTCCACGCCGGCCGCGTCGAACACGTCCGACTTGCTGTAGTCGCTGTAGCGGTACTCGATGCGGCCCGCCACATTGTCGGTGAACGCGTGTTCCACACCTGCGCCGATCGTCCAGCCATGCAGGGTGTCACCCTCGCTCGCGCCGGTATTGACGTCCTCCAGCTTGGCGTGCGTGAAGGCATAACCGCCGGTGCCGTAGATCAAGGTCCGGTCGATGGCATAGCCGAGACGCGCGCGGACGGAGCCGCCCCAGGTGGTTTCCGTTTCCAGCGTCGTGCCGCCCGCATCGAAGCGTTCGTCGTTGAAGTCCCGCTTGATGTCGGCTTCCACGCCGTAGACAAAGCCGTCGTTGAAGAAGTTGTAGCCGGCATAGGCGCCGACGGCGAAGCCGCCGAGATCCCGGTTGATGGCGCCGACGCCATCGGAATATTCGGTTCCCGTCCAGGCATAGCCGGTGTTCACACCGACATAGAAGCCGCCCCAGTCGTAAATGCCCGCCACCTCGGTGATCGGGGTTTCCACCGGCGGTTCGGCAACGGTCATGTCGGCCGCAAAAGCCGGCAGCGCACCTGCGGTTACCAGGATGCCGGCGGCACCGAAGATCATGGATTTCATTTGATGGTCCTTCCCACTCGATAAACGCGCGAAGCCCCACGCACGAATGACAACAACCGCAAGAACGCGTCACGGCGCCCATGGTTCCGAAGAAAATGAGCCCCCTTGAATCTTGTGAGCGGACGCCAACACACCCTTAACACTCTGTCATTCTTTGTCCGCTAGAACATCGTGAGGCCGATACGGGCCGGCGCACCCTGTTGTCATGATAACAACGGTTTAGGGTTACATGATGTTGAAAACCTTGTTGCCGAAGGTCGAGCAGCGCTATGCGCTGGCGGGATCGGTCTTCGGAGCCTTCCTTCCAACCATCTGCCTTGCCGCCGACCAGCTCCTGCGCGATCACGCGCAGGCGAGCCTCTTCGGCTTTTCCGCACCGACCGCCACCGCGCTTGCCTTGATGCCCGTCTTCTTCGGCGTGGGCTTCTACCAGATCGGCCGGTCGAAGGCGCAATTGATCGCCGAACTCGGCCAGCGCCGGCTGACGGAGCAGCGCCTGACGCACGATGCCTATCACGACCGGCTGACGGGGCTCGCGAACCGCTTCTGCCTGGAGCGGGACATCCAGGCCATCGTGGAGTCGAACGAGGAGGAGAGCCGCCCCGCCTTGCTTCTCCTCGACCTCGACCGCTTCAAGTTCGTCAACGACAGCCTCGGCCACGATGTGGGCGACCAGTTGCTGGCGGCCATCGCCGGACGGCTGAAACGCGCGCTCTCAGCGGCGGCGCGGGTCTACCGTCTTGGCGGCGACGAATTCGTCGTGACGGTCCCGGGACGACCCTCGCAGGGCAAGATCGAGGACGTCTGCCGCACGATCTGCGGCCTCTTCGAGGAACCGTTCGAGCTGAAGCGCACCCGTGTGGCAAGCGGATGCAGCATCGGCGTCACCTTCATGGAGGCGGGCGACGGATCCATGTCCGAGCTCCTGAAGCGCGCGGACGTGGCTCTCTACGAGGCCAAGGAGGCGCCCGGCAGCGGGTTCCGCTTCTTCGATGCGGCGCTCGCCGCGGACGTGCAGGCGCGTGCGGCGATCGAGCACGATCTCGCCAGGGCGATCGCCTCAAACGAGTTCTTCCTCGAATACCAGCCGATCGTCGGCGTGGAGAGCCGCTCGGTGCGCTCCTTCGAGGCGCTCCTTCGCTGGCGGCACCCCGAAAAGGGACTGATCATGCCGGACGTCTTCATCCCGGCGGCGGAGAAGACCGGCCTCATCCTGCCGCTCGGCAACTGGGTGGTGCGCGAGGCCTGCCGGGAGGCGGCGACGTGGCCGGCACCGACCGGCGTCGCCGTCAACGTCGTCGGCGACCAGTTCAAGGACCGGGCCTTCGTCGACTATGTGAAACAGTGCCTTGCCGAAACCGGGCTTGCGCCGGGGCGCCTCACGGTCGAGGTGACGGAATCCGTGTTCTCCGTGGACGAGACGGTGATCCGCGAAAGCCTGTGCGAGCTGCGCGATCACGGCGTGCGCGTCGCGCTCGACGATTTCGGTATCGGCTTTTCCTCGATCAACAACCTGCGCGCCTTTCCGATCGACCAGCTGAAGATCGACCGCTCGTTCGCGCGGGCGATGATGGAGAGCAAGCGGGACGCCGACCTCGTCGACATCATCCTGAAGCTCGGCCAGACGTTCCAGGTGACGACGACCGTGGAGGGCATCGAATCGGAAAGCCAGCTCGACTTCATCCGCCAGCGCGGGGCCTCCGAGGCGCAGGGCTATCTGATCTCCGAGCCGGTCGCCGCGCCGGACGTCCTGGGTTTCCTGATGCAGCCGGAAAACCGGCTTTCCGCCTGAGGCGCAAAAAGCCTTTTCATGACAGCGGAATCCTGATTGTCTCCCGACTGGAAGGAGAGGCTGTATGAGACGATTCTACAGGCTGGCCGCCTGGGCGCTTTCCCTCCTTGCCTTCATCGTCGTGGTGGGGGCAAGCTGGCTCATCGTATCGCCGCCCGCGCTGCTTCTTGTCGGGTCTGGCTATGCCGCAAAGATCGTCTGCTCCAATGTCTTCATCGCCGGGCGCGACCCGGCGGAGGTGCTCGCCGAGGATGTGCAGGCGCCCGGCCACCCGCTGCTGAAGCTCATGCGGCAGGCCGTCGATTTCGACGGGAAGACGGTGACGACCCATCTCTTCGGCCTCTTCGCGCCGGGCCATGCGGCCTTCCATGAAGGGTTCGGCTGCTCGGGCGTGCCGGACGGGGATTTCCGCGCGGCAGAGCAGGCGGTTTCGGATGTTCCGCTGCCGGAGATACCGGCGGGCGATCCTGCCGTCGCCTGGCCGGACGGAGAGGCGGTGACGCCCGATGCGCGCCTTGCCGCGCTTTTGGCCGACCCCGCGCTTGCCGGGCCGGGCATGCGGGCGCTCGTGGTCGTCCATGACGGCCGGATCGTCGCCGAGGCCTATGGCGAAGGCTATTCCGCCGCGACGCCCCTGCTCGGCTGGTCGATGACCAAGTCGGTCAACGCCGCCCTGATCGGCCGGTTGATGCAGGCCGGTGCGCTCTCCCCGCAGATGGACAACCTCTTTCCCGAGTGGCGAGGCGATGCGCGTTCGAAGATCACGCTTGCCCAGCTGCTCGCCATGGAAAGCGGGCTCGCCTTCAACGAAAGCTACGGCTCCGTCACCGACGTGACCCGCATGCTCTTCCTCGAGCCCGACATGACGCGTTTCGCCCTGTCGCTGCCGCTCGAAGCCAATCCGGGCGAGAAGTTCAACTATTCGAGCGGCACGGCGGTGCTGCTCTCGCGCATCTGGATGGGCGCGCTCGGCGGACGCGTGCAGGCGCTTTCCTTCCCGGCCAAGGCGCTGTTCGCGCCGCTCGGCATGGCAAGCGCGGTCATGGAGCCGGACGAGACGGGGATATTCGTCGGCTCCTCCTATATGTACGCGACCGCGCGGGACTGGGCGCGCTTCTCGCTGCTGCTTCTGAACGACGGCGTTTGGAAGGGAAGCCGGATGCTGCCGGAAGGGTTCGTCGCGGCCATGGCGACGCCGACCGAGGTGTCCGCAGGCGCCTACAGCCGCATGCAGACCTGGACCAAGGGGCCGGGCGGAGAAGACGATACGGATCACGGCCTGCCGGACGAGACGTTCTGGGTCCTCGGGCATGACGGCCAGTCGGCCGCGATCATTCCCTCGCGCAGGCTCGCGGTGATCCGGCTGGGGCTGACGCCGTCGAGATTGGGCTATCGGCCCCAGCCGCTGGTCAGGCGCATCCTCGATGTGCTGGATGCCTCCAAGCTCCAGGCCGATCAGGCGCCGACCTGAGCGATCCAGTCGTTGAGGTTGTAGGTGTTGGAGATGCGCGCCACCTTGCCGTCGCAGATCTCGAAGAAGGCGCCGGCCGGCAGCACGTAGGTCTGGCCGTTCGCTTCCGGCAGGCCCTCGTCGGTGGCGAGGTACTGGCCGTTGACGACGAATTCCGCCGCGCCGCGCGTGCCGTCGTCGTTCGACATGACGACGATGTCCGTCAGCGTCTCGCGGTAGCAGCGGTTCATGTGTGCCATGAAGTCGCGGAAGGCGTCCTTGCCGACCTGCCGGCCGCCCTGGTTGATGTCGTGGACGACATCCTCGTGCAAGAGATCGAAGAAGGCCTCCATGTCCTGCCTGTTGAAAGCGTCGTAATAGGCACGGATCGTCTCTTTTGCCGGCATGTCATCCCTCATATCGTTGTCGCTCGGGTAAACCCGACCGCCTTATAGCATTGTTCAAGCCTTTGGGAACATTCACGTATCATGCAGATCAAGATCGTCCATGGAAAGGCCGTGACGCCGCACATCGCGGACCTTGCGCGCCTGCGCATCGAAGTCTTCCGCGCCTTTCCCTATCTCTACGAGGGCAGCGAGGACTACGAGGCCTCCTACCTTGCCACCTATGCGCAATCGCCCGAAAGCCTTTTCGTGTTGGCGCTCGACGGCGAACGGATCGTCGGCGCCTCGACCGGCGTGCCGATGACCGACGCCGCGGACAGCTTCAAGGCTCCCTTCATCGGGGCCGGCATCGACCCGGAAAAGGTCTTCTATTTCGGTGAATCGGTGCTGCTGCCCGCCTACCGGGGGCGGGGGCTCGGCGTGCGCTTCTTCGAGGAGCGGGAGGCCTATGCGCGCCGTCTCGGCCGCTTCGACTGGTGCGCGTTCTGCGCCGTCGAACGGCCGGCGGATCATCCGATGCGGCCGGCCGGTTACGTGCCGCTCGACGCATTCTGGGCCAGGCGCGGCTATGAGCATCGCGCCGATCTGCGCACGATGCTTTCCTGGCAGGACATCGGCGAGAAGGAGGAAACCGGGAAGCCCATGTCGTTCTGGCTGAAGCCGACGCGGTAAAAGCCCCTCGCGGCAGCGGGATGAGGGGGCGTTGCCGTGCCTATCTCAGGCCGGTCTCGTCGAGCAGGCCCTTGCGCTTGGCGTGGTAGTAGTAGCCTGCCGCGTAGAGGCGCACGGCGCCGTCGTTCTTGTCGTCCGCGACGAGCCAGGCGCCGCGCAGGTACTTGCCGGCATATTTGATGTTCGTCTCGGCGTCGAACAGGCCCTCGGCCGGGCCTTCGTAGCCCATGCTCCTGGCCGTGGCGTACTTGATCTGCATCAGGCCGTAGTGGCCGCGGTTGTAGGCCTTGGGATTGTAGCGGCTTTCGCGCTTGACGACGCGGTGCAGCAGCGATTCCGGAATGCCGTAGATGGCGGCGTACTTGGTGATCAGCCCGTCGATCGGCGTGCCAGATTTCTGCACCGGCTGCTCGGCCTGCCGCACGACGAGGCCTCCCTCGGTGGTGAGCACCGCATTGCTGAGCAGCGCCGGCTTTGCGATCGGCACGATCTTGCGGCTGGCGACAAGCTGTTCGAGGCCTTCCGGCTCGCCCGTGTCGAAGCCGGGCTCCATGACGGAGACGCCGATGACCGTGTCGTGGGACTGCGGCATGCCGGCGAGCGGATCGACGGCGTCGGCCGTATTGCCGGCAAGCGCGGCGGTGGCCGCGGCGGCGCCCGTCACGGGCTTGGCTTCCGCGAGGGCGGAAACGGGCACGGCAGCCTCGCCGGCAACGGCGATCGGCGACGGCAGGGCTTCCGGCGTGTCCTCGGTACCGGGCTTGGCGACGGGAAGGGCCGCATAGGCGACCTCCGTTGCCGCACCCTCCGTCGCGGCAATGTCCGTCGTCGCCGCCGAAGCGGGGGTCACGGTCCTTGCCGCCGTCACGTCCTCGGCGACGCTCGCGCAGCCTGCAAGCGTTGCCAGAAGGCCCGCGCAGGCAAGCGCGGACATGCGGGCCGGACGGTGAACGGAGGGTTTTGCCATGGTCGTGGTTCTCGGTTTGCCGGGGTGCGCGGGCGCCGGAACGCCCGGGCGTTTGCAAATCAATCGGCCGTGGCCGTGCCTCGCTCATAGCCGATCGGCGGCCGGGCGGCAACCCGCAGGGCCGGCGATGCCCCGGCGGCAGCCTGCCCGAGGCTCGCCGTCACCGGCCGGAAACGAAAAAAAGCCCCGGATCGGCGGGCGATCCGGGGAGCGTCGTCGCGCATTCTGCGCGGCATCGTTCAGGCGGCCGGCTTCCACTTCTGGCCGATGACGTCCATCACCTCGCCGAACCACTTTACCGAGGTGTCGAAGTGCTTGCCGCCCTTGATGCGCGGGAACTCGATGGTGCGCAGCCTGCCGCCCTGCGCCTCGTCGTGGCCGGTGACGCCCGAGACCTTGTTGAGCGCGCTCTCGACCGCAAGGTCGGTCATGCTCTGGATGAGCCGCAGGTCGTCGCGGTTCGCCGGCGCGGAACGGGCAAAATAGCCCGACTTCTGCACCATGGAGCGCTCGGCGCCGAGGAGGGCGGCGAACTGCTTGGAGAACCAGTTGCCGACATTGATCGTGTCGATCTTCACATGGCCGAAGGCGTCGCGCTTGACGGTCTCGCCGGCGGCCTCGCGCTCGGCGACGATGGCGTCGAGGCAGGCGCCTTCCGACACGAAGAGCGTGACGAAGCCGGTGCGGTCCATGATCGCCTTCAGGCGCTCCGCCTCGGCCTCCAGGTTGAAGTCCATCTCCGGCAGGTAGAGGCCGTCGATGTTCTTCAGCTGCGTGTTCATCATGAAGCCTTCGACATATTCGTTGGCGCTGGTCTTCTGGATGTAGGCGCGGGCCGTGGCGGCGGTGAGCCAGCCGCAGTGGCGGCCCATCACCTCGTGCACGACGAGCGTGCGCGGCGCGGCGCTCTGCTCGTTGCTGACATGGTCGAAGAAGCCGGCGCCGACTTCCGCCGCCGTCCAGGCGCCGAGCGACTGGCGGATCGGCACCACGTCGTTGTCGACGGTCTTCGGCAGGCCGACGACGGTGAGGTTGTAGCCGTTCGCGCCGAGATAGGCGGCAAGGTCGGCCGCGGTCGTGTTGGTGTCGTCGCCGCCGATCGTGTGCAGGATGGTGATGCCGTCCTTGGCAAGCTGTTCGGCCGCCACGCGCAGCGGATTGTCGCCTTCCTTGACGAGGCCGCGCTTCACGCAGTCCGCCGCATTCGTCAGCTTCACGCGGCTGTTGCCGATCGGCGAGCCGCCGTAGCGGTGGAGGAGGGGCGCCTTCTCGCGCATCTGCCTGGTGATGTCGATGCGGTCGGCAAGAAGGAGGCCCTGGTAACCCGAACGGTAGGCGACGAGGTCGATTTCCGGCGCAATGTCGCTATAGCGCTCGATGAGGCCCCCGACGGCGGACGACAGGCAGGGCGCGAGCCCGCCGGCGGTCAGCATTGCGACTTTCTGCTTGGCCATAATTCCTCCTCGGCTTCGGCACGTCTCGATAAGTGGGCGTTGTCTAGCGCAGAATCCCCCGAAGGGGAACGGCGCGGCGAACTTATCCGCACTCCATGACGGAATGGCGTCGGGGATTCACACGCCGCACGAAATTTCGATGCCTCCACTTAATGAGGGGCATCAAAATTTTGTCATTCGGGGTAAAATCGTGGCCCGGCGCCTTGCTTTCCCTGCAATTGTCTGATCAAGATCACCTTATGTTCCAGAATTCGCCAAGTTGCTTCATCAGTGCCGTGTGGGATCGCCTCGTCGGCATGGTCTCGGACGCCGCCAGCAACGTGCTGTCCGGGGTGGTCGAAGCCGTGCGCACGCTCTTCGAGGGCGATCCGGAAACGCGCAGGCAGGTGGCCTTCTCCGTCGCCATGATCGCGCTTTCGGCAAAGATGGCGAAGGCGGACGGCATCGTCACGACCGCCGAGGTCGATGCCTTCAAGGACATCTTCAAGTATCCCGACAACCAGGCGGCCAATGTCGCCCGGCTCTACAACCTCGCGCGCCAGGACGTCGCGGGCTACGAGGCCTATGCGGAGAAGATGAAGGCGCTGTGCGTCTCCTGCGAGAAGAACTGCCCGATCCTCGAGGACATCGTCGACGGCCTGTTCCACATCGCCAAGGCGGACGGGCTGATCCACGAGAAGGAAATGGCCTTCCTCAACCGCGTGGCGGAAATCTTCGGCATGGCCGAGGAGCGCTTCGAGCAGATCACGGCGCGGCACGTCCATATCAGCGGGCGGGACCCCTACAAGGTGCTCGGCGTCAAGCCCAGCGACGACTTTGCCGAGATCCGCAAGCGCTACCGGGTGCTTGCTTCGGAGAACCATCCTGATAGGCTGGTGGCGCGTGGCGTGCCGGCCGAGTTCCATCAGATCGCGAACGACCGCATGGCCGCGCTCAACGCTGCCTACGAGGCGATCGAGAAGGAACGCTGCGCCGCATGAGCGCATTCACATGTGACTACCGCGGCGCGAGCGCCGCGCCGTCGCCGAATTTCGGCGAGCGGGCCGGCGGGCGCCGTCCGGACATCATTCTCCTCCACTATACCGGCATGGAAACGGCAGACGGCGCGCTGAAATGGCTCTGCGCGCCGGAAAGCCAGGTGTCCTGTCACTACTTCGTGCATGAGGACGGGCGTGTCGAGCAGCTCGTGCGCGAGAAGGACCGCGCCTGGCACGCGGGAAAAAGCTTCTGGAGAGGCGAGACCGATATCAACTCGGCCTCGATCGGCATCGAGATCGCCAATCCGGGCCATCCCGGCGGCCTGCCGGATTTTCCCGATGCGCAGATCAAGGCGGTCGTCGAACTTTGTCTCGATTGTGGCAAAAGGTGGGGAATTGCCCCGGAGCGGGTGCTCGCGCACAGCGATGTGGCCCCCGTTCGCAAGGTCGATCCGGGTGAAAAGTTCCCATGGGCGCGCCTTCATGCGGCGGGCGTCGGGCACTGGGTCGAGCCCTCGCCGATCGCCGGCGGGCGCTTCTTCCAGCGGGGCGATGCCGGCCAGCCGGTGGAGGCGCTGCAGACCATGCTGTCGCTCTACGGCTATGATATTGAAATCGATGGGAACTATCTGGAAAAGACGGAGGGCGTCGTCGCCGCTTTCCAGCGGCATTTCCGGCCGGAGCGGGTCGACGGCATCGCCGATTTTTCGACCATCGATACGCTGCACAGGCTGCTTTCCGCGCTGCCGCGCCTGGCTGCCTGATGGCATATGCGTTTGTTGGAATATTACGGCCTGTAACAGAAGTTTATCCCTCCGCCACATCCTGACCCGATTGGGCATGTCTTTTCCGGCTGCGTTCGTTGCAGCGCAGCATGCGGTCAGGGCCTGACCGCACTCAACAAGGATCGAGACGTTTGCGCAAGGTGCGCGGCTTGAGATGCCGCGGGCCAAGGCTCTGCCTTTGCGCCTTTTGGAGACTGTGACTCAATGAAAAGACTTCTTGCTGCCATCAGCGCGGCCTGCCTCTGTGTGTCCGTTTTTTCCGCCGGTGCGGTGCATGCTGCCTCCGGCGACTATCGGCAGCCCTTGGCGAAGATCTCCAAGGAGGCCGCCAAAAAGGAAAAGGCCGGCGGCGGGGAGAAGGTGCGGAAGGTGTCGGGCAAGCGCGGCAAGCGCAAGACGGTCGTCGACAGGAACGGTGTCGTCGTCGGCAAGCTGAAGACCTTCAGGAGCACGACCGGTTATCCCCGGGCGGAGAATCCGCTGGCGGCGGGGCTCAAGTCGGCAAGCTATTCCAGCCTCATCCAGACCTATGCGAAGACCTACGGCGTGCCGGTCGATCTCGCCCATGCGGTCGTGCGCATCGAGAGCAATTTCAACGCGCAGGCCCGCGGCAGCGCCGGCGAGATCGGCCTCATGCAGATCAAGCCGGCGACGGCGCGCATGATGGGCTACCGCGGCACGGCGAAGGGGCTCTACGATCCGGAAACGAACATCAAGTTCGGCATGAAATACCTCGCCATGGCCCATGAGCTCGGCGGCGGCACGACCTGCGGCACCATCCTCAAGTACAATGCCGGCCACGGTGCAAAGCGCATGAACCCGGTCTCCAAGCGCTACTGCGGCAAGGTGCGCAGCTTCATCGACTGATGTCGGCGGTGCGCGATTTTTCGCGGGCTGGAATCGGGCTGCGGCCATGCTATGCCATCGGTGGAAAGCGAGGGTAAGGCATGGTTCGGCATTTCGATTTCGTCGTCGTGGGCAGGGGGATGATGGGGGCTGCGGCGGCACGCCACCTGTCGAGGACCGGCGCTTCCGTGGCGCTCGTCGGGCGGGGAGAGCCGGCGGACTGGAAAACGCATGATGGCGTCTTCTCCAGCCACTACGACAGCGGCCGCATCACCCGGACGATCGATCAGGACCCGGACTGGGCGCTGCTCGCGAACCGCTCGATCGCCCGCTACCGCGAGATCGAAGCGGAAAGCGGCATCGCCTTTTACGGCGAGGCCGGCTGCCTGATCACCGGTCCCGCCGGCGGCGATTTCATCGCGTCGGTCGAGGCGGTCGCAAAGCGCCACGTGCTGGATGCGCCTTTGCTCGACCGCGCCGACCTGCGCGGGCGGTTCCCGTGGTTCCGCCTGCCGGAGACCTCGGCGGGCGTCTTCGAGGCGAGGGGGGCCGGCTACATCGACCCGCGCAAACTGGTCGCGGCCCAGGTCGCCTGCATGGAGAAGGCGGGCGGCGTGTCCATTCCCGACGATGCGGTGTCGGTGGCCGATGCCGGCGACCGGGCCGGCGTGGCGCTGAAATCCGGAGAGTCGGTGACCGGCGGACGCGTACTGGTCGCGACCGGCGGCTTTTCGCGGGCGCCGGGGCTGCTGCCGAAGGCGCCGGCGCTCACCGTCAAGGCGCGCACCGTGCTGCTGGCGCAGCTTGCGCCGCAACAGGCGCAGGCCTTTGCCGCCATGCCGTCCTGGATCGATGAAAGCGCCGATCCGTCCGAGCACTTCTATTTCCTGCCACCGATCGTCTATCCGGACGGCCATTCCTACCTCAAGATCGGCGGCGATCCGACCGAGATCGAAATCGAGGAGGAGCCGGCGATTCGCGAATGGTTCCGCGGGGAGGGCTCTGCCGAAGCGGCCGCCCATCTCGAGCGGCTGCTTTTCCGGTCGGTTCCGGACCTGAAGCCGGTCCGCCTCGTCTCCGTTCCGTGCGTGACGACCTATACGGTGCACGGTTATCCCTATGCCGGTTTCGTGGAGAGCGAGCGCATCGCGCTGCTCACAGGCGGCAACGGGGCGGCGGCGAAGAGCTCCGACGAGATCGGCCGCATCGGCGCGGACCTGGTGATTCGCGGCCGGCTCGACGAACCGGATTATCTGACCGATTTTGCCGTTCATTTCCGTTGAGGCTCTGGCCTTTCGGCCCGGCATGGGCTAGTCAGCCCCTGCCAGTTGGCCGGGCAGCCGCGCCTTGCAAGGGCCGAAAGGCCGCAGGGTGAGGAAAGTCCGGGCTCCACGGAAACACGGTGCCGGATAACGTCCGGCGGGGGCGACCCCAGGGAAAGTGCCACAGAAAGCAAACCGCCTTCCCCGGAAGGTAAGGGTGAAAGGGTGGGGTAAGAGCCCACCGCGGCCATGGCGACATGGACGGCACGGTAAACCCCACCGGGAGCAAGACCGAATAGGGATGACGCGAGCCGCGAAAGCGGCTCAGCCTGTTTCCGGGCCGGTCATCCGGGTGGGTTGCAAGAGGCCGGGCGCAAGTCCGGTCCCAGATGAATGGCTGCCACGTTCCGGCTCAAGCCGGAGCCATACAGAACCCGGCTTACAGGCCAACTGGCAAAAAATCTTCCGCTCCGCGACGCTTTTTTCATGACGGGTTAATGCGCTGAATTCCTTGCGGTTCGCGCATCGCTTGCTGCGTGTCGAAACGCACGCGGGCGGTGTCCGGCGCCATGCAAATACAAGGCGTTGGAAGGCGTTTCCTAACCTTTTGTTAAACTTAACGCCTTATAAACGTTTGACGGTCTGAGTAGGGGGAACGAGGTCTCTTCCCATTGACGCCCATATGGTCCCATGGTATCCCAAAATCATACTGCACGAGGACGCATGAGCGTCCGATCATCGCAAAGCTTTGAGGCAAACCGGCTGGGGACGGTGCGGCGCGGACGCGTTGCATCAGTGTTGGTTCGTGCGCGTTGTGTTGTGTTGGTTAGGTCGGGGCGGATGCACAGCGCTCCGGCAGGGGAAGCGGCTGTATCGTGTCATGAACCGGTTCCTGTCGAATGCGACGAACAGGATCGATGCCAAGGGGAGGGTTTCCGTTCCTTCGGCATTCCGTTCCGTCCTGTCGCAGCGCGACATCCGGGAACTCTACTGCTTCCAGGATTTCATGTTTCCGGCGATCAGCGTCGGTGGGCTGGATCTGCTCGATCGTTTCGAGCGCCAGATCGCCAGCGAGGATGCGTTCTCGCCGAAGGCCAATCGGATGTCGCTCCTCATCCACGGGGGCGGCGTCTTCATGAAGCTCGATTCGGAGGGGCGCCTGGCGGTCACGGATTTCATCCGGGACTATACGGGCATCACCACGGAGGTGACCTTTGTCGGTCGGGCGGATCATTTTCAGCTCTGGGCGCCGCAGACATTCGAAGCCACGCAGGCGGCCGCCCGGGAAGAGTTCAGAACGCGAGGTCTGGACTCGGGGTAAGACGGAGAATCGGAATGGCGGCGGATCTTGGCGGAGGTTCTACTGATGCCGATGGCGGACCGGTCCGTCACATTCCGGTTCTTCTCTCCGAGGTCCTCGATGCGCTCGCGCCCAAGCCTGGCCAGGTGATTCTCGACGGCACGTTCGGCGCCGGCGGCTATGCCTCCGCCATCCTCGCCGAAGGTGCGAACGTCATCGCGCTCGACCGCGACCCGGCGGCGATTGCCGGCGGAAAGGCGCTGGCGGAGGCGTCCGGCGGCCGTCTCACGCTCATCCATTCCCGTTTTTCCGATCTTGCCGGGCACGCGCCCGCGGGCGGGCTCGACGGCGTCGTGCTCGATATCGGCGTTTCCTCCATGCAGATCGACGAGGCCGGGCGCGGCTTCTCCTTCCAGAAGAACGGTCCGCTCGACATGCGCATGTCCGCCTCCGGCGTCTCGGCGGCCGATGTGGTGAACCGCGCCAAGGTCTCCGACCTCATCCGCATCTTCGGCTTCCTCGGCGAGGAGAAGCAGGCCGGGCGCATCGCCCGCGCGATCGAGAAGGCGCGCGAGAAGGAGCCCTTCACCACGACGCGGCAGCTCGCCAACCTCATCGAATCCGTCAATCCGCGCAAGGCCAAGGACAAGATCCATCCGGCGACGCGCGTCTTCCAGGCGCTGCGCGTCTTCGTCAACGACGAGCTCGGCGAGCTCGCCCGGGCGCTGATCGCCGCCGAGCGCGTGCTGAAGCCGGGCGGGCGCCTGGTCGTCGTCAGCTTCCATTCGCTGGAAGACCGCATCGTCAAGAAATTCTTCCAGGATCGCGCCGGAAAGGCGTCGGGGTCCCGGCATCTGCCGGAGGTCCACGACCGTGCCGCAACCTTCGCACCAGTCGGGCGCCCTATGGTGGCGGCCGGCGACGAGGAGAGTGCGGCCAACCCGCGCGCCCGATCCGCGAAGCTGAGGGCGGGCGAGCGCACCAGCGCCCCCGCCGGGACGGATGATCTGTCCATTTTCAACCTGCCCAACCTTGCCGGCCTTGAGAAGATGGGAAGCTGAATGATGTTCCGTACCCTTGATGTCGTGATGATCGCCGTCATGACCGCCGCAGCCACCGTCACCTACTCGATCAAGCATCAGGCCGAGAACAAGCTCGAAGAGGTGCGCAAGCTCGACGCCGAGATCAAGCTGGAGGAGGACACGATCGACCTCCTCAAGGCCGACTGGGCGCTCCTGACGCAGCCGAACCGCCTCAACCGCCTCGTGAAGACCTTCGAAGCCGACCTTCAGCTCGTGCCGACCGAATCGACCCAGCTCGCCCAGCCGAACGAGCTGCCGATGCCGGTCGCCGAGTTGCCGGCGCTGCCGCCCGAGAAGGACGAGAAGGTGGCCAAGAGCAAGAAGAAGGCGTCGGGCACGGACGCAATCCAAACCGGATCGGTGGCAAACTGATATGTCGTTTCTCTCCCGCATCATGGTCGTAAAGAGCAAGGCGCACTTCAGCGCCGGCGGCAACAACAACCGCACCGGCGGCGCCGGCGGCCATGCCTTCGAGGGCACGCGCAAGCGCTCCGGCTCTCAGGCCCGCAGCCGCGTCGCCGTCGTCATCTGCTGCTTCGGCCTCGTCTATGCCGTCATCGGCGGCCGCCTCGTGCAGTACGGCCTCGCCTCGCCGGAAACCGTTTCCTCGATCGGCCCCGCCGATCACCTGATGGCCTCGCGCCCCGACATCATCGACCGGAACGGGGAAATCCTCGCGACCGACATCCGCACCGTTTCGCTCTATGCCGAGCCGCACAAGATCGTCGATGCGGACGAGGCGGTCGAGATGCTCGCGACCGTGCTGCCGGACCTCGACCGCCGCGGCACCTATCGCAAGCTCACCTCCAAGTCGCGGTTCCAGTGGCTCAAGCGCCAGCTGACCCCCAAGCAGCAGAGCCGCATCCTGGCGCTCGGCATTCCCGGCGTCGGCTTCCGGCCGGAGAAGCGGCGCTTCTATCCCGGCGGCGCCACCGCCTCCCACATCCTTGGCCACGTCAATATCGACAACCGCGGCATCGCCGGCATGGAGCGCTATATCGACAGCCAGGGCCTCGCCGACCTCGCCGCCATCGGCATGACGAGCGATGCCAAGCTGGAGCCGGTGCGCCTTTCCATCGACCTGCGCGTCCAGGCGATCGTGCGCGAGGTCGTCAAGGAGGGCATGGAGAAGTACAAGGCGATCGCCGCCGGTGCCGTCGTCATGGACGTCAATACCGGCGAGATCCTCGCCATGGCCTCCGTGCCGGACTACGACCCGAACAATCCGGCCGAGGGCGCCAAGGAAGGCTGGATGAACCGCATGTCGAACGGCACGTTCGAGATGGGCTCGACCTTCAAGAGCTTCACCACCGCCATGGCGCTCGATTCCGGCAAGGTGAGGATCACCGACAGTTTCGACGCGCGCGCACCCATCCGCATCGGCGGCTTCACCATCAAGGACTTCCACGGCAAGCACCGGGTGCTGACGGTGCCGGAGATCTTCCAGTATTCCTCCAACATCGGCACGGCCAAGATGGCCGACGTCGTCGGCATCGAGGGGCACAAGGAGTTCCTGACCCGCATGGGCCTGCTGACGCGCCTCGAGACCGAGCTGCCGGAGGTGAAGACGCCGACGCAGCCGCGCGAATGGAAGAAGATCAACTCGATCACCATCTCCTTCGGCCACGGCGTCTCGACCACGCCGCTGCAGACGGCGGTGGCCGCCGCGGCGCTGATGAACGGAGGCAGGCTCATCAACCCGACCTTCCTGCCGCGCACGGTCGAGGAGGCGAACGAGATCGCCAAGGTCGTCGTGAAGCCCGAAACCGTCGATCACATGCGCTACCTCTTCAAGCTCAACGCCAACGACGGCTCCGGCCGGCGCGCGCTCGTGCCGGGCTTCAACGTGGGCGGCAAGACGGGCACGGCGAACAAGGTCGTGGGCGGGCGCTATTCCAACACGCAGAACTTCAACGCCTTCCTCTCCTCTTTCCCGATCGACGACCCGAAATACGTGGTCCTGACCTTCATCGACGCGCCGCAGACGGGCGAAGGGGGCGGGCGCACCGCCGGCCTCAACGCCGCGCCGATGGTGGGCGAAATCATCCGCCGTTCCGCCGCGCTTCTCGGTGTAAAGCCGAAATTTGGCGAGGACGGGTCTGCCTTGCTTGTGTCTTATTGAATCGGGAAGACGGGACGCCGATTCGTGGGGTGAAACGGCTGCCAAGGGAAAGCAACAGAGCGGACAATGAAGATCAGTGACCTCGCCGGACCCGAAACCGATGACCTGGGCGCCGCAGCCGCCGTGGATGTAGGCGGCATCGCCAGCGACAGCCGCAAGGTGAAGCCGGGTGATCTTTTCGTTGCCCTTGCCGGCACCAAGGCCGATGGACGTGCCTTTGTCGCCGATGCGGTCGCCCGCGGCGCTCGCGCCGTCGTGGTCGCCGCCGACGCCGCCGTCGAGACCTCCGTTCCGGTCATTCGCGCCGCCGAACCCCGCCGCTTCCTGGCGCTCGCCGCCGCGCGCTTCTACGGCCGCCAGCCGCAGACCATGGTCGCCGTCACCGGCACGGCGGGCAAGACCTCCGTCGCCTCCTTCACCCGCCAGATCTGGGCCCATGCCGGCCATCCCGCGGCGATGATCGGCACGACCGGCGTCGTCGCGCCGGGCCGCAACGACTACGGCTCGCTGACGACGCCCGATCCGGTGTCGCTGCACGCGCTGCTCGCCGAGCTTGCCGACGCCGGCGTCACCCATGCCGCGATGGAAGCCTCCAGCCACGGCCTCGACCAGTCGCGCCTCGACGGCGTGAGGCTTTCCGCCGCCGCCTTCACCAATCTCGGCCGCGACCACATGGATTACCACCCGACGGTCGAGCACTACATGGCCTCCAAGATGCGGCTCTTCGACAGCCTGCTGGCGAAGGGGCTGCCTGCCGTCGTCTATGCCGACGACGAGTGGTCTGGCGTGGCGATCGACGCTGCGCGCAAGGCCGGCCTCGACGTGCGCACGGTCGGCCGCAAGGGCGATTATCTCGCGCTGAAGCGCGTCGAGCATTTCCGCCACAAGCAGACCGCCGAAATCCATGTCGGCGACGAAATCCATGACGTGGACATCCCGCTCGCCGGCGATTTCCAGGTGGCCAACGCGCTTGTCGCGGCGGGCCTTGCCATGTCGACCGGCGTTTCGTCCGCCGTCGCCATGGCCGCGCTCGAAAAGCTCATCGGCGCCTCCGGCCGCCTCGAACTGGTGGGGCACGCGAAGAACGGCGCGCTCGCCTATGTCGACTACGCGCACAAGCCGGATGCGCTGGAGAACGTGCTGACCTCCGTTCGGCCCTTCACGACGGGCCGCGTCATCGTCGTCTTCGGCTGCGGCGGCGACCGCGACAAGGGCAAGCGGCCGATCATGGGCGAGATCGCCACGCGCCTTGCCGACGTGGTGATCGTCACCGACGACAATCCGCGCTCGGAGGTGCCGGCCGTCATCCGTTCCGAGATCATGGCCGCGGCGAAGGGCGCGACCGAGATCGGCGACCGCGCCGAGGCGATCCGCAGCGCCGTCCGGATGCTGCAATCGGGCGATACGCTGATCGTCGCCGGCAAGGGGCACGAGGAGGGGCAGACCGTCGGCTCCGTGACGCTGCCGTTCTCCGACCACGCCGAATTGCAGAAGGCATTGGAGGAATTCGACCATTGAATTGGCTCTGGACCAGCGCTGATCTCGTTGCGGCCATGCACGGCCGCCCCATCGGCAACCTGCCGCAGGGCGTGACGGGTATTTCCATCGACAGCCGCGCGATCACGCCCGGCGAGGCCTTCTTCGCCATCAAGGGCGACCGCGTCGACGGCCACGACTTCGCAAGCTTCGCCGTCGCCAACGGCGCGTCCCTGCTCGTCGTCAGCGAGGCCAAGCTGCCGGCGCTCGGCCGTCTCGTCACGCCGATGATCGTGGTGCCGGACGTGCTGCAGGCGCTCGTCGACCTCGGCTGCGCGGCGCGCGACCGCACCGCGGCGCGAATCGTCGCGGTCACCGGCTCGGTCGGCAAGACGACGACCAAGGAGATGCTGCGCCAGGCGCTGGCTCCCTCCGGCAACGTGCACGCCTCCGTCGCCTCCTTCAACAACCATTGGGGCGTGCCGCTGACGCTCGCCCGCATGCCGGAGACGACCGACTACGGCATCTTCGAGATCGGCATGAACCATCCCGGGGAAATCCGCCCGCTGGTCGGCATGGTGCGGCCGCACATCGCGATGGTCACGACGATCGCGCCGGCCCATCTCGGCAATTTCCGCGATCTGGAAGAGATCGCCGCCGCCAAGGCGGAGATCTTCGAGGGTGTCGTGCCCGGCGGCCACGCCGTCCTCAACCGCGACAACGAGCAGTACGCCTTCCTGGAAAAGGCGGCGCGGGCGGCGGGCGTCTCGCACATCCACGGTTTCGGCGCCGATCCGGACGCGCAGTTCCGCCTGCTGGACTTCGTGAGCAGCCCGGACGGCAGCCTGCTGCGCGCGTCCGTCGGCGGGCAGACGCTGGAAGTGCCGATGGGCGCGCCGGGACGGCACATCGCTGAAAATGCCGTTGCCGTGCTCGGCGCCGTGCACCTTGCCGGCGGCGATGTGGAGAAGGCGATGGCGGGCCTGGCCACCATGCAGGCGGAGAAGGGGCGCGGGCGGCGCTACCGGCTCGCCAAGGACGGCGGCTGGTTCACCCTGATCGACGAGAGCTACAACGCCAACCCGGCGTCCATGCGCGCGGCGATCGCGCTCCTGCGCGATGCCGAGCCGCACGGCACGGGCAGGCGCATCGCCGTGCTCGGCGACATGCTGGAGATGGGCGAGCATTCGCCCGCCGTGCACGCCGGCCTTGCCGAGCCCCTCTTCGAGGCGGGCATCGGCGATGTCTGGCTGGGCGGCCCCGAGATGGCGGCGCTGGGGGATGCGCTGCCGGAGGGCATCGAGAAGGAATACCGCGAGACGGCCGACGAGCTTGCCGCCCATGTGCTGGGCGCGGTGCGGCCGGGCGACGTCCTGGTCGTGAAGTCGTCGAAGGGGACCGGCTTCAGCCGCATCGTCGCCGCCCTGCTTGACAAATATCCGACGTTCCCGGAGAGGGAGCGCGACAGTTGAGGGAGGTTCGGCCGGGCAGACGCCCGCCGGACCTCGTCTTTTATGGAATTTTCTTCTCCTCCGCGGTCGGTCACGCCGCGGACGACTCGGGGAACCTTTTGGGGAAAGGGTGACAATGCTGCTTTGGCTCGTCGAGCTGGCTGACACCATTCAGGTGTTCAACCTGTTCCGCTACATTACCTTCCGGACCGGCGCTGCGCTGTTCACCTCCGCCACCATCGTCTTCCTGTTCGGCCCGATGATCATCTCCTCGCTGCGCATCCGCCAGGGCAAGGGCCAGCCGATCCGCGCCGACGGGCCGCAGACGCACTTCAAGAAGGCCGGCACGCCGACCATGGGCGGCCTGATGATCCTCGCCGGCATCGTCGGCAGCGCGCTGCTCTGGGCGGACCTGTCGAACGTCTACGTGGTCGCGACCCTCCTCGTCACCCTCGGCTTCGGCGCGATCGGCTTTTACGACGACTACCTGAAGGTCACCAAGCAGACGGACAAGGGCTTTTCCGGCAAGGCCCGCCTCGGCCTCGAATTCGTCATCGCGGGCATCGCGACCTACTTCATGATGCGCGCCTCGCTCTCGGCGGGAACGGCGGGCTCCACCTTCGGCTCCTCCATCGCCTTTCCCTTCTTCAAGGACCTGCTCGTCAATCTCGGCATCTTCTTCGTGCTGTTCGGCGGCTTCGTCATCGTTGCGGCCGGCAATGCGGTGAACCTGACGGACGGCCTCGACGGCCTCGCCACCGTTCCTGTGATGATCTCGGCGGCCGCCTTCGGCCTCATCGCCTATCTTGCCGGCAACGCGGTCTTTGCGAACTACCTGCAGATTCATTTCGTGCCCGGCACCGGCGAGCTTGCGGTCGTGCTCGGCGCGGTCATCGGCGCCGGCCTCGGCTTCCTGTGGTTCAACGCGCCGCCGGCCGCCATCTTCATGGGCGACACCGGTTCGCTCGCCCTCGGCGGCCTGATCGGCTCCGTCGCCGTCGCCACGAAGCACGAGATCGTCATGGCGATCATCGGCGGCCTCTTCGTCATGGAGACCCTGTCGGTCATTATCCAGGTCGCCTCGTTCAAGCTCACGGGCAAGCGCGTCTTCCTCATGGCGCCGATCCATCACCACTTCGAGAAGAAGGGCTGGACGGAAAGCCAGGTCGTCGTGCGCTTCTGGATCATCGCCGTCGTGCTGGCGCTGGTCGGCCTTTCCACGCTCAAGCTGCGGTAAGGCCGGATGATCCCCGTCACCACATTCAAGGGCAAGGCGGTCGCGCTCTTCGGGCTCGGCGGCTCCGGCCTTGCGACGGCACTGGCGCTCGCCGCGGGCGGCGCGGACGTCACCGCCTGGGACGATAGCCCGGCGAGCGTCGAGAACGCCACCGCCGCCGGCGTCAGGACCGGCGACCTGCGCGGCCTCGACTGGGCGGCGATCGATGCGCTGGTGCTGTCGCCCGGCGTGCCGCTCACCCATCCGAAGCCCCACTGGAGCGCGGACCTTGCGCGTGCGGCGGGTGTCGAGATCATCGGCGATGTCGAGCTTTTCGCGCGCGAGCGCCGGGCGCACGCGCCGGATTGCCCCTTCATCGCGATCACCGGCACGAACGGCAAATCGACCACCACGGCGCTGATCGCCCACATCCTAAGGGCGAGCGGCCGCGACACGCAGCTCGGCGGCAATATCGGCACGGCGGTGCTGACGCTCGATCCGCCGAAGGCCGGCCGCTTCTACGTGGTGGAGTGCTCCTCCTACCAGATCGACCTTGCGCCGACGCTCGATCCCTCCGCCGGCCTCCTGCTCAACCTGACGCCCGACCATCTCGACCGCCACGGCTCGATGCAGCACTATGCCGAGGTCAAGGAGCGTCTTGTCGCCGCGAGCCGGACGGCGATCGTCGGCGTCGACGACACCTTCTGCGAGATGATCGCCGACCGTATCGAGCGGGCCGGCACGAGGGTCGTGCGCATTTCCAGGCGCAACGTGCTGGCCGACGGCATCTATGCGGACGGTTCGCGCCTTATCCGGGCGCAGGGCGGGGCGACGCGCGAGATCGCGGACCTCTCGGCGATAGGGACGCTGCGCGGAAGCCACAATGCCCAGAACGCCGCGGCGGCCTTTGCCGCATGCCTTGCGGCCGGCGCCGGCGAGGACGAAATCCGCGCCGGCCTTGCCTCGTTCCCGGGGCTGAAGCACCGCATGCAGCCGGTCGGGCGCAGGGGCGACGTGCTGTTCGTCAACGATTCCAAGGCGACGAATGCCGATGCGGCCGCGCCGGCGCTTTCGAGCTTCGAGCGCATCTACTGGATCGCCGGCGGCGTGCCGAAGGAGGGCGGGATCTCGACGCTTTCCGGCTTCTTCCCGAGGATCGCCAAGGCCTATCTCATCGGCGAGGCGGCGCCGTCCTTCGCGGCGACGCTCGGCGAGGCGGTGCCTTTCGAGATTGCCGGCACGCTGGAGCGGGCCGTGGAAAACGCGGCGGCGGATGCCGAAAAGGACGGAAACGGCCCCGTTGCCGTTCTTCTATCCCCGGCTTGCGCAAGCTTCGACCAGTACAAGAACTTTGAAGTCAGAGGCGATGCCTTCGTCAAGCATGTCGCGGCGCTGCCGGGCGTGTCCATGCTGGTGGAGGTTTAGGATGGTATCGGGGTTTGCGGCCTTGCTTCCCACCTCCCCCGTCATCCCCGGATCAAACCCGAGGATGACGGGGGAGAAGAGGGTGAAACCGCAGATCTCAAACCGCTCAGCGAGAGGAAAGAGACATGGTTAGTCGTGCCGAACGTGGTGCATTGGCGGACTGGTTCTGGACGATAGACCGGTTCTTCCTCGCGGCCTTCATCCTGCTGATGGGGCTCGGTTTCATGCTGTCCTTCGCGGCAAGCCCTCCGGTCGCCGAACGGCTCGGGCTCGACAGCTTCCACTTCGTCAAGCGCCACGCCTTGTTCCTGCTGCCGGCCATCGCGGTGATGTTCGGCATCTCCTTCCTTTCGCCGCGGCAGGTGCGGCGCGCGGCGATGATCCTCCTCGTGATCTCGCTCGCCGCGATGGTGCTGGCGCTGTTCTTCGGCGTCGAGGTCAAGGGATCCCGGCGCTGGATCTCGATCGGCAGCTTCTCGATCCAGCCGTCCGAATTCATGAAGCCGGCCTTCGTCGTCATCTGCGCCTGGCTCTTCGCCGAGCATGCGCGCCAGCCGGAAATCCCCGGCAACCTCTTCGCCATCATCCTCTTCGGCATCGTCGCGGCGCTGCTCGTCGCCCAGCCGGACCTCGGCCAGACCATCCTGGTCGCCGCCGTCTGGGGCGGCATGTTCTTCATGGCCGGCATGCCGTGGCTCTGGATCATCATCCTCGGCGGCGCCGCCGTCGGCGGCCTATTGACCGCCTATACGCTGCTGCCGCACGTGGCGGGGCGCATCGACAGGTTCCTGACCGGCGAGGGCGACACGTTCCAGATGGACACGGCGCGCGAAGCCATCATCCGCGGCGACTGGTTCGGCCAGGGGCCGGGCGAGGGCACCGTCAAACGAATCATCCCGGACAGCCATACCGACTTCATCTTCTCCGTCGCGGCCGAGGAATTCGGCATCGTCTTCTGCATGGTCATCGTCCTGATCTTCGCCTTCGTGGTGATGCGCGGCCTCAACCATGCCTTCAAGGAGCGCAACGATTTCACGCGCTTTGCCGTCGCCGGCCTCGTCCTGCAGCTCGGCACGCAGTCGATGATCAATATCGGCGTGAACCTCGAACTGCTGCCGGCCAAGGGCATGACGCTGCCGCTGATCTCCTACGGCGGCTCGTCGATGATCGCGATCTGCGTGACGGCCGGCTTCGTCCTGGCGCTGACCCGCCACCGGCCGGAAAAGCGCGCTTCCGAGCGCAGCCTCTTCCGCGGCGGCATCGTGGCGCCCGCTGAATAAGGGTTTTGCATGGACAAGGGCATCGTTCTTCTCGCCGCCGGGGGCACCGGCGGCCATCTCTTTCCGGCGGAGGCGCTGGCGCATGAGCTGAAGGCGGGCGGCTGGTCGGTGCATCTCGTCACCGACAGCCGTGCCGAGCGTTTTGCGGGCAAGTTCCCGGCGGACGAGATCCATGTCGTGCCCTCGGCGACCATCGGCTCGAAGAACCCGATCAGCGTCGCGAAATCGCTCTTCACGCTCTGGAAGGGCATCCGCGCCGCGCGCAGGCTGATTGCGCGGCTGAGGCCGAAGGTCGTCGTCGGCTTCGGCGGCTATCCCACCGTGCCGCCGCTCCTCGCCGCGACCGGCATGGGCATCCCCTCGATGATCCACGAGCAGAACGCCGTGATGGGCCGCGCCAACAAGGCGCTTGCCGCCCGCGTGAAGGCGATCGCCGGCGGCTTCCTGCCGGAGGCGGGCGGGCAATATGCGGACAAGACCGTGACGACCGGCAATCCGGTGCGTCCGGCCGTGCTCGAGGCCGCCGGCATTCCTTATGAAGCTTCGGCGGACGGCGAGTTCCGCCTCGTCGTCTTCGGCGGCAGCCAGGGGGCGCAGTTCTTCTCGAAGGCCATTCCCTCGGCCATCGCCGCGATGGAGCCGGCGGACCGCGCGCGGCTGAAGATCACCCAGCAGGCACGGCCGGAAGACCGCGACGAGGTGGTGCGCACCTATGCCGACCTCGGCATCCCGGCGGATGTCTCGCCCTTCTTCACCGACATGGCGTCCCGCATCGGCCGTGCGCATCTCGTCGTCAGCCGGTCCGGCGCCTCGACCGTCTCCGAAGTCTCGGTGATCGGCCGCCCCGCCATCCTCGTGCCCTATCCCTATGCTCTCGATCACGACCAGGCGGCGAATGCCGCCGCGCTCGCCGCCGGCGGCGGGGCGAGGGTGATACCGCAGTCCGAGCTTTCCACGGAGCGGCTGGCAAGCATCGTTTCCGAGGCCATGCACGATCCGGCGGGCATGGCGGATATGGCCGCGAACGCCAGAAAGGCGGGCAAACCGGATGCCGCGCGCTTGCTAGCCTCCATGGTTGAGGCTATTGCGGGCGGCAGGACGATCGCGCAATTCAAGGGAGAACGGCCATGAAGATGCCGCAGAGCATAGGGCTCGTTCATTTCATCGGCATCGGCGGCATCGGCATGAGCGGCATCGCCGAGGTGCTGCACAATCTCGGCCATCGCGTGCAGGGCTCCGACCAGGCGGACAGCGCCAACGTGCAGCGCCTGCGCGACAAGGGCATCGATGTCTTCGTCGGCCACAAGGCGGAAAACCTCGGCGACGCGGAAGTGGTCGTCGTCTCCACCGCCATCCGCAAGAACAATCCCGAACTGATCGCGGCGCGCGAGAAGCTGCTGCCGGTCGTGCGCCGCGCCGAAATGCTGGCGGAACTGATGCGCTTCCGCAATGCGATCGCCATCGGCGGCACGCACGGCAAGACGACGACGACCTCGATGGTCGCCACGCTGCTCGAAGCCGGCGGGCTCGATCCGACCGTCATCAACGGCGGCATCATCAACGCCTACGGCACCAATGCCCGCATGGGCGAGGGCGAATGGATGGTGGTGGAGGCCGACGAATCGGACGGCACCTTCCTGAAGCTGCCGGCGGACATCGCCATCGTCACCAATATCGACCCGGAGCACCTCGACCACTACGGCAGCTTCGATGCCGTGCGCGCGGCCTTCCGCCAGTTCGTCGAGAACGTGCCGTTCTACGGCTTCGGCGTGATGTGCCTCGACCATCCGGAGGTGCAGGCCATGGTCAGCCGCATCGAGGACCGCAAGGTCATCACCTACGGCGAGAACCCGCAGGCCGACGTGCGCTTCTCCAATATCCGCATGGATGGCGCGACCTCGGTCTTCGACGTGGAGATCCGCCGCCGCCGCACAGGCCAGGTGATCTCGATGAAGGACCTGCGCCTGCCGATGCCGGGCCGCCACAACGTTTCCAACGCGACCGCGGCGATCGCCGTCGCCCAGCGCCTCGGCATCTCGCCGGAGGCGATCGCAAAGGGGCTCGAGAGCTTCGGCGGGGTGAAGCGCCGCTTCACCTTCACGGGCAACTGGAACGGCGTGAACGTCTATGACGACTACGGCCACCACCCGGTCGAGATCAGGGCGGTGCTGCGCGCGGCGCGCGAGGCGTGCTCGGGCCGGATCATCGCGATCCACCAGCCGCACCGCTACAGCCGCGTGGCGAGCCTCTTCGAGGAGTTCGCCGGCTGCTTCAACGATGCCGACACGGTGATGATCGCGCCGATCTACGCGGCGGGCGAGGACCCCATCGAGGGCGTGACGGCCGAGGAGCTGGTTTCGCGCATCAAGTCCGGCGGACACCGCGACGCGCGGTTCCTGCCGTCGCCGGAGGCCCTGGCGCCCATCGTGGCCGGCATTGCAAAGCCCGGCGACTTTGTGGTTCTCTTGGGGGCTGGCAGCATCACGTATTGGGCGCAGGCGCTGCCGAAGGAACTGGCAGGCATTTCGGGGCAGGTGGCATGAAGCAGGTTGACGGTGCGAAACTTCTGGCGTCGCTGGGCGAGGGAATCAGGCAAGTCCGCGGCCGTCTGACGCCGGATGCACCGATGGACCGCGTGACCTGGTTCCGCGCCGGCGGCCTTGCCGAGCTGATGTTCCATCCGCACGACGTCGAGGACCTCGTCACGTTCCTCAAGCTGGTGCCGGAAGAGGTGCCGCTGACGGTGACGGGCGTCGGCTCGAACCTGCTCGTGCGCGACGGCGGCATCCCCGGCATCGTGATCCGCCTTTCGGCCAAGGGTTTCGGCGATGTCGAGCTTGCCGGCGAGAACCGGATCAGGGCGGGCGGCATCTGCCCGGACAAGAACATCGCCGCCATGGCGCTCGACCACGGCATCGCTGGCTTCGAGTTCTTCTACGGCATTCCCGGCTCGATCGGCGGCGCGCTGCGCATGAACGCCGGGGCCAACGGCGGAGAGACCAAGGACCTCGTCGTCGAGGTCCATGCCGTCGACCGCAAGGGCGGTCGGCATGTGCTGACCAATGCGGACATGGGCTACGGCTACCGCCATTCCTCCGCTCCCGCGGACCTCATCTTCACGCATGCCGTCTTGCAGGGAGAGGCCGGCGACAAGGAGGAGATCCGTGCCAGGATGGACGCGGTGCGCCAGCACCGCGAGACCGTCCAGCCGATCCGCGAGAAGACCGGCGGGTCGACCTTCAAGAACCCGGAAGGCCATTCGGCCTGGAAGCTGATCGACGAGGCCGGCTGCCGCGGCCTGATGATCGGCGGCGCGCAGATGTCGCCGATGCACTGCAACTTCATGATCAATACGGGGCAGGCGACGGGCTACGAGCTTGAATATCTCGGCGAGACCGTGCGCAGCCGCGTGCTGGAGCATTCCGGCATCATGCTGCAATGGGAGATCAAGCGCCTCGGCAACTTCATGCCGGGCTACGAGGTCAAGGAATTCCTGGGCCGCGCCACGGCCTGACGCTTCCGCCGCGCGAAAGACGGGGCGGGCACTTGCCCGGAAGTGCTCAACCTCTCGTTTCATTCAGCCCCTGTTCAGGAAAGTAGAGCGAATGCTATGCGTGGTCGCGCGGTGGTTGCGCGGCGAAGCCCCGCGCGAGCGGGGTTCGGATCAGGGGGCATTCTCATGTTCAAGAAACTCTCAGCCGAATTCCTCGGCACGTTCTGGCTCGTCTTCGGCGGTTGCGGCAGCGCCGTGCTCGCCGCCGCCTTCCCCGACGTGGGCATCGGCCTTCTCGGCGTCTCCTTCGCCTTCGGCTTGACGGTGCTCACCATGGCCTATGCGGTCGGAGGCATTTCCGGGGGACATTTCAACCCCGCTGTCTCCGTCGGCCTGACGGTGGCCGGCAAATTCCCGGCCGCAAGCCTCGTTCCCTATATCGCGGCGCAGGTCGTCGGCGCTGTCGCGGCCGCCGTCGTGCTCTATCTCACCGCCTCTGGCAAGGCCGGCTTCCAGGCAGGGGGCTTCGCCTCGAACGGATACGGCGAGCTTTCGCCGGGCGGCTATTCGCTGACGGCGGCGCTCCTTGCCGAGGTGGTGCTGACGGCGTTCTTCCTTTTCATCATCCTCGGCTCGACGCACGGCCGCGCACCGGCCGGCTTCGCGCCCATCGCCATCGGCCTCGGCCTGACGCTCATCCATCTCGTCTCCATCCCGGTGACGAACACCTCGGTGAACCCGGCCCGCTCGACGGGCGTCGCGCTCTTCGCCGATACCGCCGCGCTCTCGCAGCTCTGGCTGTTCTGGGTCGCCCCGATCCTCGGCGCCGTCATCGGCGCGGTGATCTGGAAGGTGGTCGGCGAAGACGATTGATCGATCGCAGAACAGAAAGAACCCGCCGCGTCGCCGCGGCGGGTTCTTTGGTTCGGAGCCTTGGAGGCTCAGACTTCTTCCTTGCCCGAGAGCAGGATGCAGGCCAGCGTGATAACGGCGGAAAGGCCGAGATAGTAGCCGACATAGGCCATGCCGTAGTTCGCCTGCAGCCAGGTCGCGATGTAGGGCGCGAGCGACGCGCCGAAGATGCCGGCGAAGTTGAAGGTGATCGACGAGCCGGTGTAGCGGACCTTCGTGGGGAAGGGAGCCGCAAGCGCGGTGCCGATCAGGCCGTAGGTCAGGCCCATCAGCGCCATGGCGACGATCACGAAGACGAAGATGCCGGCCTCGCCGCCCGTCATCAGCCCCGGCAGGAAGAACGAGAAGATGCCGATCAGCACGGTCGTGGCGATCAGCACCTCGCGGCGGCCGAAGCGTTCGGCCAGCTTGCCGGCGACGGGGATGAACAGGCCGAAGAGCACCGAGCCCAGGAGCTGGACTTCGAGCGCCTCGATGAAGGGCAGCTTCAGGACCTTGACGTTGTAGGACAAGAGATAGGCCGAGCCGATGTAGAACAGCACGAAGGTGGCGAGCGCCACGAAGGTGCCGAGCACGAGGCTGCGCTTGTGGTTGCGGAAGAGCTCGACGACCGGGACCTCCACGCGCTCCTTCTTCTCGATGGCCTTCTGGAAGGCCGGCGTCTCCGTGATCGACAGGCGGACCCACAGGCCGACCGCGATAAGGACGATCGACGCGACGAAGGGGATGCGCCAGCCCCAGGCGAGCAGCGATTCCTGCGGCATGACGTGCAGCAGCAGCCAGAAGACGCCGGAGGAGAGGAAGAGGCCCACCGGGGCGCCGAGCTGCGGGAACATGCCGTACCAGCTGCGCTTGCCCGGAGGAGCGTTTTCCGTCGCCAATAGCACGGCGCCGCCCCATTCGCCGCCGAGGCCGAAGCCCTGGCCGAACCGGCAAAGCGCCAGCAGCAGCGGCGCGATGACGCCGATCGAATCGTAGGAGGGCAGGAGGCCGATGATCACGGTCGAGATGCCCATGGTCAAAAGCGCGGCGACGAGCGTCGTCTTGCGGCCGATGCGGTCGCCGTAGTGCCCGAAGACGATGGCGCCGAGCGGGCGGGCGAAGAAGGCGATGGAGAAGGTCGCGAAGGAGGCGAGCAGGGCGGTCGTGGGATCGTTGTTCGGGAAGAACAGCGTCGGGAAGACCAGCACTGCGGCGGTAGCGTAGACGTAGAAATCGAAGAATTCGATGGTCGTTCCGACCAGGCTTGCAAAAAGAACGCGCGCCGGAGAATTGAGCCCGGTGCGGTTGGAATGCGTTGCGGCCGGCGACCCGGAAGCGAGCGTGTCACTCATCGTTGGGGTGCCTTTTTAGGTTTCTTTTTTGCCGTCTTGGGAGGCAGCGGGCGTCTACTACGCCAACCGTCCGGCCAATGAAACAATAAAAGTACCCTTGCGGGCGAAAAATCGTACTTTTCGTTCTTCTATCGGCACGCCGCGTTTACGAACGCTTCGCGCCGCTCTGCCCTCGGGCGGGCGGCATTTCGGGTGCCGCAAATTTGCCCGCTCCCCTTGCGCTCAACCCAACTCTCTGATTCCAGAAGGAGAATCGAAGCGAGGCCTGATTCGGCGCGAGGAAAATTCACCCCGCAACGCATCAGGTTAACGAAAGTAAACGCTTCATTAACCTTAATGACGCTCTAGTGGTCCCATCTCGCTCGCCGAGTCGGAGCCGACAAGCAAATCAGGTCCGCACAAGCGACGAGGGGCAGTGTGCGGAATTCAGTTGGGGGTTCTATGAGCGTAAAGCATGTCGCGATGCTGATGGGTGGTTTTTCGTCGGAACGGCCGGTGAGCCTTTCGTCGGGGAACGCCTGCGCCGACGCGCTTGAGGCCGAGGGCTACAAGGTCACGCGTGTCGACGTCGGCCACGACGTCGCGAGCGTCCTTTCCGAGCTGAAGCCGGACGTCGCCTTCAATGCGCTGCACGGCCCCTTCGGCGAGGACGGCACCATCCAGGGCATCCTCGAATATCTGCAGATTCCATATACCCATTCCGGCGTGCTCGCCTCAGCGCTCGCCATGGACAAGGCCCAGGCCAAGATCGTCGCGAAGGCCGCCGGCATTCCGGTCGCCGAGCAGCGTCTCATGAACCGCTTCGACTTCACGTCGGCGCATCCGATGAAGCCGCCCTATGTCGTCAAGCCGGTGCGCGAGGGGTCTTCCTTCGGCGTCGTCATGGTCAAGGAAGACCAGTCGCATCCGCCGCAGATCATCACCTCCGAGGAGTGGCGCTATGGCGATGCCGTCATGGTCGAGCGCTACATCCATGGCCGCGAGCTCACCTGCGGCGTCATGGGCGACGTGGCGCTCGGCGTCACCGAAGTGGTGCCGCAGGGCCACGCCTTCTACGACTATGATTCCAAATATGTGAAAGGCGGCTCGAAACACGTCATCCCGGCGCAAATTTCACCGAATATTTACCAAAAAGTACAAACACTCGCACTCAAGGCGCATCAAGCGATCGGGTGCCGTGGAGTCAGCCGTTCCGACTTCCGCTACGACGACCGTTTCTCCGAGAATGGCGAGCTTGTATGGCTGGAGATCAACACCCAGCCCGGCATGACCCCTACCTCCCTGGTGCCCGAAATGGCCGAGCATGCCGGCCATTCCTTTGGTGAGTTCTTGAAGTGGATGGTGGAGGACGCGTCGTGTTTGCGTTGAGCGTCAAGAAGATGAGGGTGCGTCCCGCCGGGCTTTCCGAGACGGAAGCGGGGCGCGTGCTGCCGCGCCCGCTGCGCCGGATCGTCCGTTTCCTCGTCAGCCTCGCGGCCGGCCGCATCCATATTCCGCGCCATGTCGGAAGCGTGGCGAGCGTGCTCTTCCTCGGCGCGACGGGCCTCTACGGCATGTCGCTCGGCGGCCATTCGCAGGATTTCGCCCAGGCGTCCACGACGGCGATCGGCTTTGCCATCGAGGACGTGAAGGTTTCCGGCAACCGGGAGACCTCGGAGATCGACATCCTCGAGCGCCTCGGTCTCGACGGCACGACCTCGCTCGTCGCCCTCGACGTCAAGGAGGCGCGCCAGAAGCTCGCCGACCTGCCCTGGGTCGAGGACGTCTCCGTGCGCAAGGTCTATCCGGGCACGATCGAGATCGTGCTCAAGGAGCGCGAGGCCTTCGCGATCTGGCAGCACGGCAGCGACCTTTCGCTGATCGAGAGGAACGGCAGCGTGATCGCGCCGCTGCGCGACAACAAGTTCTCCACGCTGCCGCTCTTCGTCGGCCGCGACGCCGAAACCGCGGCGGCCGGTTTCGCCGCCGAGTTCGACAGCTGGCCGGAGATCAAGGCGCGGGTGAAGGCCTATATCCGGGTCGCCGGCCGGCGCTGGGACCTGCGCCTCGACAACGGCATCGTCGTGAAGCTGCCGGAGCACAACGTGCCGCGCGCCATGGACATGCTGGCGACGCTCGAAGCCGAGCAGGCGATCCTGGAGCGCGACATCGCGGCGGTCGACCTGAGGCTTGAGGACCGCACGACGGTGCGGCTGACGGAAGGGGCGCTGGAACGCCGCAACGCGGCGGTCGAGCAGAGGGCAAAGGACCTTAAGAAGGCAGCGAAGCGCACATGAGCATTTTCGGTTCGTCCCATTTCGGCCTGCCGCGCTTGAAGCCGCTTTCCTCCAAGCGTGCTCACGTCGTTTCGGTCCTCGACATCGGCTCCACCAAGATCGTCTGCATGATCGGCCGGCTGACGCCCCGCGCCGAGAGCGAGATCCTTCCCGGCCGCACGCACAAGGTCGAGATCATCGGCATCGGCCACCAGAAGTCCCGCGGCGTCAAGAACGGCGTGATCACCGATCTCGACGCGGCCGAGAGCGTCGTGCGCCTTGCCGTCGACGCGGCCGAGCGCATGGCCGGCCTGACCATCGAGAGCCTTATCGTCAACGTTTCCGCAGGGCGCCTGCAGAGCGACGTCTACACCGCGACCATCGATCTCGGTGGCCAGGAGGTCGACGCGAACGACCTGCGCAAGGTGCTCGCCGTCGCCGGCCAGCAGTCGCTGCGCCAGGACCGCGCCATCCTCCACTCGCTGCCGACCGGCTTCTCGCTGGACGGCGAGCGCGGCATCCGCGATCCGCTCTCCATGTTCGGCGATGTGCTCGGCGTCGACATGCATGTGCTGACGGCGGAGCGCTCGGCGCTGAAGAACCTGGAACTGTGCATCAACCGCGCGCACCTCTCCGTCGAGGGCATGGTGGCGACGCCCTACGCGAGCGGCCTTTCGGCGCTCGTCGACGACGAGGTCGAGCTCGGCTGCGCCTGCATCGACATGGGCGGCGGCACGACGACGATCTCCGTCTTCGCCGAAGGCAAGCTGGTGCATTCCGATGCGGTCTCGCTCGGCGGCCACCACGTCACGACCGACCTCGCGCGGGGCCTGTCGACCCGCATCGAGGATGCCGAGCGCCTCAAGGTCGTGCACGGCTCGGCCCTGCCGAACGCCGGCGACGAGCGCGACATCGTCACCGTCCCGCCGATCGGCGAGGACGACCGCGACCAGCCGACCCACGTGCCGCGCGCGCTCGTCTCGCGCATCGTGCGCGCGCGGATCGAGGAGACGCTCGAGCTCATCCGCGACCGCATCCAGCGTTCCGGCTTCTCGCCGATCGTTGGCAAGCGGATCGTGCTGACGGGCGGCGCAAGCCAGCTCACCGGCCTGCCGGAAGCGGCCCGCCGCATCCTTGCCCGCAACGTCCGCATCGGCCGGCCGCTCGGCGTGTCCGGCCTGCCGACGGCGGCGAAGGGCCCGGCCTTTTCGACGGCGGTGGGGCTGATGATCTATCCGCAGGTCGCGGAACTGGAAGAACACGCTGTGCAGGGCGGCATGCTCTCGCAGCTGACGGGTGGCAACGGCCGCATCGCCCGCATGGGCCAGTGGCTGAAGGAGAGTTTCTGACGGGTTTCCCGGCGGCGTGCCGCCGGGGAAGACCGACAACGAGTCTTGGGAATAGACCGGCTGGGCGATGCAGCCGGAAACGAAAGGAACAATGCAATGACTATCAAGCTGCAGAAGCCGGACATCACTGAGCTGAAGCCCCGCATCACCGTCTTCGGTGTCGGCGGCGGCGGCGGCAACGCTGTCAACAACATGATCACCGCGGGCCTCGAAGGCGTCGACTTCGTCGTCGCCAACACCGACGCCCAGGCGCTCACCATGACCAAGGCTTCGCGCATCATCCAGATGGGCGTCCAGGTCACCGAGGGCCTCGGCGCCGGCTCGCAGCCGGAGGTCGGCCGCGCTGCCGCCGAAGAGTGCATCGACGAGATCATCGATCACCTCAACGGCACGCACATGTGCTTCGTCACCGCCGGCATGGGCGGCGGCACCGGCACGGGCGCAGCGCCGATCGTCGCGCAGGCCGCCCGCAACAAGGGCATCCTGACCGTCGGCGTCGTCACCAAGCCGTTCCACTTCGAAGGCGGCCGCCGCATGCGCCTTGCCGAGGAAGGCATCCAGGAGCTGCAGAAGTCGGTCGATACGCTGATCGTCATCCCGAACCAGAACCTGTTCCGCATCGCCAACGACAAGACCACCTTCGCCGACGCCTTCGCGATGGCCGACCAGGTGCTCTATTCGGGCGTCGCCTGCATCACCGACCTCATGGTCAAGGAAGGCCTCATCAACCTCGACTTCGCCGACGTCCGCTCGGTGATGCGCGAGATGGGCCGCGCCATGATGGGCACGGGCGAGGCTTCGGGCGAGGGCCGCGCCATGGCCGCCGCGGAAGCCGCGATCGCCAACCCGCTGCTCGACGAAACCTCGATGAAGGGCGCGCAGGGCCTCCTGATCTCCATCACCGGCGGCCGCGACCTCACCCTCTTCGAGGTCGACGAAGCCGCAACCCGTATCCGCGAGGAAGTCGATCCGGACGCAAACATCATTCTGGGCGCAACCTTCGACGAAGAGCTCGAAGGCCTCATCCGCGTCTCCGTCGTTGCAACCGGGATCGACCGCGCGGCCTCGGAGGTGGCTGCGCGTTCGGCTGACTTTCGCAGCGTCAGCAAGCCGGTAGTCCGCCCGTCCGCCGTTCCGGCGCAGCAGCAGGCCCAGCCGGTCGCCGCCGCGCCGCAGCCGGTCGTGCAGCAGCAGCCCGCGATGCAGCAGCCGGTCGTCCAGCAGCCGGCCGCCGATCCGATCGCGGACGCCATCCGCGCCTCGGAGGAAAGCCTCGAGCGCGAGCTCGCCATCCCGGCAGGCCGTCCGACGCCGGTACAGCCCGTCGCTTCCCACCAGGAAGAGCCGCGCCTGCAGAACCGCATCTTCGCGGCGCCCGCCGAGGCGCCGGCCGTCCAGCGCGCCGTTCCGGCCCAGCAGCCGGTTCAGCCGGCTCCGGCCGTGCAGCAGCGCGTCGAGCCTGCCGCTCCGGTCATCCGCCAGGAGCCGCAGACCATGCGCATGCCGAAGATCGAGGACTTTCCGCCCGTCGTGAAGGCCGAGATCGATCATCGAGCGGCACAGCAGCCGGCCACGCACCAGGAAGAGCGCGGTCCGATGGGCCTTCTGCGGCGCCTGACGTCGTCGCTCGGCCGCAATGACGAGGCACAGGCCGCCCAGGAACAGGCGGCGCCCGTTGCCCAGCAGCAGCGCCGTCCGCTCTCGCCGGAAGCCAGCCTCTACGCGCCGCGCCGCGGCCAGCTCGACGACCACGGCCGCGCCAATCCGCAGCCGCGCTCGCTGGGCGAGGACGACCAGCTGGAGATCCCGGCCTTCCTGCGCCGGCAGTCCAACTGAGGCCGGAAACAGGGCCTTTTGACAGGATGCCCGGGTCGTTGATCCGGGCATTTTTATTTCACTTTGTTTTCAAAGGCTTGCCGGCTGAAAAATGCGTAACAAAGCGAAAGAAACAGTGATTTGTATGACGTTGAGGGGCCTACTACATTCAGCGTGGGCAGAGGGGACAGTCAGGATTCGCGCAGCCGGCATTGGCGGAGCGTGGCAGATCACTCCAGACGTTCCGGCACATTTTGTCGGCGGGCGCGACGCGTCCGACGATGGGCTCCTTGGGCCACGAAGCAAGCACTGTCGGCGAAGAATGGGCCGGCAATAAGACGAGGCGAATGCAAATGACGATCGGTATGCTCGGTTTCCAGACGACGATTTCCAACCCGGTGACGATTGCCGGGACGGGCGTCCATTCCGGCGCTGCCGTGTCGATCACCTTCAACCCGGCCGAGGCCGACAGCGGCATCGTCTTCCAGCGCCTGCACGACGACGGCACCGTCAGCGAATATCGCGCGGTCTCCTCGCAGGTCGGCAACACGGACCTGTGCACCGTGCTCGGCTTTTCCCCGGCGACCTCCATCGCGACGATCGAACATGTCATGGCCGCGCTCTATGCGCTCGGCCTCGACAACGTGCTGATCGAGGTGCACGGCGCGGAAATGCCGATCATGGACGGCAGCGCCGCTCCCTTCATCGACGCCATCGACCAGGTGGGCATCGTCCCGCTCGCCGTGAAGCGCCGTTATATCCGTATCGTGAAGCCGGTGCGCGTCGAAGCCGGCGCCTCCTGGGCCGAGTTCTCCCCCTATGACGGCACGCGATTCGAGGTCGAGATCGATTTCGACTGCCCGCTGATCGGCCGCCAGGCCTGGAAGGGCGACCTGACGCCCGCCACCTTCCGCAACGAGCTTTCGCGCGCCCGCACCTTCGGTTTCATGCGCGATGTCGAGCGGCTCTGGGCCTCCGGCCACGCGCTCGGCTCCTCGCTGGAGAATTCCGTCGTCATCTCCGACGACAACACCGTGATCAACGTCGAGGGCCTTCGCTACCCGAAGGACGAGTTCGTGCGCCACAAGACGCTCGATGCGGTGGGCGACCTCGCCCTTGCCGGCGCGCCTTTCATCGGCTGCTACCGCTCCTATCGCGGCGGCCACAAGATGAACGCCCATGCGCTGAAGGCGCTCTTGAGCGACCGCACCGCTTACGAGGTGGTGGAAGCCTCCGTCCCGCGTTCGCGGGCCGGCCAGCGCGAGTTGATCGCCGTCAACGCTCCCGAGTTCGCGCCCTGGTCTCTGTGAGGCCGGGCGCGCCTGTCCTGCTCTTCCCGGTGCGAATGCCATAAAAATGCGTTAATGCGCCGCCATGGCGTTGCGGTCTCGACGTATTTGGAGATACAACGCGGGGCGCATGTGCGGCCCGTCCGCATTGAGTGCCGTTGAACTGGGATTGTCTCATGGTTTTTGCAGGGTCTGTTGGTGTGAAGAAGACGGCGCGCATTGTCTATCTTATGCTTTTCGCTACGGCGTCTTCCGCCGTTCTTTCCGCGTGCCAGTCGGATCCGGACATCGACATCTCGAAGCTCGGCGCGGAAACCGAATCCCCCGATACGCTCTACAACCAGGGCCTTGCCAACCTCAACGCCGGCAAGGTGTCCGAGGCGAGCCGCAAGTTCGAGGCCGTCGACCGCCAGAATCCGTTCTCCGAACAGGCCCGCAAGGCACTCGTCATGACGGCCTTCACGAACTATCGCCAGGGCCGCAACGAGGAAGCCATCAGCGCGGGCAAGCGCTATCTCAGCCTCTATCCGGGTTCGGAGGATGCGGCCTACGCCCAGTATATCATCGGCCTTGCCTACTGGAAGCAGATACCGAGCGTCACCCAGGACCAGCGCGCCTCGCAGCAGACGATCGAGGCCATGCAGGCCGTCATCGACAACTATCCCGATTCGGAATATGTCGAGGACGCCCAGGCGAAGATCCGCTTTGCGCGCGACCAGATCGCCGGCAAGGAAATGCAGATCGGCCGCTACTACCTCGAGCGCAAGGAATATATCGCGGCGGCGAGCCGCTTCCGCATCGTGGTCGAAAAGTATCCGATGACCAACCAGATCGAGGAGGCGCTGGCGCGTCTCGTCGAGACCTACTACGCCATGGGCGTCGACAGCGAGGCGCAGACCGCCGCGGCGGTGCTCGGCCACAACTACCCGGACAGCCAGTGGTATGCCGACAGCTACAAGCTTCTGCAGACGAAGGGCCTGGAGCCGCGTGAAAACTCCGGTTCCTGGATCGCGCGCGCGGGCAAGAAGCTGATCGGCGCCTGATCGAGTACAGACCCTAGAGATATGAAGCGATATGCTGGCGCAGCTATCGATCCGCGATATAGTCCTGATCGAACGGCTCGACCTTGCATTCGAGCCGGGGCTGTCCGTGCTGACGGGCGAGACCGGCGCCGGCAAATCCATCCTCCTCGATAGCCTTTCGCTCGCGCTCGGCGGGCGCGGCGACGGTTCGCTGGTGCGCCACGGCATCGAGCGCGGCCAGGTGACGGCCGTTTTCGACGTGCCGGACGATCACGCCGCCCGGGTGCTGCTGCGCGACAACGGCATCGACGACGACGGCGACCTCATCTTCCGCCGGCAGCAATCGGCCGACGGCCGCACCAAGGCCTATGTCAACGATCAGCCGGTCTCCGTGCAGCTGATGCGTCAGGCCGGCCAGCTTCTCGTCGAGATCCACGGCCAGCACGACGACCGTGCGCTCGTCGATACGGATGCCCACCGTCTGCTGCTCGACGCCTTCGGCGGCCTCAGTGAGGCTGCCGCGGATGTCGGCAGGCTCTATCACCAGTGGCGGGAAGCCGAGCGCGCGCTGCGCCGCCACCGCGAGAAAGTGGAGGCTGCGGCCCGCGAGGCCGACTATCTCCGCTCGTCCGTGGAGGAGCTCGAAATCCTCTCCCCGCAGGACGGGGAGGAGGAGGCGCTGGCGGAAAGCCGCGCCCGCATGATGAAGGCCGAGCGCATCGCCGGCGACATCAACGAGGCGAGCGAGTTCCTGAACGGCCATGCCTCGCCCGTGCCGCTGATCGCCGCGCTCGTGCGCCGGCTGGAGCGCAAGAGCCACGAGGCGCCGGGGCTTCTGGAAGAAACCGTCGAATTGCTCGACCAGGCGCTGAACCAGCTTTCCGACGCGCAGATGGCCGTCGAGGCGGCGCTGCGCAAGACGGAATACGACCCCAAGGAACTGGAGCGCACGGAAGAGCGTCTTTTCGCGCTGCGCGCTGCCGCCCGCAAATATTCCGTTCCCGTGGCGGGCCTGCCGGCGCTCGCCGCCAAGATGATCGCCGACCTTGCCGACCTCGACGCCGGCGAGGAGAAGCTGGTGCAGCTCGAGGCCCGCCTCGCCGAGGCGCGTGCCGCCTATGAGATCGCCGCCCGCGCGCTTTCGGAAAGGCGCCATCATGCGGCCGAGGCGCTGGCCGCCGCCGTGATGACGGAGCTGCCGGCGCTGAAGCTGGAGCGGGCGCGCTTCACGGTCGAGATCGCCACCGACCCGCAAGGCGGCGCGGAGGAGGGGATCGACACGGTGGAATTCCACGTCCAGACCAATCCCGGCACGCGCCCCGGCCCGATCATGAAGGTGGCCTCGGGCGGCGAGCTCTCCCGCTTCCTGCTGGCGCTGAAGGTGGCGCTGGCCGACCGCGGCTCCGCGCCGACGCTCGTCTTCGACGAGATCGACACCGGCGTCGGCGGCGCGGTCGCCGATGCCATCGGCCAGCGGCTGAAGCGGCTCTCCTCCACCGTGCAGGTGCTTTCCGTAACCCATGCGCCGCAGGTCGCCGCGCGCGCCGCGACGCATCTCCTGATCTCCAAGGGGCCGGTCGAGGGCAGCGAGACGGTCGCCACCCGCGTCGCCCGCATGGACGACACGGCCCGCACGGAGGAGATCGCCCGCATGCTCGCCGGTGCCTCGGTGACCGACGAGGCGAGGGCGGCCGCGGCGCGGCTGCTTTCGGGTGCGGTTTAGCGGCAATCTCGCCGTACCGGCATCTTTCCTTTCATCAGCTTTGCTCTAAAACCGACTCCGAAATCCGGAGCCTGCCATGACGAACGCCAAGACCCCCGTCGAAAACCTGTCCGAGGAAGAGGCCGCCGCCGAGCTCGCCTATCTGGCAGCGGAGATCGCGCGCCATGACGAGCTCTATCACGGGCAGGACGCGCCGGAGATCTCGGATGCCGAATACGACGCGCTGAAACGGCGCAACGGGGAGATCGAGGCGCGCTTTCCGGCGCTGGTGCGCGACGACAGCCCGTCGCGCCGGGTCGGCTCCGCCCCGCTGCCGACCTTCGCGCCCATCGTGCATTCGCGCCCGATGCTCTCGCTCGACAACACGTTCTCCGACGAGGACGTCAGGGACTTCGTCGCCTCCGTCTACCGCTTCCTCGGCCGCCTGCCGGACGATTCGATCGCCTTTACCGCCGAGCCGAAGATCGACGGTCTCTCCATGTCGATCCGTTACGAGAACGGCCGCCTCGCGACGGCGGCGACGCGCGGCGACGGCACGACGGGCGAGAACGTCACGGCGAACGTGCTGACCATCGGCGAGATCCCGAACCGCCTGCCTGCCGGCGCGCCGGCCGTCGTCGAGGTGCGCGGCGAGGTCTACATGGCCAAGAGCGACTTCCTCGCCCTCAACGAGAAGATGGCGGCGGAGGGCAAGCAGACCTACGTGAACCCGCGCAACACGGCCGCCGGCTCGCTGCGCCAGCTCGACGCCACGGTGACCGCGAGCCGCAAGCTGCGCTTCTTCGCCTATGCCTGGGGCGAGATGTCGGAAATGCCGGCGGATACCCAGTCCGGCATGATCGAGGTGCTGAAGTCCTGGGGTTTCCCGGTCAACCCGATGACCAGGCGGCTTTTCCGCGTCGACGACATCATCGACCACTATCGCGAGATCGGCCTCGCCCGCCCGGACCTCGACTACGACATCGACGGCGTCGTCTACAAGGTGGACGAGCTCGCCCTTCAGGCGCGCCTCGGATTCCGCTCCCGCTCGCCCCGCTGGGCGACGGCCCACAAGTTCCCGGCCGAGCAGGCCTTCACGACGGTCGAAAGGATCGACATCCAGGTCGGCCGCACCGGCGCGCTGACGCCCGTCGCGCGCCTTACCCCCGTCACCGTGGGCGGCGTGGTCGTCACCAACGCCACCCTGCACAATGCCGACTATATCGAGGGTCTGGGCAACAGCGGCGAGCGCATCCGCGCCGAGGGGCACGACATCCGCATCGGCGACACGGTCATCGTGCAGCGTGCCGGCGACGTCATTCCGCAGGTGCTCGACGTGGTGATGGAAAAGCGCCCGGCGGATGCGCGCCCTTACGCGTTCCCGAAGACCTGCCCGGTCTGCGGCAGCCATGCGGTGCGCGAGCGCAACGAGAAGACGGGACGGCTCGATTCGGTCACGCGCTGTACCGGCGGCTTCGTCTGCCGGGCGCAGGCGGTGGAGCACCTGAAGCATTTCGTCTCGCGCAACGCCTTCGACATCGAGGGGCTGGGCTCCAAGCAGATCGACTTCTTCTTCGAGGCGGAGGACCCCTCGCTGACGATCCGCACCGCGCCCGACATCTTCACCCTCGAAAAGCGGCAGGCGGATTCGCTGACGAAACTCGAAAACATCGACGGCTTCGGCAAGGTGAGCGTGCGCAAGCTCTACGAGGCGATCGGCGCCCGCCGCTCGATCGCGCTCCACCGCTTCATCTATGCGCTCGGCATCCGCCATGTCGGCGAGACGACGGCCAAGCTGCTCGCCCGCGCCTACGGCACCTATGCCGCCTTCGAGGAGGCGATGAAGGCGTCGGCCTCGCTGACGGGCGATGCCTGGGCCGAGCTCAACAGCATCGACGGCATCGGCGAGGTGGTCGCCCGGGCGATCGTCGAGTTCTACAAGGAGCCGCGCAATCTCGACGTGATCGGCCGGCTGCTGGAGGAGGTGACGCCCGAGGCCGCCGAAGCGGTGGTGGTGACGTCGAGCCCGGTCGCCGGCAAGACGGTGGTCTTCACCGGCTCCCTGGAGAAGATGACGCGCGACGAGGCCAAGGCGATGGCCGAGCGGCTGGGCGCCAAGGTGGCGGGATCGGTGTCCAGGAAGACGGACCTCGTCGTCGCGGGGCCGGGGGCCGGCTCCAAGCTCGACAAGGCCCGCCAGTTCGATGTCGAGGTCATCGACGAGGACGGCTGGTTCGACCTGATCAGGGGATCGTGACGGTCGAGCCGCGCACGAGGAACCGGCCGTCGAAGGTCATCGGCACGCCCTGGCCGGCATTATAGTCGAGCGTGCCGCCGATATAGGCATGCATGTGCAGGTGCGGCTCGGAGGAGTTGCCGGAGTTGCCGACGCGGCCGAGATATTGGCCTTCGGTGACGATCTCCCCGCCCGAGACGGTGATCGAGCCTTTCTTGAAATGGGCGAGCAGGATGCGTGCCGTGCCGCAGGCGAGGATGATGTGGTTGCCGGCCGGCTCCTGCGCGTTCGTCTCGGAGATGCGGTTGTCGTCGACGCCGTCATGGGTGGTGATGGCGACGCCGGTGCAGGGGCTCTTCACGTCCCGGTCATAGATGACGTAGTCGGCAAGGTTCTCCGGCATGAGCCCGCTCGCCCGCGCGCCGAAGCCGTTGAGCGCCACGATATCGAGCGCGAAGCGCTGGCTCTGGCTCGCGTAGTGATAGTTGATCGACGAGGCGCTGCCGCCCTGGCCGACATAATAGGTTCCCGCGCCGAAGGGGAAGGCGAGGTCCACGGCTGTGTCCTGGTAGCCGTAGCCCGAGAGCGCGCGGGCGGCGAGCGCCAGGAAGAAGACCGCCATGGCCGCGGTGAAGCCGTGCGTGCGCAATGCGAACGGCGAGACGTTCCAGGGGCGGGCGCGCACGCGCATGTAGGAGAGCGCAGCCAGGACCAGGAAGACGACCGGAAGCGCGAACGCCAGAAAGGAGCTGAGGAAATCCCAGCGTCCGATGATGGAGATGAAGGCGAAGTAGCAGGCGCCGTAGAATACCCGCATCGTCCAGCCGAGGCGGTCGGCCGGGCGCGGCACCCACAGCCACAGCAGGAAGAAGACCGGCAGGAGAATCTGCGTCGTCAGCAGGATGAGAAGAGGCATTTCCATGGTTGTGGCCTTGCTGGGTCAGCCATGTCCTTCCTCATCGCGGGACACGGGAATTGAACATTTGCTCAATTCCCGTCGCGCAGATTGGTTCCGCTTTTTCCCGAGTCTCTTCCGAGGCTTGCCACGGTTTCTTAAGGGGCCGTATATCCGGCCGGCCGCAGGCTCACGGTGCGGCCTGCCGGATCGTTTTCGAAGAGGATCGCGCCGGTCGATTTCGATTCGGCGGCGACATAGTCGAAGACCACGTGGTTCTCCTCGATCACCCGCTCGCCCTCCATAAGCCGGCCGATGACGGTGACGGCGGCGGCGGTCGTGGTGGCGGAGTTGTAGATGTCGAAGGCGATGCGGTGGCCGGAGCCGGCTTTTTCCGTCGCTAGGACGGTGACGGAAAGGTCCGGCGGCGTCGCCTCCCGCGTGAAGGCCTCCCAGCCGACCCAGCCGAGCATGCCGGCGATCAGGATGGCGGAGAGGATCCCGGTCAGCCATTCGACCCAGTGCGGATCGTGGCGTTCCCTGTGGCGGCCCTGCTCGGATCTGGTCATGACGGCCTCACAGGATCAGGCGCGCGGCGGCGGCGCCGAGCGAGGCCGGGAAGCCCAGCACGATGACGGACAGCATGATCTCGACCGCGGAACTGTCGCCGAGACGCTCGAACACCCAGAGCGCGAAGATGCTGATCGACAGCGCGACGACATAGCCGGGCAGGGTGAAGCGAACGAAGGCGTGCCACCAGGGCGTTTCCGGCGAAAGCTCGTGGCCGCCGGTGAAGGAGACCGCATAGACGAAGCCGTGCATGAGGGCGATGGAGAGCACGGCGACGACGAGCGCGTGCCAGATCGTCATCTTGTAGGCGAGCACCATCATCTCGTCGGTCGGCGCGATGTTGAGCGAAAGGAAGAGGGCGCCCGCCGCCATCATCAGGAGTTCGCCGTGGTAGGCGGTCTCCCTGGCATCGCCGCCGTCCTCGTCGTCGCCCAGCTGGCTGCGGCCGAGCATGGCGCCGATGCTGGCCGGCACGGATTGCAGGGCGGCCTTGCCGACGAGTTCGCTTGCCGGCATGCCGCCGCGCAGGAGGCCGAGCGCCGTCAGCACCACCACGCTGGTCACGATGCCGATGCCGTAGGCGATGATCGCATCGCGGATCGCCTCGCGCCAGGAGAAGGTCTCCTCGAAGCCGATGCGATGGGCGAGGAGGATGAGCAGGGGCATGTTGAGGAGCAGGAGCAGCAGCAGGCGCTCGCGCGCCATGTAGAAGCCGAGGTGCCACATCTCCATGGTCATCAGCATGGGCAGCGCCAGGAAGAGCGCGCCGGCGACGCCGCGGCCGAGCCCGGTCACGAAGCGGTTGAATTCGCTTGTCTCGTCTTCGGCGGCTGCCGCCTTGCCCGACATGAAACGTCCCCTCGCAGAAGCGCGGGGATAACGCTGCCCGGAGGGCAAAGTTCCGTGAGGACCTGCGCCGGCCGGGTCCTCACGCCCGCGTCACCTTCCGGTGAGTCGAGGAGATCCGGCATCGGCAATCGCGAGGGCTCAAAGCCGGTCGGGCTTCCTGCCCTTCGGCTTGCCGGGCCTTTCGTCCCGCTTGCCCTTGAAGGGCTTGGGGCCGGCGAAGGGTTTTGCAGGCTTCCTGCCGCTTTCGTCGCGATCCTTCCGGTTCGGCTTCGCGGCGGTGCCCTCCGGCCTGTCGAAGTCGCGCTTCCCGTCGGGACGGGCCTTCTTCTCGAACTCTCCCCGCGGCTTCCAGTCGGCGCGGCGCTCCTCGCTGCGGGCCGGCCTGTCGTAGCGCTTTGCCGGCTTGTCGCCGGGCGCGCGCGTATAGGGCTGCGGGGTGAGGTCGGGCTGGCCTTCGAGGACGGTGACGCGAATGCCGCGCTCCAGCATGCTGCCCGGGCCGATCGCCTCGAGGAAGCCGTTTGCGGCGTCGGCGGAAAGCTCGACATAGGTCTCTTCCGGCTGCATCTTGATGGCGCCGATCTCGTTCTTGGTGATGTTGCCGTTGCGGCAGAGCATCGGGATCAGCCAGCGCGGCTCGGCGCGCTGCTTGCGGCCGACCGAAACGGAAATCCAGAGGCTTGCGGCGAAGGAATCGCGCGGGCGCTTGGTCTCGGCCGGAATGGCGTCGTTGCCGCGTTCGCGCGGCTTGCGCTGTTCGAGCGGGACTTCGATCAGGTCCTCCGGCGCCGAGCGGCCTGCCTTGAAGAAGCGGGCGACGGCGGCGGCGAGCTGGCGGGCGTCGAACCTGGCGACGAGCGCCTCGACGGTCGCCGCCTCGTCCTCGGCGATCTTGTCGGCAAGCAGCGGATCGGCTAGCAGGCGCTCGTCGTCGCGCTGCAGGATCTCCTCAACCGAGGGCGGCCTTGCCCAGTTCGCCTTGAGGTTGGCGGCTTGCAGCAGGCGTTCGGCCTTGCGGCGGGCGCTCACCGGCACGATGAGGGCGCTGACGCCCTTGCGGCCGGCGCGGCCGGTGCGGCCCGAGCGGTGCAGCAGCGTTTCCGGATTGGTCGGCAGGTCCGCGTGCACCACGAGCTCGAGGTTCGGCAGGTCGATGCCGCGCGCGGCGACGTCGGTGGCGATGCAGACGCGGGCGCGTCCGTCGCGCATCGCCTGGAGCGCATGGGTGCGCTCGTTCTGGCTGAGCTCGCCGGAGAGGGCGACGACGGAGAAGCCGCGATTGTTGAAGCGGGCGGTCAGGTGGTTCACCGCCGCGCGCGTGGAGCAGAAGACGAGGGCGTTCTGCGCATCGTAATAGCGCAGCACGTTGATGATGGCGTTCTCGCGGTCGGCGGGCGCCACCAGGAGGGCGCGATAATCGATGTCGACATGCTGCTCCCGCTCGGCGGCCGTCGAGATGCGCATCGCATCGCGCTGGTAGTTCTTGGCGAGCGAGGCGATCTCGCGCGAGACGGTGGCCGAGAACATCAGCGTGCGGCGGTCCTCGGGGGCGGATTCGAGGATGAATTCCAGGTCTTCGCGAAAGCCGAGGTCGAGCATCTCGTCGGCCTCGTCGAGCACCACCGCGCGCACGCCGCCGAGATCGAGGTTGCCGCGGGTGATATGGTCGCGCAGGCGCCCCGGCGTGCCGACGACGATATGCGCGCCGCGTTCCAGCGCACGGCGTTCCGTGCGCATGTCCATGCCGCCGACGCAGGAGGCCATGACGGCGCCGGTCATCTCGTAGAGCCATTCGAGCTCGCGCTTGACCTGCATGGCGAGCTCGCGGGTCGGAGCGATGACGAGGGCGAGCGGGCTTGCCGCGCGCGCGAAGCGCTCTTCGCCCTCAAGCAGCGTCGGGGCGAGCGCCAGGCCGAAGGCGACGGTCTTGCCGGAGCCGGTCTGTGCGGAGACCAGCGCATCTGCATCGCCGATCGCCGGATCGGAGACGGCGACCTGAACCGGCGTCAAGGTGGTGTAGCCGCGTTTTTCCAACGCCTTTGCCATCGCCGGAGCGAGGCCTGCAAAACTCGTCATGTGGGGTCTTTCGGAATTCGGGTTCCGCGACGATCTGGCGTCGCGCTCTCAAGCCCGGTGCGCGGGCATGCTGGGGCGCTCTCTAATGGTCCTCGGCCGAAATGTACAGTGCGCAATATGCAACCCTGCCCAGCGGGCGCGGCGCGGGCGTTTGCCGATTGTCTTTTTGCGCTGCACAAGATAGAAAACGGCGCCCCCTCACGAGGTCCGAAGAGACCGCAGGGGCGGCATCGCCCGCGGGAGAGGGCGAGAGCAAGGAGGAACCGCCGATGCAGACCTTCACCACCATCGCGGATTTGCGCGCGGCGCTGGCGCCGCACCGGCTCGACGGGCGCACGATCGGGCTCGTGCCCACGATGGGCTACCTCCATGTCGGCCATATGGAGCTTGCCCGCCGGGCGCTCGCCGACAACGACATCGTCGTCGCCACCATCTTCGTCAACCCGCTGCAGTTCGGCGAAAACGAGGACCTCGCGCGCTATCCGCGCGACCTTTCCCGCGACCAGGCGATGCTGGAGGCAGAGGGCGTGCACTACCTCTTCGCGCCCGGGGTCGCGGACATGTACCCGCGGCCGATGGAAACGGTCGTCGACGTGCCGAAGCTCGGCGCCGAGCTGGAAGGCTCCGTGCGTCCCGGCCATTTCGCGGGTGTGGCGACGGTGGTCACGAAACTCTTCAACATCGCGCAGCCGGACCGCGCCTATTTCGGCGAGAAGGATTTCCAGCAGCTCACCATCATCCGCCGCATGGTCGCGGACCTCGCGCAGCCCGTCGAGGTGATCGGCGTGCCGACCGTGCGCGAGGCGGACGGGCTCGCCTGCTCCTCGCGCAACGTCTACCTCTCGGCGCAGGAGCGCGCCGCCGCCGCCATCGTGCCGCGCGCGCTGGAAGAGGCCGAACGGCTGATCGGCGAAGGCGAAAGGGATGCGAAGCGGCTGGAGGCGGCGGTGACGGCCTTCATCCGCACCGAGCCCCTGGCACAGCCCGAGGTGGTCGCCGTCCGCGATCCGGAAACGCTCGCCGAAATCGATGCGGTCGGCGAAAAACCGGTTCTTTTGTTGCTTTTCGTGCGCTTTGGGAGCACGAAACTCCTCGACAACCGGGTCATCGGCCCGAAAAACGCGAAATTTGCAAAGGTAGCGTGACATGAGCGTACACACCGCGAAACGCCGGCTGGCGCCCGCCGACATCAGGGCCCTCAAGGGCCAGCGTCCGATCGTCAGCCTCACCGCCTATACGACGCCGGTCGCCAAGCTCATGGATCCGCATGTCGATTTCATGCTGGTCGGCGACAGCCTCGGCATGGTGCTCTACGGCCTTGATTCGACCGTCGGCGTGACGATCGAGATGATGATCGCCCATGGCCAGGCGGTCATGCGCGGCTCGTCGAACGCCTGCGTCGTCGTGGACCTGCCGTTCGGCTCCTACCAGCAATCGAAGGAGCAGGCCTTTGCCACGGCAGCCCGGGTCCTCAAGGAAACCGGCTGTTCCGCCATCAAGCTGGAGGGCGGGGCGGAGATGGCCGAGACGGTGCATTTCCTCACCCAGCGCGGCATTCCGGTGCTCGGCCATGTGGGGCTGATGCCGCAGCTCATCAACACGACCGGCGGCTACCGCTCGCTCGGCCGCAACGACAAGGAAGTCGAGAAGATCCGCCGCGACGCCGCCGCCATCGACGATGCCGGTGCCTTCGCCATCGTCATCGAGGGCACGGTCGAACCTTTGGCGCGCGAGATCACAGGCAATGTCAAGGTGCCGACCATCGGCATCGGCGCGTCGCCGGCCTGCGACGGGCAGGTTCTCGTCGTCGACGACGTGCTCGGCATCTTCACCGATTTCAAGCCGCGCTTCGTCAAGCACTTCGCCAACCTCGCACCGGTGATGAGCGAGGCCTTCGCCACGTACGCGGAGGAGGTGAAGGCGCGCAGCTTTCCCGGGCCGGAGCACACGTTCCAGCTCAAGAAGAGCTGATCGATCAACGGCGCTGAACGGTCCATCAGCCCTATTGGTTTGCCGGTGGGGCGATCCTACTTTATGGCTGGGCCGTTGTCAGTTAGAGCAGGCTCCATGACCCCCGCCACCAAGGAAGAAATCAGCGACGCTTTCCGGCGTGGCATTGCCGTCGCGATCGCGGCTGCGCCCTTTGCCGTGCTGTTCGGCGCGGTCGCCGTCGACAACGGCCTGACGATCGCCGAGGCGGCGCTGATGAGCGCGACGATCTATGCGGGCGCCAGCCAACTCGTCGGCGTCGAGCTCTTCGATCATCATGTCGCGCCGTGGCTGGTGGTCCTGTCGATATTCGCGGTCAATTTCCGCCACGTGCTCTATTCGGCAGCCATCGCGCCGCATATCCGGCATCTTTCCTTCTGGCAGAAGGCGACCTCGCTCTTTCTCCTGACAGACCCGCAGTTCGCCGAAACCGAGCGGCGTGCCGATGCCGGCATCCGCGTCGGCTATGTCTGGTCCATCGTCCTCGGCCTCAGCGTCTACGTGCCCTGGCTGTGCCTTACGGTCGTCGGGGGCTTCCTCGGAAACCTGATCGGCGACCCGAAGGCCATCGGCATCGACGTGCTGCTGCCGATCTACTTCATGGGCCTCGTGCTCGGCTTCCGCAGCCGGGCGAACTGGCTGCCGGTCGTGCTCGCTTCGGCGGCGGGCTCGATCCTCGCGCTGCACTTCGTCGGCTCGCCGTGGCATGTCAGCCTCGGCGCGCTCGCCGGCATCCTCGTCGCCGCGCTCCTGCCGCTGGACGACAGGGAGAGCGCGGCGCCGGTCGGCGAGGCCGTGGAAGGGGAGGCGTGAGCATGGATGCGCTGTTCCACATGCAGACAGTGCTCATCATCCTTGCCGGCGCGGTCGCGACCTATCTCACGCGCGTCGGCGGCTATGTCTTCATCACGCGCATGAAGCGCATCCCGCCCCGCGCGGAGGCCGCGCTGAACGCCGTCCCGGCGGCGGTGCTCACGACGCTGGTGGCGCCGGCCGCCGTGACGGGCGGGTTGGACGTGAGCCTCACCATGGCGGTCGCGTTCCTGCTCGGCCTGCGCATGGCGCTCCTGCCGATGCTCGCCGTCGGCTGGATCACCGTGATGATCTTGCGTCATTTCATCGGCTGATCGGCGCGGTCGCCTTTTCGAGCCAGGCTTTCGCGCCCTCGTCCGGCAGCAGCGGGGCGATCTTCTCGCGCGTCTCGGCGTGATAGGCGTTGAGCCAGGCGAGCTCGTCGTCCGTCAGCAGGGCGGGCACGACGAGCCGGCGGTCGATGGGGCAGAAGGTCAGCGTCGCGAAGCCGAGCATCTCCGTGTCGCCGCCCTCCACGGGCGCCGCCGGCAGGACGTGGACCAGGTTCTCGATGCGGATGCCGAAGCTGCCGGGGCGATAATAGCCCGGCTCGTTCGACAGGATCATGCCGGCAAGCAGCTCCTGCGTCGAAAGCCGCGAGATGCGCTGCGGGCCTTCATGCACCGAAAGGTAGGAACCGACGCCGTGGCCGGTGCCGTGGGCGTAGTCGGCGCCCGCCTTCCACAGCGCGATGCGGGCGAGCGGATCGAGGTCGCAGCCGCGCGTGCCTTTCGGGAAACGCGCGGTGCTGATGGCGATCATGCCTTTCAGAACAAATGTGAAGAAGCGCTTCTGCTCCTCCGGCACGGCGCCGATGGCGACCGTGCGGGTGATGTCCGTCGTGCCGTTGATGTACTGCGCGCCCGAATCGATCAGGAAGAGCGTGCCCGGCTCGATGATCGCGTCCGTCGCCGTCGTCACGCGGTAGTGCATGATGGCGGCGTGGGCGCTGGCGCCGGCGATCGTATCGAACGAGACATCCTTCAGCGGGTTCTGATGGCGCTCGCCCACGCTGCGGCGAACCTCCTCCAGTTTCCGCGTGATGGAGATTTCGGTCTGCGAGCCCGGTGCCGTGCCGTCGAGCCAGGCCAGGAATTCCACCATGGCCGCACCGTCCTGCAGATGGGCGCGGGCGGAACCCTCAAGCTCGACGGCATTCTTGCAGGCGCGGGGCAGGCGGGCGGGATCGGCGGCCTCGACCAGCGTGCCGCCCCTGGAGCGGACGATCCCGGCGAGCGCGAAGGGCGCCTGGTCGGGGTCGATGAGGATGCGCTTGCCTTCGGCCGCCAGCGCCGCGATCCGCTCGTCGAACTGTGAAGGCGGCACGAGGTCGGCAAGCTGGGTGAGATAGGCCTCCTGCTCGATGCCGGTCTTGCGCTTGTCGAGGAAGAGGAGCGGCCGGCCGTCCGCGGGGATGATGGCGCGGGCGAGGGGATGGGGCGTGTGCGGCACGTCGCTGCCGCGGATGTTGAAGATCCATGCGATGGAGGAGGGGTCGGTGACGGCGAGCGCATCCGCGCCGGCCTTCGCCGTAGCCTCCGCCATCTTCACGAGCTTGTCCCTGGCGAGCTCCCCGGCGTGGTCGATGGCCTGGATGGCGACGCGGCCGAGCGGTTCGGCCGGGCGATCGGTCCAGGCCTTGTCGAGCGGGTTGTACGGCAGGAGGACGAGCGCGCCACCGATGCCGGCGAGCGCCTTTTCCAGCCGCCGCACTTCGGCGCCGGTGTGCAGCCACGGATCGATGCCGAGGCGGAATCCCTTCGGCGCGTGGTTCTGCAGCCAGAGATGCGGCGGCTCGCCGACGAGGTCGCCGCCGGTGAAGACGCCGCCGTCCACCTGCTCGGCCAGCTGCGTGACGTAGCGGCCGTCGACGAAGACGATCGCCTGGTTGCGCATGACCAGCGCGACGCCCGCCGAGCCGGTGAAGCCCGTCAGCCAGGACAGCCGCTCGGCCGAGGCCGGGACGTATTCTCCCTGGTATTCGTCGGCGCGGGGCACGAGGAAGCCGTCGATGCCGAGCGCATCGAAGGAGGCGCGCAGCGCATCGGCCCGTTCGCGGCCGTGCTGGGGCGTGGAGGTGACGTCGAAACTCTGGAACATGGAGGACTTCCGGATGAGGCGATGAATCGTGCCGGCAATCTAGCCGATCCCTTCCCCAAGGGAAACGCGCGCGCTGCCCGGATTTTCCGAAGCGGCCCGCGCCGGACTTATGCATCCCGTGCATGGCACCCATGCCCCAAAAGACCTGCCTCGATTTCCTGAATCGATTATAAGCGGCGCCAACGAAGCGAACGCAAAACGCGCTTCAAGCGAAACGAAGTGAAACCTCCTCCAGTCCTTCGGATCGCAAAAAGCTAGGTGTTCCGATCAGGCGTCTTGCCGGTCACTCCTCCTCCCTCCTCCGGGAAGGCGCTCGGAACGCATAGGCCCGCTTGAGCACTCCTCCTCCTCAAGCTCGCGGGCATGGCCGGTTCGCCGGTCTATAGGCGGTGCCTCTGGCACCGCCTTTATTTTTTGTCCCTTGCCCGATGCCGCGCTTGCAAGGATGGCCGGGCCGGGGCGATGACCGCGCCGGCCTAGCGCCTGTTGTCGAGATGGATCGTCACCCAGCCCTCGCGCCAGATCGTGCGCACATGGCGCAGGCCCGCGCCGTTATAGGCGGCAAGCACCTTCCAGCGCTGCGTGGCGAGGATGCCCGAAAGGATGACGTCGCCGCCAGGTGCAAGTCGGGCGGCAAGCTGTGGCGCCATGCGCATCAGCGGGCGGGCGAGGATGTTGGCGATGATGAGGTCGAACGGGCCGTGGCGGCCGAAGGCGGTGGAATGGAAGCCGGGGGCCGTTTCCAGCGCGATGCCGCTTGCAATGCCGTTGAGGCGCACGTTTTCGCGCGCGACGCGGATGGCGAGCGGGTCGATGTCGGTTGCGAGCACCCGGACCGGCGCCAGCTTGCGCGCGGCTATCGCCAGCACGCCGCTGCCCGTGCCGAGGTCGAGCACGCGCCTGACCCTGCGGGCGCGCATCACGTCGAAGATGACTTCGAGGCAACCGGCCGTCGTGCCGTGATGGCCGGTGCCGAAAGCCTGGCCGGCATCGATCTCGATGGCGATCTCGCCGGCCCGCGCCGTGCCGCGGTCGTGCGATCCGTGCACCACGAAGCGACCGGCGCGAACCGGTTTCAGGCCCTCCAGCGACTTGGCGATCCAGTCGATGTCGGGAAGGACCTCGCGCTCGATCTCGACGCCCGGGAAATCGGCGGCGAGGAGGGCGGCGAAACGGTCGCGGATCGCCTCTTCGTCTTCCTTGAACATGTAGACGGAAGCTTCCCAGACGTCGTTCTTCTCGTCGATCTCCATCGTCGCGATGGCGTAGCCCTCGTCCTCGAAGGCATCGGTCATCAGCGCAAGCGCAGCTTCCGCCTTCTTCTCGGTCGTGGTGATGTAGAGGCGGATTTCGCTCACGGCTTGCGGGTCCCTGTTGTTCCAGGCCCGCCTAGCATGTCCGAAAGCCGAGGGCAAAGGTGGAACGCCGGCTGCCGCGCTCATCGCTTGATGAGGTTCGCGAGCTTCTGCTCGGCGACGTCGGGATTCTCGCCGTAAGCGATGGTGCCGGTGAAACGGCCGTCGGCGTCGAGCAGGAACACGGACGCGGTGTGATCCATCGTGTAGTCGCCATCGGGCTGAGCCTCGTCGAGCGGCACCTTGCGGTAGTAGACGCGGAAACCCTTGACCATTTCCAGCACCTTTTCCGGCGGGCCGGAAATGGCGGTGATGCGCTTGGAGACATTGCCGACATACTGGCCGATGATCTCGGGCGTATCGCGCTCGGGGTCGACGGTCACGAAATAGGCCTGGAGCTTGGAGCCATCCGGGTCGACCTTCGTAAGCCAGCCGTTGAGCTCGAACAGCGTCGTCGGGCAGACCTCCGGGCAATGGGTGAAGCCGAAGAAGAGGGCGGTCGGCTTGCCGGTGAAGGCCTTTTCGGTGATCGGCTTGCCGTCCTGCGCGACGAGCTCGAAGGGCACGCCGAACGGGCCGCCGGCCACCTGCTCCCGTGTCCGGGTCATTTCCAGCGTCAGCCAGCCGAGCAGGGCCGCGACAAGAGCGACGGCGATCCACAGTACGAGGCGCAGGGTCTTCATGGCAGTCCTTCGATCGGGCTATGTCGGCGAGAGCCGTTCGCCGGTTTCATAGTCCTTCCCGCCGGGGTGCGCAAACGCGCCAATTGCCGCAACGGCGGGCAGACATGGAAGGCTCGCGCAATCGTGATCAGAAGCACCAGGCCATGCCGGATTCGGCGAGGCTGAGGAAGATCGCCGTGCCGTGCTCGAGCCAGCCGGCAAAGGCGGCGGTTGCGGCCATGACGCCGAGGCCCAGCGCGATCAGCGCGGCCGGCAGGACGGTGTATCGGCGATCGGACTTGTCCATGCGCGAAGCATAGCATGAAACGCCAGGTTTTTAAACCGAGGCCGTCCGCCGCAACGCCAGGTGTTTCGGGCGGGATTTATCGAAACCCGCTGAAATGCAAGTTCCGGCACGCCCTCCTTAGGCTTTGCTTAATCTCTCTTTGCCACCCTCCGGAAACGCGCAATAGGCCTCGACGGCTTCAGGACATGACGTCCGCCGCGCGCCGGAGACGGCGAGCTGCGCATCTCAAACGGTTCGTTCCCTGTCGGGAAGAGGTCTTGTCCATGTCCAACGCCATCAAGCAGTCCGGCGCCTATCTCGAAATCGTCTCCTTCCATCTCGGAGAGCAGGAATTCTGCATCGACATCATGGCCATCCGCGAAATCCGCGGCTGGGCCCCGGTGACGCCGATGCCGCATACGCCGCCCTACGTGCTCGGCCTCATCAACCTGCGCGGCGCGGTGATCCCGGTCATCGACATGGCCTGCCGCCTCGGCATGAAGATGACGGAGCCTTCCGAGCGCTCGGCGATCATCGTCACGGACATCGCCGGCAAGCTGGTGGGCCTCCTCGTCGAGCAGGTCTCCGACATGATGACCATCAAGAGCGAGGCGCTGCAGCCGCCGCCGGAAATCATTCCGGAAGCCCAGCGCGCCTTCTGCCGCGGCATCGTGGCGCTCGAGAAGTCGATGGTCTGCTTCCTCAATCTCGATACCGTCATCGCCGACGAACTCGCCCAAGCCGCCTGAGGCGGTCAGATGGATCGGTCCGCATGCGCCTCCGCCGGCTTGCGGCGGGCGCATGCGGCCGTTTGCAGGACAGCGTCGCTGAATATCACTGAAATAAAAACCTTGATCTTGCCGTAATTCGCCAGGAACCAAACGAAGGGGCTTCCGTTTTCTTCATGCTTCTCACAAACGAAACAGTGGAGAAATGCAATGAAGAAGACAGTTACTATCGCCCTTGCTTCGCTGCTCGCGGTATCGCCGGTCGCCGGCATTGCCTATGCGCAGGAATCCACCACCGGCGCGACCGCAGACACGTTGTCGACGGGCTCCATCACGGCCGACAAGGTGAATGTCGTCGCCATCTCCTCGCTTGAGTCCGACGACAGCAAGCGTGAGGACTACGACCGGCTGACCTCGAAGTCCAAGGACCCGGCCGTCCTGGAGCAGACCCAGGCCGAACTGCAGTCCGATCCGGGCCTGGCCGAGATCCTTGCCTCGAAGAATGTCCAGCTGCAGAACGTCGTGGAAATCACGACGGCAGCGGACGGCGGCAAGATCGTCTACGTCAAGTAAGTTGCCGCCTTCAAAAAAGCGCCCCGGACAGTTTCTGCCGGGGCGTTTTTCATGGCTTGCCGTTCGTCCAGGTGACGTCCTGGCCGTAGAGCGGCACGGTGGAGATCGACATCTTGGCCGATCCCTCCGTCAGTTCGCGCGAATGGGCGAGATAGATGAGCGTGTCGTTCTTCTTGTCGTAGATGCGCGTGACGATCAGCGATTTCCAGATCAGCGACAGGCCGGACTTGAAGACCTCCTCGCCCTCCCGGTCCAATTCGATGTCGCCGACAGTGATGGGCCCGGTCTGCCGGCAGGCGATGGCATTGTTCGAGGGATCCTCGAACCAGTTGCCCTTCTTCAGGCGGTCGATGACGCTGCGGTCGAAATAGGTGACATGGCAGGTGATGCCGGTGACCTCGGGGTCCGTCAGCGCGTCGATATAGATGTCGTTGCCGATCCAGTCGACGCCGACCTTGCCGACCGTGTCGGCGGCGGCGGGCAGGGTGGCGAGTGCTATCAGGCCGGCGGCGACGGCCGGGCGCAGGCTGGCGGATGGGAAAGGCTTGAGCGGCATGGCGGGTCTCCTTGTTCACCAACACGTAAGGGCGAGTGCCCGCTGCTTGCAAGACGCAAGCGTCAGGATTTTGCGGCGGCGATGGTCGCGCGCACGGCATCCTCGTCCGTCAGCGTCAGCTGGTATTCCCGGTCCTTCTCCGTACCGCCCATGCCGACATGCGGATTGCGGAAGGCCATACCGCTCGGCACGGTCTTCAGCGCCGCGAAATGCAATTCGGCAAGGCCGGCCCCGTCCCGGACCCTGCGGATGTTTGACGCATCGAGCGCGCCGCAGCCCATGACAACGATGCGGCCGGCGGCCTGCTCCACGGCGCTCTTCAGGATCGCCATGCCTTCGAGGGCCGTGTCGCGCTGGCCGCAGGTCAGCACGCGGTCGACGCCGCAGCGGATGAGCGCTTCCAGCGCCTCGCGGGCGTCGGCGGTCATGTCGAAGGCGCGGTGGCAGGTGACGGACATCGGCCGCGCGGTGTCGACCAGCGTTTTCGTGCGCGCCTCGTCGATCCGGCCGTCCGGCGTCAGGCAGCCGATGACGACGCCGGAGACGCCCTCGCTCCGCAGCGCCCTGATGTCCTCCACCATGGTCTCGAACTCGGCCTCCGAATAAAGGAAATCGCCGCCGCGCGGGCGGACGATGACGTGGACGGGAATGCGCGCCGCCTTCACCGCCGCGCGGATCGTGGCAAGGCTCGGCGTCAGGCCGCCCTCCATCAGGCTCGCGCAGAGCTCCACCCGGTCGGCGCCGGCCGCCTGGGCGGCGAGGAAACCGTCGATGCCTTCGACGCAGAGTTCGATGAGGGGCTTGGTCATGGCGTCTTTCCGAGGTCGAGGGTCAGGCTTCCCGCCAGACGGTTGTGAGGAGCCGCAGCCAGTTTTCGCGGCAGAGTTTGGCAAGGTCGTCCTCGCCGTAGCCGGCACCGCGCAGCGCTTCGACGAGCGCCTGGTTCCCGGCGGCGTCGCCGATGGCGGCGGGGATCGTCGCGCCGTCGAAATCCGAGCCGATCGCCACGCAGTCGATGCCCATGCGCTCGACCATGTGGTCGATGTGGCGCACCATGTCGGAGAGCGGCGTGTCGGCGTCTTCGAGGCCGTCGGCGCGCAGCATCGTGGTGGCGTAGTTGAGGCCGGCGATGCCCTTGCGCTCGCGGATCGCGTCGAGCTGGCGGTCGGTGAGGTTGCGCGAGATCGGCGTCAGCGCATGGGCGTTGGAATGGGTGGCGACGAGCGGCTGCGTGCTTTCGCGCGCCACGTCCCAGAAGCCCTGTTCGGTGATATGGGCGAGGTCGATCATGATGCCGAGCCGGTCGCAGGCCTTGACCAGCTCGACGCCGGCCTCGGTGAGGCCGGGGCCGGTATCGGGCGAGGAGGGGAAGGCGAAGGGAACGCCGTGGCCGAAGCGGTTGTGCCGGCTCCAGACGGGGCCGAGCGAGCGCAGGCCCGCCGCATAAAGCGTCTCCAGCGTGGAAAGGTCTTCGGCGATCGGCTCGCAGCCTTCTATATGGAGGACGGCGGCAAAGCGGCGGGCATCCATCGCGGCGCGGATGTCGGCGGTCGAACGGCAGATCGAGAGCGCGCCGGCCCGTTCCAGCCGGAAGGCGATCGCGGCCATTTCGAGCGCGGTGCCAAGGGCGGCCGGCTGCTCCAGCGGGCCGACCATCGGGATGCTGTAATGACCGTTTTCATCCAGCTCGCGCGGCGGATAATCCTCGTTCGGCGGGATGAACATGGCGCAGAAACCGCCGGCAAGGCCGCCCTTCAGCGCGCGCGGGGCGTCGATATGGCCCTCTTCCGTGCCATTCACGAATTCGGCGACCGGATCGGCCCCGCGTTTCGCATGCTCCCACAGGCGCAGGAGAACGTCGTTGTGGCCGTCGAAGATCAATTGCATATGCCGCTCCCGGATCGAAAACGCGTCCATTCCGGCTGGGGTAGAGCCGATTCCGCCGCCGCCCGCAAGGACCGCGGCGGCGGTCCTCTGCGTCAGGCGGCGAAAACCGGCGTGCCGCCGATCCAGGTGGAGACCACGTCGACACCCTCGCCGATGACGGCGAAATCCGCGTCGTGGCCATGCGTCAGGCGGCCCTTGCGGCCCGTCATGCCGATCGCCTCGGCGGGATAGAGCGAGGCCATGCGCAAGGCTTCCTCCAGTTCGATCCCGACCACGTCGCGCATGTAGCGCACGCAGGAGGCCATATCGATATCCGCGCCGGCGAGCGTGCCGTCGGCGAGCGTCAGGCGCCCGTCCTTTCGAAAGATCTCGCGGCCGTTCAGGAAAAAGCCCGTCATGTCGGTGCCGATCGTCGGCATGGCGTCGGTGACGAGGAAGATGCGGCCCGGGCCGCGCTTGGCCCGCAGCGCCGCGCGGATGGAGGCGGGGTGCACGTGGAAGCCGTCGGCGATCAGGCCGGCATTGAGATGGCCGAGGTCGAGCGCGGCGCCGACCATGCCGGGCTCGCGGTTGCCGAGCGGGCTCATGGCGTTGAAGAGGTGCGTCATCATGCGCGCGCCCGCCTCGACGGCCGCTGCCGCGGTTTCATAGCCGCAATCGGAATGGCCGAGGCTGACGGTGACGCCCGCCGCATGGAGCGCGGCGATCTGCTCGTTCGTCGCGCTTTCCGGCGCCAGCGTCACCAGGAGGGCTTCGAGCCCCTTGCGCGCCGTGACGGCCCGGTCGAGGTCCGTCCCGTCCATCGGGCGGATGAAAGCCGGATCGTGCGCGCCCTTGCGGGCGATGGAAAGGTGCGGGCCTTCGAGGTGGAGGCCGAGAAAGCCGGGGACTCCCGCCCGGCGCGCGGCAAGGCCGGCGGCGACGGCGTCCGCCGTCACCTCGCGGCTGTCGGTGATCAGCGTCGGCAGGAGCGCGGTCGTGCCGAAACGGGCGTGCGCGGCGCAGATGGTGCGGATGCCTTCGGGGTCCGGCCGCTCGTTGAGAAGCACGCCGCCGCCGCCGTTGACCTGGAGGTCGATGAAGCCGGGGACGAGCGAGAGCCCGTCCATGGGCACCGTGCGGGCGCCGTCCGGCACCTCGCGGCTGGCGGCGATGGCCGCGACCTTGCCGTCCTCGATCAGCAGCGCGCTGTCCGAATGCCACAAATCGCCGTCGAAGATCCGGGCGCCGGTAATGGCGGTGAGCGCTGTCATCGGGTTTCCGTCACTTTCTTGAGGTTGACCGGCTTGTCCGGGTCGAGGCCCTTGCCGCGCGACCAGGCCTCGACGAAGCCGTAGAAGGGCACGATGAGCGCGAGCGCGTCGGTGATCGGATGGCCGGTGGCGACGAAGGGCAGCTTGCGGGCGCTCCTGGCGCCCGCCGCCGTGACGCCGGCATAGGCGCCGTGCTCGGCAAGGCTGTCGGCCATGCCGGTGACGGAGGCTTCCGCCGCATCGCGTGCGGCAAGCGCGACGACCGGGAAGGAGGGGCCGACGAGGGCGACGGGGCCGTGCAGCACTTCCGCGGAAGAATAGGCCTCGGCATGCATGCCCGAGGTCTCCTTGAACTTCAGCGCCGCCTCGCTGGCGATCGCAAGGCCGGGGCCGCGGCCGAGCACGTAGAGCGACTGGGCTTCGGCAAGGTCGCCGGCAAGGTCGGACCAGTCGAGCGCCGCAGCCCTGGCGAACTGTTCCGGCAGGTCCTTCACGGCGCGGTCGAGGTCGGCGTCGCCCGTCCATTCGGCGATGACGGCAAGGCCGGCGACGATGGAGTTCACGTAGGACTTCGTGGCCGCGACGCTGAGTTCCGGCCCGGCGGAGAGGTCGAGCGGGTGCAGGCAGGCGTCCGCCAGCGGCGAGGGCAGCGTATTGGTGAGCGCGATGGAGACCGCGCCGCCCTTCGTCGCGCCCTCCGCCATGGCGACGATGTCCGGGCTCTTGCCGGACTGGGAGATGGCGATGGCCGCCCCGCCACCGAGCTTCAGCTTCGCGCCGTAGATCGAGGCGAGCGACGGGCCGAGCGAGGCGACCGGCCGGCCGGCGGTCAGCTCGATGGCGTATTTCAGGAAGAGCGCGGCATGGTCGGAGGAACCGCGGGCGACCGTCACGAAGAACTGCGGGTCACGCACGCGCAGCGCCTTGCCGGCGGCGGCGATCGCACCGGCCGAGCTTGCCAGCAGGCGGGCCGCCGCTTCAGGGATTTCGTCGATCTCTCTGCGCATGTTGGTCTGCATGGAATTGCCTTTGCGATTGGACGCTCACGTCTCCGACAGCGTCAGTTCGGCGACGAAGTCATAGGCGTCGCCGCGATAGATCGAGCGGGTGAACTCGACGACCCGGCCGGTGCGCAGATAGGAGACCCGCTCGATGGAAAGCCCTGCCGAACCCGCGGGCACGCCGAGCATGGCGGCGTCGGGATCCTTCATGTTGTAGGCCGAGATGCGCTGGACGGCGCGCACCGGGCGGCAGCCGCGCTTTTCCAGCACGGCGTAGAGCGAATCGTGCACCTGGAGCGGGTCGGGCAGGAACTCGGCGGAGATGCAGGCGCGCTCGATGGCGAGCGGCATGCCGTCGGCTATGCGCAGGCGGCCGAGCCGGGCGACGAGCGCGTCGGCCGGCAGGCCGAGCATCATCATCTCGTCGGGGGAGGGATGGAAGAGGCCGCGGTCGAGCCATTCGGCGCGGGTGGTCAGCCCGCGCCGCGCCATGTCCTCGGTGAAGGAGGTGAGGCGGGACAGCGACTGCTGCACCTTGGCGACGGGTTTTGCGACGAAGGTGCCGGAACCGTGGCGGCGGACGAGCAGCCCGTCCTTGACGAGGTCGTCGACGGCCTTGCGCACGGTGACGCGGCTGACATTGGCATGGTCGGCAAGGTCGCGCTCGGCGGGCAGGGCGTCGCCGTAGCCGAGCTTGCCGGAGGTGATCGCGTCCTCCAGGGTCTGGCGGAGCTTCAGGTAGAGCGGGCCCGGCGCGCCGGACTGGAGGCTCTCGGGGCTCAGGATGGCCGACAGTGCTGTCGTCATGCGGCGGCCCCCGTGCGCTTCCTGTGGCCCTTGGCGGCAAGCGCGACAGCTCCTGTCAGGGCGTCGGCCTTCGCTTCGACCAGGATCGATCGATGCCGCTCGGAAAGCCATTCCGGATAGAGCGGCGCAAGACCGCCGAGCAGGCAGAGCTGCGGGGCGCCGGCAAGCGCCATGACGGCGTCGAGGGATTCGCTGACCGCTGCCGCGCCTGCCTTGACGATGGCGATCGCCTGCGGATCGCCCTGCCGCGCATATTCGAAGGCGAGCGGGGCATAGCGGCCGAAGTCGCCGGGCTTGGAGAGGCGCGCGAACTCGACGATGCCGCGCGGATCGTGCTTGAACTCGTCGAGCACCGCGGAGGTGACGGCCGAGCGGGGATGCACGCCGTCGTGGGCGAGCAGCGCCTCCTGCAGGAGCGCGTGGCCGATGCGCGCGCCGCCGCCGAGGTCGCCGACCGTGAAGCCCCAGCCGCCGATATAGCGGACCGTGCCGTTCCTGCGTCCCATATAGATGGAGCCGGTGCCGAGGATCGCGACCGCGCCGTCCTCGTCGCCGATCGCGCCTTGCAGGGCGACCAGGCCGTCGGAATCGATGTCGGTATGGCGGAAGGGCAGGCGGTCGTGCACATAGCGGGTGAGGTCGCCGACATTGGTGCCGGCAAGGCCGAGGAAGGCTGAGGCGCGGCTGACGCCGGACTCGTCGAGCCCGGCATCGCGAAAGGCGGCCTTGGCCGCTTCCGTGATGGAAATGATCGCATTGTTGGGGTCGGTCAGGATATTGGCCGCGCCGCTCTTGCCGCGCCCGAGGATGACGCCGTTCGGGCTTGCCACCGCCGCACGGCAGCTCGTTCCTCCGCCGTCGATACCGAGAATGTAATCCGTCATGGCCACCTCCGAGAGAAACGATACCAAAAAAATACCATTAACCAAGGGGTATGGTGGTCTGGAAAATGAGCTTTCTTTCAAATTATTGATTTTAATATGTAAAAATATCAACCGTCAAAAAAGTGATCTCAAAAGTTAATTCTCTATGGACAAGTGGTATTTTTTTGGCATTAATTTGGGCCAGAGGAGAACGACGATGGCCGCAGGCAGGACCGAAGGCAGGCATGATCAGGCGGACGGGCTGGACGAGCGCCAGCCGCTGGACGTGCTGACGGTTCTTGCGGACGCGCAGAAGGCCGCGGCCGCCACGGTCGACGCGGCGCTCGGCGACATCGCCGCCGCGGCCCGCCTTGCCGCCGACGCGCTTCTTTCCGGCGGCCGCCTCGTCTATGCGGGCGCCGGCAGCTCCGGCCTGATGGCGATGGCCGACGCGCTGGAGCTTCCCGGAACCTACGGCATTTCCCGCGACCGCATCGTCATCCTCATTGCCGGCGGGGCTGCGAGCCTTGAGGATCTTGCGGGCGGTTACGAGGACGATCGCGGGCTTGCCGTCCGCGACGCCTCGGCTGCCGGCATCGGCCCGCGCGACTGCGTGATCGCGGTCTCCGCAAGCGGCAGCACGCCCTATGCGCTGGCCGTCGCAGGATATGCCAGGGAAAGGGGCGCCCGCATCGTGGCGCTCGCGAACAATCCCGGCGCGGCGCTTTTCGAGGGCGCGGACGTCCCGATCCTGCTTCAGACGCCGCCGGAGGTCATTTCCGGCTCGACGCGCATGGGGGCGGGAACGGCGCAGAAGATCGCCTTCAACCTGTTCTCGACGCTCGTCGGCATCCATCTCGGCCATGTGCACGACGGGCACATGGTCAATCTCAAGGCCGACAACATCAAATTGAAGGGGCGGGCCTGCCGCATCGTTTCCGATATTTCCGGCGTCGGCCTCGACGAGGCGGAAAGCCTGCTTGCCCGCTCGGGCGGCTCGGTCAAGACCGCGGTCCTGCTCGCCGCCGGGGCGCAGGACGCGAATGCCGCGCAGGCGGCGCTGGACCGCTCGGGGCAGAGCCTCCGGCGCGCCCTCAAGGCTCTTGGACACAATGGTCTCAAAACGCGCTGCGGCGCATAAAAGGGGAGAATGACATGACACGCAACGCAATCAAGGGCCTGCTCCTTGCCACGAGCATCCTCGGCACCGCCGGGCTCGCGCAGGCGCAGGACGTTTCGCTGACCATCGAGAGCTGGCGCAACGACGACCTTTCCATCTGGCAGGAAAAGATCATCCCGGCCTTCGAGGCGAAGAACCCGGGCATCAAGGTCGTCTTCTCGCCGTCCGCGCCGACCGAGTACAACGCCGCCCTGAACGCCAAGCTCGACGCCGGCTCGGCAGGCGACCTCATCACCTGCCGTCCGTTCGACGCCTCGCTCGAGCTCTTCAACAAGGGCCATCTCGCCAGCCTGAACGACCTGCCGGGCATGGAGAACTTCTCCGACGTCGCCAAGTCCGCCTGGACGACGGACGACGGCTCCACGACCTTCTGCGTGCCGATGGCCTCGGTCATCCACGGCTTCATCTACAATGCGGACGCCTTCGCCGAGCTCGGCCTCTCGGTGCCGACGACGGAAGCGGAATTCTTCGCCGTGCTCGACAAGATCAAGGAGAACGGCACATACATCCCGCTCGCCATGGGCACGAAGGACCTCTGGGAGGCCGCGACCATGGGCTACCAGAACATCGGCCCGACCTACTGGAAGGGCGAGGAAGGCCGCAAGGCGCTGATCGCCGGCACGCAGAAGCTGACGGACGAGCCGTGGGTCGAGCCGTTCCGCGTGCTGGCCAAGTGGAAGGACTATCTCGGCGACGGCTTCGAGGCGCAGACCTATCCGGACAGCCAGAACCTCTTCACGCTCGGCAGGGCCGCGATCTACCCGGCCGGCTCGTGGGAGATCGGCCTCTTCAACACGCAGGCGCAGTTCAAGATGGGCGCCTTCCCGCCGCCGGTGAAGAATGCCGGCGACACCTGCTACATCTCGGACCACAACGACATCGGCATCGGCCTCAACGCCAAGAGCGCCAACGCCGAAGCCGCCAGGAAATTCCTGAGCTTCGTCGCTTCGCCGGAATTCGCCGACATCTACGCCAACTCGCTGCCGGGCTTCTTCAGCCTGAACTCGACGGCCGTGAAGATGAACGATCCGCTGGCGCAGGAATTCGTCTCCTGGCGCGAGAAGTGCCAGCCGACGATCCGCTCGACCTACCAGATCCTGTCGCGCGGCACGCCGAACCTCGAAAACGAGACCTGGACGGAATCGGCCAACGTCATCAACGGCACCGACACGCCGGAAGTCGCCGCCGAGAAGCTCCAGAAGGGCCTCGACAGCTGGTACAAGCCGGCGAAGTAAGCCTTTCTTCCGGCTGCTGAACTCTGCTTGAGGGACGGCTCCGGCCGTCCCGGTCCTCTCCCCGCCTGCGCGGGGAGGGGTTTCCGGCGGCGCGGCTCGAAACGACAGGCGCCGGCCGTTTCCTCTCGTCCCGGTGGACAGAGGATGCCGAAGGGCAAATTCGGGGCGCGGCCCCGCCGCTAATGTGTATGCTGAAATCGTCATGTGCGGCAGGCTTGCCGCGCACGGCATCCGCACATGCGGACTATTGGGACAACAACCGGACGGGGCAGGCTGGGCCATGAGCGACACACCTTCCATCCACGATGAAGCGCCGCCGATCAAGCGGCCGACGCGCTGGCATATCGGCGTCTTCCTGCTGCCGGCCTTCGTCGTCTACTCGGCGGTGATGATCCTGCCGCTCATCGAGACGCTGCGCCTGTCGCTGTTCAACACGGTGGACGGCCAGTCGGCCTTCGTGGGCCTGAACAACTTCAAGGTGCTGTTCGGCGACCAGCGCTGGGCGGCGGATTTCTGGAACGCGCTGAAGAACAACTTCATCTTCTTCGCCATCCACATGCTGGTGCAGAACCCGATCGGGGTGGCGCTCGCCGCCATGCTGTCGCTGCCGAAGCTGCGCTTCGCGGCCTTCTACCGCACGGCGATCTTCCTGCCGACGCTGCTCTCCTTCGTGATCGTCGGCTTCATCTGGAAGCTGATCCTCTCGCCGATCTGGGGCGTCTCGCCCTACCTGATGGACCTCGTCGGCCTGAAATGGATGTTCTCGCCCTGGCTGGGCAAGCCGGATACCGCGCTCATCGCCGTATCGCTGATCTCCGTCTGGCAATATGTCGGCATTCCGATGATGCTGATCTATGCGGCGCTGCTCAACATCCCGGACGAGGTGATCGAGGCGGCCGAATGCGACGGCGTGACGGGTTGGAGCCAGTTCTGGAAGATCAAGCTGCCGCTGATCCTTCCCGCCATCGGCATCATCTCGATCCTCACCTTCGTCGGCAACTTCAACGCCTTCGACCTCGTCTACACCGTGCAGGGCGCGCTCGCGGGACCCGACAAGTCCACCGACATCCTCGGCACGCTGCTCTACCGCACCTTTTTCGGTTTCCAGCTCCAGCTCGGCGACCGCTCGATGGGCGCGACGATCGCGACGGTCATGTTCCTCATCATCCTCGCCGGCGTCTCGCTCTATCTCTTCGTCATCCAGCGGCGCATGCGCCGCTACCAGTTCTGACCGGGAGGGCCTGACATGTCCAAGGCACGCACGTCTCTCACCCGCGCCTCGCTCGTCCACCTCGCGCTGATCGCCTATACGCTGGTGTCGGTCTTCCCGGTGTTCCTGACGCTCATCAACTCGATGAAGAGCCGCAATGCGATCTTCCGCAACCCGATGCAGCTTCCCACGCCCGAGACCTTCGACCTGGTCGGTTATTACACCGTGCTGGGGCACGGCGACTTTGCGTCCTACTTCCAGAACAGCTTCATCGTCACGGTCGCCTCCATCGCGCTGGTGCTGCTCTTCGGCGCCATGGCCGCCTTCGCGCTCTCGGAATACCGCTTCCGCGGCAATGCGCTGATGGGGCTCTATCTCGCGCTCGGCATCATGATCCCGATCCGGCTGGGCACGGTGGCGATCCTCCAGGGCATGGTGGCGACGGGGCTCGTCAACACGCTGACGGCGCTGATCCTCGTCTATACCGCGCAAGGAATCCCGCTCGCCGTCTTCATCCTGTCGGAATTCATGCGCACCGTCTCCGACGACCTCAAGAATGCCGGCCGCATCGACGGGCTCTCGGAATACGCGATCTTCTTCCGCCTCGTGCTGCCGCTCGTGCGCCCGGCGATGGCGACGGTCGCGGTCTTCACCATGATACCGATCTGGAACGACCTGTGGTTCCCGCTGATCCTGGCGCCGAGCGAGGCGACCAAGACGGTGACGCTGGGCTCGCAGATCTTCATCGGCCAGTTCGTCACCAACTGGAACGCGGTGCTTGCGGCGCTGTCGCTGGCGATCTTCCCGGTCCTCGTCCTCTACCTCGTCTTCTCGCGGCAATTGATCCGCGGCATCACCTCGGGAGCAGTCAAGTGAGTCCAGCCATGACCCCCATCCGCGTCCTTTCCGCCGGCCTCGGCAACATGGGCAGGAGCCATGCGCTCGCCTATCACCGGAATCCGGGCTTTGCGATCGTCGGGCTCGTCAACCGCTCGAAGGTCCCGGTCCCGGAAGGCCTGGAAGGCTACGAGATCCTTCCGTCCTTCCCGGAGGCGCTGAAGGAACTGAAGCCGGAGCTGTGCTCGATCAACACCTATTCGGACAGCCATGCCGACTATGCGGTCGCGGCGATGGAGGCGGGCGCCCACGTCTTCGTGGAAAAGCCGCTGGCGACCACGGTGGCGGACGCCGAGCGGGTGGTCGCCTGCGCCAGGGCGAACGGCCGCAAGCTCGTCGTCGGCTATATCCTGCGCCACCATCCCTCGTGGATGCGGCTCATCGAGGAGGCGCGCAAGCTCGGCGGGCCGTATGTCTTCCGCATGAACCTGAACCAGCAGTCGAGCGGGCCGACCTGGGCGACGCACAAGGCGCTGATGCAGACGACGCCGCCGATCGTCGATTGCGGCGTGCACTATGTCGACGTGATGTGCCAGATCACCGACGCCAAGCCCGTCGAGGTGCGCGGCATGGGCCTGCGCCTGTCCGGCGAGATCGCGCCGGACATGTACAACTACGGCCATCTCCAGGTGCTCTTCGACGACGGTTCGCTCGGCTGGTACGAGGCCGGCTGGGGGCCGATGATCTCGGAAACGGCCTTCTTCGTGAAGGACGTCATGTCGCCGAACGGGTCGGTCTCGATCGTCATGGACCCGAACGCCCGGTCGGACGACATCGACACCCACACCAAGACGGCGGTCATCCGCCTGCACAGCGCGGCCACCGGCCCCGACGGCGCGTTCCTGACGCCCGACGAGGACCTGAAGATGGCGGGCGAGCCCGGCCATCAGGAGCTCTGCGAGCGCGAGCAGGCCTTCGTGCTGAAGGCGATCCGTGAGGACATCGATCTTTCACGGCACATGGACGACGCGGTGCAGTCGCTGAAGATCTGCCTTGCGGCCGATGAAAGTGTCAGAACCGGCCAGCCGGTCAAGCTTTAAAGGGGATACCGTTGGGCTCTCTTCAACTCAAATCCGTACGCAAGTCCTTCGGCACCGTCGATGTGATCAAGGGCATCGATCTCGACGTGAAGGACGGCGAGTTCGTCATCTTCGTCGGGCCCTCGGGCTGCGGCAAGTCCACGCTGCTGCGCATCATCGCCGGCCTCGAGGACGCCACGTCCGGCTCGATCAGCATCGACGGGGCGGAAGTGGCGACGGTGCCGCCGGCCAAGCGGGGCATCGCCATGGTGTTCCAGTCCTACGCGCTCTATCCGCACCTGTCGGTCAAGGACAATATGGGCCTCGGCCTCAAGCAGGCGGGCGCGCCCAAGGCGGAGATCGAAAAGCGCGTCGCCAAGGCTTCGGCCATGCTGTCGCTGGAAAAGTACCTCGCCCGGCGCCCGGCGGAGCTTTCCGGCGGCCAGCGCCAGCGCGTCGCCATAGGCCGCGCCATCGTGCGCGAGCCGAAGCTGTTCCTCTTCGACGAACCGCTCTCCAACCTCGATGCGGCGCTGCGCGTCAATACCCGCCTGGAGATCGCCCGGCTGCACCGCCAGCTGAAGGCGACCATGATCTACGTCACGCACGACCAGGTCGAGGCGATGACGCTGGCGGACAAGATCGTGGTGCTCGACGGCGGCGTCATCCAGCAGGTCGGCTCGCCGATGGAGCTCTACAACCGGCCGGCCAACCTCTTCGTCGCCGGCTTCATCGGCTCGCCGGCCATGAACTTCATCGATGCGGCCCGTGTCGGCGTTGGCGGTGCGAAGACCCTCGGCGTGCGTCCGGAGCACATCACGCTGTCGCGCGACGGCGGCGAATGGCAGGGCAAGGTCGTGCATGTCGAACATCTCGGCGCCGACACGATCGTCTATCTCGAATCGGACAAGGTGGGTACGATCACCGTGCGCCTGTTCGGCGAGCATCACTATGCGCCCGACGACGTGGTCTTCGCGACGCCCGCGGCCGGCCAGACCCATCGTTTCGATGCGGACGGACAAGCGATACGTTGAGGCCCCTCATCACAATTCCGTGAAGGGGGCCGATTGCGGTCCCCGTCGCGGCGATAGGCGATTGTCAAAAGCCAGGAATTAACATACAGCCTTGTTTGTATGTTGCGATGCGGTGGTCTTCCGATCACCGCATCGACTCGTTTTCAGCACCCTGCCGCCCCTTAGCCGGCATCGCTTATGGAAGAACCCATGCGTTTCACGAGACCGATTTCGATTGCGACCTTTGGCGCCCTCATGATCCTCGCCGGCTGTCAGGATGAACAGGCGCAGCAGGGCGGCTTTGCCTTTCCGCCGCCGCAGGTGGCCGTCATCACGGTGAAGGCCGAGGATGTGCCGATCACCAACGACCTGCCGGGCCGCATCGCCGCGACCCGCATCGCGGAGGTTCGTCCGCGCGCTTCCGGCATCGTCATCGAACGGGTTTTCGAGCAGGGCTCGCAGGTCAAGGAAGGCGATGTGCTTTACCGCATCGATCCGGCGTCCTTCCAGGTGCAGGTCGACAGCGCCGAGGCGACGCTGCGCCGCGCCAAGGCCGTGCAGGCCCAGGCGAGGGTGGAGACCGAGCGCCAGGAGCAGCTCCGCAAGTCCAACGTTTCTTCCGCGCAGGCCTATGACGATGCCGTCGCCAAGCTGGCGCAGGCCGATGCCGATGTGGCGATCGCCGAAGCGGGCCTCGCGACGGCCAAGCTCAACCTCGAATACACCGAGGTCAAGGCGCCGATCAGCGGACGCATCGGCCGCGCGCTCATCACCGAGGGCGCGCTGGTCTCGGCCAACGGCACGGAAAACCTCGCGACGATCCAGCAGCTCGACCCGGTCTATGCCGACTTCACCCAGTCGGCGACCGACCTCATCCGCCTGCGCAAGGCGCTCGAGGACGGCGACCTGATGGCCGACAACAATTCGGCCGACGTCAAGCTGGTGCTCGACGACGGCTCGCCCTATCCGCATCCGGGCAAGCTGCTCTTCTCCGAAGCGGCCGTCGACGAATCGACCGGCCAGGTGACGCTGCGCGGCGAGTTCCCGAACCCGGACGGCGACCTCCTGCCGGGCATGTATGTGCGCGTGCAGATCGAGCAGGGCATCGAGAAGGGCGCGGTTCTCGTGCCGCAGCAGGCCGTGCAGCGCGACGCGTCGGGCAGCGCGCTCGTCTATGTCGTCAGCGCCGACAACAAGGCCGGCACCCGTCCCGTCCGCGTCGGCCGCGCCGCCGGCACGCGCTGGGTCATCACGGACGGCCTGAAGGACGGCGAGAAGATCATCGTCGAAGGCTTCCAGAAGGTGCAGCCGGGCGGCGAGGTCGTTCCTTCCGAATGGGACCCCAATGCGGCGGCGAAGGCCCAGACTCCGGCCGCCGAAGGCGGTGAAGCGGCTGCCGAGGGCGGCAAGGCCGAAGGCGGGGAGGGCGCGGCCCAGACCGGCGAGGGCGGCAAGACCGAGGGCGGCGAGGATGCCGCCAAGACCGAGCAGGCAAAGTAAGGATCCGGACGATGCCCAGTTTCTTCATCGACAGGCCGATTTTCGCCTGGGTCGTCGCGATCTTCATCATGATCGCCGGCGCCATCTCCATCCCGCTTCTGCCGATCGCGCAATATCCGGACGTGGCTCCGCCGCAGATTTCGGTATCGACGTCCTATGCCGGCGCGTCCTCGCAGGACACCTACCAGAGCGTCACCAAGCTCATCGAGGACGAGCTGAACGGCGTCGAGGGCATGCTCTATTTCGAGTCGACCTCCAGCGCCTCCGGTTCCGCCGACATCAACATCACCTTCGCGCCGGGTACGGATCCGAGCCAGGCCTCGGTGGACGTGCAGAACCGCATCAGCCGCGTCGAGCCGCGCCTTCCCGATTCCGTGCGCCGCCAGGGCGTGCAGGTGGAGGAGGCAGGCTCCGGCTTCCTGTTGATCGTCTCGCTGACCTCGACCGACGGCTCGATGGACGCCATCAGCCTCGGCGACTACCTCAACCGCAACATCCTCTCGGAGATCCAGCGCGTGCCCGGCGTCGGCCGCGCGCAGCTCTTCGCGACGCAGCGCTCCATGCGCATCTGGCTCGATCCGGCCAAGATGCTCGGCCTCAACCTCACGGCCGCGGACGTCACCGCCGCCGTGCAGGCGCAGAACGCGCAGATCGCGGCCGGCAGCATCGGCGCCCAGCCGAACCCGATCACCCAGCAGATCGCCGCGCCCGTCAACATCAAGGGCCAGCTGACGACGCCGGAAGAGTTCGGCGCCATCGTGCTGCGCGCCAATGCGGACGGCTCGGCCGTGCGCCTGCGCGACGTCGCGCATGTCGAGGTTGGCGGCGAGACCTACGCGTTCTCGACCCGCCTCAACGGCCAGCCGTCGGCGGCCATCGGCGTGCAGCTTTCGCCCACCGGCAACGCCATGGCGACGTCGGAAGCGATCAAGGCGCGTATGGACGAACTGGCAAAGTTCTTCCCGCCGGGCCTCGAATACTCGATCCCCTACGACACCTCGCCCTTCGTGAAGGTGTCGATCGAAAAGGTTCTGCATACGCTGCTCGAAGCCGTCGGCCTCGTGTTCCTGGTGATGTTCCTGTTCCTGCAGAACATCCGCTACACGATCATCCCGACGCTCGTCGTGCCCGTCGCGCTGCTCGGCACCTGCGCCGTGATGCTCGCCATGGGCTTCTCGATCAACGTGCTCACCATGTTCGCCATGGTGCTCGCCATCGGCATCCTGGTGGACGACGCGATCATCGTCGTCGAGAACGTCGAGCGCATCATGTCGGAGGAGGGGCTGCCGCCGAAGGAGGCGACCCGCAAGGCGATGAAGCAGATCACCGGCGCCGTCATCGGCATCACGCTGGTGCTCGCCTCGGTGTTCATCCCGATGGGCTTCTTCCCCGGCGCGGTCGGCGTCATCTACCAGCAGTTCTCGCTGACGATGGTGGTCTCGATCCTGTTCTCGGCCTTCCTCGCGCTGTCGCTGACGCCGGCGCTCGCCGGCAGCTTCCTCAAGCAGGTTCCCAAGGGGCACCATCACGCCAAGCGCGGCTTCTTCGGCTGGTTCAACCGCAACTTCGACCGGACGTCGAGGAAATACAGCGGAAGCGTCAGCTGGCTGATCCGCCGCACCGGCCGTGTCATGGTGATCTACCTCGCGATCCTGGCGGGCCTCGGCTACATGTTCATGAAGCTGCCGTCCTCGTTCCTGCCGGACGAGGACCAGGGCTTCGTCATCGTCATGATGCAGCTGCCTTCGGAGGCGACGGGCCACCGGACGGACGAGGTGCTCGCGCAGACCGAGAAGATCTTCGGCCAGGAGCCGGCGGTCGACACCATCGTCGGCATCAACGGCTTCTCCTTCTTCGGTGCCGGCCAGAACGCCGGCCTTGCCTTCGTGACGCTGAAGGACTGGTCCGAGCGCGGACCGGAAAACGCCGCCCAGGCGATCGCCGGGCGCGCCACCATGGCCATGAGCCAGATCAAGGATGCGATCAGCTTCGCGCTGTCGCCGCCGCCGATCCAGGGCCTCGGCACGACGGGCGGCTTCTCGTTCCGCCTGCAGGACCGCGCCGGCCTCGGCGCCGAGGCGCTTGCCGCCGCGCGCGACCAGCTTCTCGGCCTTGCCGCCCAGAGCAATGTCGTCACCGGCGTGCGCTTCGACGGCATGCCGGATGCGGCCCAGGTCAACATCGTGATCGACCGCGAGAAGGCGAACACCTTCGGGGTGACCTTCGCCGACATCAATTCGACGATCTCGACGAACCTCGGCTCGACCTACGTCAACGACTTCCCGAATTCCGGGCGCATGCAGCGCGTGACGGTGCAGGCCGATCAGAGCGAGCGCATGCAGGTGGCGGACCTGCTCAACCTGAACGTCCGCAATTCCAAGGGCGGCATGGTGCCGATCTCGGCTTTCGCGACCGCGGAATGGGTCAAGGCGCCGACGCAGACGGTGGGCTACAACGGCTATCCCTCCATCCGCCTCAGCGGCGATACGAAGCCGGGCTTCTCGACGGGTGATGCCATTACGGAGATGGAGCGGCTTGCCGCCCAGCTGCCGCCGGGCTTCGGCTACGAGTGGACCGGCCAGTCGCTGCAGGAAATCCAGTCCGGCTCGCAGGCGCCGATCCTCATCGGCCTCTCCTGCCTTCTGGTGTTCCTCTGCCTCGCGGCGCTCTACGAGAGCTGGTCGATCCCCTTCGCGGTCATCCTCGTCGTGCCGCTCGGCGTCATCGGCGCGGTCATCGCCGTGACGCTCCGCGACATGTCGAACGACGTGTACTTCAAGGTGGGCCTGATCGCGATCATCGGCCTTTCGGCGAAGAACGCGATCCTGATCATCGAGTTCGCCAAGGAGCTGATGGCGGACGGCAAGTCGCTGATCGACGCGACCATCGAGGCCTGCCACCTGCGCTTCCGGCCGATCCTGATGACCTCGCTCGCCTTCACGCTCGGCGTCCTGCCGCTCGCGATCGCGACGGGCGCAAGCTCCGGCTCCCAGCGCGCCATCGGTACCGGCGTCATGGGCGGCATGATCACCGCCACCGTGCTCGCGATCTTCTTCGTGCCGGTCTTCTTCGTCTTCGTGATGAAGCTGTTCGGCTACGGCAGAAAGAAGGAGGAGCCGGCTCCGGCGGCAAGCCCGGCGGAGTAGGCCGCCATGCGCCGGACCAAGGCAGAGGCCAAGGAAACCCGCCAGCAGATCCTGCTGGCGGCCGAGCGGGTCTTCTACGAGAAGGGTGTCGCCCATGCCTCGATGGAGGATGTGGCGCGGGCCGCGGGGGTAACCCGCGGCGCCATCTACTGGCACTTCGCCAACCGGGCGGATCTGGTGCTGGAGCTCTACAACTCGCTTCCCCTGCCGCAGGAGGACCTGATCGCCCGCGAGCTGGAAGCGGAAAACGCCGATGTGCTCGGCGTGCTCGAAAGGGTCGGCAAGGAATGGATCGAGCTGCTCGCCGAGGACGAGCATCGCCAGCGTATCCTCTCGATCCTGCTGCGCTGCGACACCACCGGCGAATTCGCCCGCATCTCGGAGCGCCAGAACGATATAGACGACGAGCACATGCAGGCGCTGGAGGCGGCTTTCGCCAAGGCGTGCAACCAGGGCAAGCTCTGCGCCTGCTGGACGCCGCGCTCGGCGGCCTCCATGCTGCGCTGGGTCATCAAGGGGCTCTGCTCGGAATGGCTGCTGTTCGGCCGCAGGTTCGACCTCGCCAGCGAGGGCAAGGAGGCCTTGCGCCGCCTTTTCCGCAGCTTCGCGACGCAGTAAGGCACGGCAAACCCCGGCCGCAGGACGGCCGGGGCAGGGTGCTTCTCGGCGAAAACATGGTGCGGGCAGAGCCTAGCGGCAGACCTTCACGCGCTTGACGACGAGATGGCCCCACTTGTTGTAGCGCTTGATCTTCTTCCAGAAGCAGTGGCGGTGGTGGCCGTAATAGTGGCTGACATAGCCGTGGTGATGGCCGCCCCAGCCGTGGCCGATGCCGAAATAAAAGCCGCCGGCCTGCGAGGGGGCTGCGAAGGATACCGCCGCGACGGTCGCGACAACGGCAGACATGATGAACTTGCGCATTTCAGGTCTCCTCTTCCAGTGAATGGATGAACCATTTCATCCAGTAGGATCACTGTCGCAGGAGGGACCGGGCAGCGCTGTTTCTGGGGGAACAGGCCGCTATTTGTCGAGTTCGGGGTAGTAGCGTTCCATGTAGCTCGGCCTCAGCTTCTCGCCGATCATGCAGTCGACCGCCTCGCCGGCGGTGCGGACCACGCGGGCGGGAGGCTCGGCGCCGCTGACCTCGAGGATCAGCTTGCGGCGGATGGCGATGGAAAAATCCTCCGGCTCCTGCACGGGCAGCACGAAGGCGCCCGGGCCGCCGATCACGCAGTTGGAATAGTAGTCGTCGAGCGAGCCGAAGGCCGCGGACGGCCGGATCATGATGGCAAGGCCGTTGATGATGATGCCGAGCGACGTCGCCGCGTCGCGTGCCGGCGTCACGGGCGCGCCGAAATTGTTCGGGCCGTCGCCGGAGATGTCGATGACGCGCCGCATGCCCGAATAGCCGTTGGCGTCGAAGAGCTTTGCGCCGTAGGCGATGGCGCCGGAGATCGACGTGCCGCGCCGGGTGGAGATCGGGCGGGCCTCGAGCAGCGCGGCAAAGGCGTTGGCATCCTCCGGCCCGGAAATGACCTGCCACGGGATGTGGGAGCTGTCGCGGATCGTGCCGGCCCATTCGAAATAGCTGATGGCGATGCGGCCGGTCAGCCCGTCGCGCACGGCATTGATGAAATCGGGATGGCGCAGCGCATCCACATAGCCGGCGCGCTGGACCTCGGCCTCCTCGAGATCCATGGAGCCGGAGACGTCGACCGCGAGCACCAGCTCCACGTCGACCTCCTGGTCGGAGGCGGCGATCTCGGCGCCGGCCGCCGTCAGGCTCATCAGCAAGGCAAGCGTCGTCAGCATGGCCGTCACCCATCCGTGCACATCGCGTTGGAAAATGTACCACGGCAGGCGGAGGGAAAGGGGATGCGGTCTTCAAAAATCGGTGATGAGGGGCGGCAGCCCGCTACGGCGCCGTCAGCTCGCGGATCGCCATCCGCTTGTAGGCCTCCACCAGCGCGTCGCCCTCTGCCCGCCCCACCGAGACGGCGAGCCGCATGGTCGCCTCCCCGAGATGCATGACGAGGAGCGCCGCCGCGTCGATGCCCGCGGCGTCCGCGTCCGGCCGAAGCGCTTTCAGCCGCGCGGCGAGCAGGTCGCCGTTGCGGCGGCTTTCCTCCACTTCCATGGCGCGCAGCGCGCCGTCGGCCTGCACCGCCGACCAGATGTCGCGGATCACCGGCTCGGCGCGGAAGATCGCGTAATAGGTGTCGACCAGCGCGCCGAAGGCGTTGCCGAGATCGTCCATGGCGTCGACGGCGGACAGGCCTTCGGCGATGCAGGCGCGGCTCGCCTCGTTGCAGCGCTCGGCGAGCGCATGCACGATCGCGCTCTTGTCGGGAAAATACTGGTAGAGCGAGCCGATCGAAATGCCCGTGCGCTGGGCAAGCTCGCTCATGCGCAGGGCATCGCTGCCCGCTTCGGCAATCATTTCCGCCGCCTTGGAAAGGATCGCGTCCACCCGTTCGCGGCTGCGTTTCTGGGTCGGCGCGCGGCGCATCTGCGTGTCGTTCATCGCGTTCTATCCTGGATACGCTTGACAAATACGAGCATTCCTCACATTTTGCAAATATGAGGAATACTCATTTTTTGGAGGTAAGGCCATGACGGATGAACGCATCATGCCCGACGGGCGGAACGGGACGCGCGGCAACGATCTCGAACGTCTTCTTGTCCAGCCGCCGCGCGAAACCGGCTTCTGGAGGGCCTGACCATGGCGAGCGTGTTTCCGGTCCTCGCCTTCCTCGCCGTCCTTGCGACGGCGCTCAACGCGGGCCTCTTCTTCATCTTCTCGGTCTGCATCATGGCCGCCTTCGCGCGCCTTCCGCCCGCCGAGGGCGCGGCGGCGATGAACGCCATCAATGCCGTCATCCAGAATCCCTGGTTCTTTTCGGCCTTCTTCGGCGGTGCGTTGCTGTCCCTGGCGCTTGCCGTCATCGGTTTCATGCAGGGCGGCTCCGGCGGGATGTCGGCGGCGGCGGGCGGCATCGTCTTCCTCGCCGCCGTCATCGGCGTGACGATCGTCGTCAATGTCCCGCTCAACGATGCGCTCGCTGCCGCGCCTGTTGGAAGCCCGGAGCAGGCCGCGCTCTGGCAGCGTTACCTTGCCGTCTGGACGATGTGGAACCATGTGCGCACGTTCGGTTCGCTCGCCGCTACCGGCCTCTTCGCGCTCACCTTCCGCCAGGGCGTCCCGTTCGGCTGAGGCCGGGCTGGCGCTTGCCGGCCCGGCCTGCTAGCTCTTGCATCAGACGATTGCCGGAGCCGCCCTTGCAGGACATAACCGATCTTTCCGCCCTTGCCCTTTCCGCCGCCATCTCCGGGCGCCGGCTCGACTGCAGGAGCGTCATGGCGGCCTATCTTTCGCGGATCGAGGCGGTCAACCCGCGCATCAACGCCATCGTCAGCCTCCGCCCCGCCGAAGACCTCCTTGCCGAAGCGGAGGCGGCCGACCGGGCTCTTGCGGCGGGAGAGCATCGCGGCTGGCTGCACGGGATGCCTTTTGCGGTGAAGGACCTTTCCGAGGCAAGGGGCATCCCTTGCACCTTCGGCTCGGCCAACTATGCGGATTTCGTGCCGGACTACGACGACATCCATGTCGAGCGCATCCGCGCGGCCGGCGCCATCATCATCGGCAAGACCAATGCGCCGGAAATGGGCCTCGGCTCGCACAGCTACAACCCCGTCTTCGGCGTGACGCGCAATCCCTACGATACGGACAAGAGCGCCGGCGGCTCCTCCGGCGGCGCGGCGGCGGCGCTGGCGGCGCGGCTGCTGCCGGTCGCCGACGGCAGCGACATGATGGGCTCGCTGCGCAATCCCGCCGGCTTCAACAATGTGGTCGGCTTCCGCCCGTCCTTCGGCCGGGTGCCCTCGCTCGGCAACGAGCTCTTCCTCGGCCAGCTCGCCGTCAACGGCCCGATGGGGCGCACCGTCGCCGATGTCGCCGCGCTTCTTGCGACGCAGGCGGGCCACGATCCGCGTGATCCGTTGTCGCTTGCCGACGAGGACCTTTCGGTGGACATGGACCGGGACCTTTCCGGTGCCCGCATCGGCTGGCTCGGCGATTTCGGCGGCCACCTCCCCTTCGAGCCGGGCGTGCTGGAGCTTTGCCGCACGTCGCTCGAGGTCTTCCGGCGGCTCGGACGCGCCGTGGAGGATGTGGCTCCGGGCTTCGACATGGCGCGGCTCTGGCAGACCTGGCGCACCCTCCGCCATTTCCTCGTCGCGAATGCGCAGGCGGCGGATTACGACGATCCGGCCCGGCGGGCGCGCATGAAGCCGGAGATGATCTGGGAGATCGAGAACGGCCGCGGCCTGTCGGCGGCGGAGGTCCATGCCGCCTCGCTCGGGCGGAGCGACTGGTACCGCCATGTCGCGGGCCTGTTCGAGCGCTACGATTTCCTGATCCTGCCCTCCGCCCAGGTCTTCCCCTTCGATGCCGCGCTCGACTGGCCGAAGGAAATCGCCGGGCGGGCGATGGATACCTATCACCGCTGGATGGAGGTGGTGATCGGGCCGACGCTCGCGGGCCTTCCCGTCGCCGCCGTGCCGGCCGGTTTCGGCGCGAACGGATTGCCCGCCGGCATCCAGATCATCGGCCGCCCGCGGGCCGACCGCGACGTGCTCGCGGCGGCGGCAGCCTATGAAAAGGCCACCGGCTGGCTCGACCGGCATCCCCAATTCTAGTGAGGCCCGCCTTTCGGACACGCGAGCGCCGCATTCTTCTGACAGGCACACCTTTGCCGGGTGTCGAGGACCGCCCGGCGGACTCCTTCAAAAACACGAGGCGCCGTAAAGGAATTGCTTACCATATTTCGTCATTCTTTGCTCGTTCGGCAGAGGCTCGGGACGCATGGTTCCGCCCGCCGTCAGCACAACGGCTTTCGGAGCGTCTCTTCCGCGGCCGCGTCGAGTAACGAGTATCGGGTAACGAGTATCATGGCGTCTGCATACGAGTGCGCGCGTTCCGCGTCGAAATCCCGCCGGGGCCGTTCCGGGGGTGTCCTTCTCAGCGCATTGCTTGCCTGCGGCGTCATCGCCGGGTCCGCCTGGGCGGTCGTCTCCACGCTCGGCGCGATGCAGGAGGCCGCCGCCTCGCTGTCCGAAGGCAGGAAGAGCATTGCCGCTTCCCTCAGCCTCAATCCCGTCGCGGGGGAAAAGCACCGTGCCGAGCGCATGGTGAAGGTCGCGAAGTTCTCGCGCCTCTCCAAGCCCTCGCAAAGCGAGATCCGCCAGAGGCAGCTGACGGCCGACGCGATCCAGGCCGCCCACCAGCGCAAGATTTCCGTCCAGCTCGCCTCCGCCGTCAGGCGCGAGAAGGCCAAGGCCCTGATGATCGAGGCCGCCTTCGCCCGCGCCGAGCGCGCCGTCGAGAAGGAAAAGGCGATCACCGGCCAGCCGGCCATGGTGACCGCGCTGGTCGAGGACGTTTCCGCCCGCAAGGACGTCCAGCCCTTCGGCCTCGTCATGAAGAAGCCGGAGGCGGAAGAGGACAACATCCTCAGCCAGATTCCGCTGCCCGAGGCCAAGCCGGCGCTCGAGACCGTCGCCATCGAGCGCAAGCCGGCGGAAGAGGAAAAGCCGGTCGCCCGCACCCGGCGCGAAAAGAAGGACGACAGGGAAGACGTCGCCTTCGCCAAGCCCGACCGTTCGCTCTTCGGCGACCTGTTCAAGGGCAAGGGCGGCACCGGCTGGCCGGGCAGGGGCACGAAGGTCGCGATCTACGACGTCTCCAACGCGACGGTCTACATGCCCGACGGCACGAAGCTGCGCGCCCATTCCGGCATCGGCCACATGCGCGACAATCCGCGCTACGAGCATGTCAAGATGAAGGGCCCGACGCCGGCCGGCATCTATCGCCTGAAGATGCGCGAACGCCGCTTCCACGGCGTCGAGGCGATCCGCATGCTCTCGGTCGACGGACGCGACCCGAAGAACCGCACCGGCCTGCTCACGCACACCAACCTCCTGCGTGGCCAGAAGGGCTCGCACGGCTGCGTCGCCTTCCAGAACTACGAGCCGTTCCTGAAGGCCTTCAAGCGCGGCCATATCACCATGATGATCGTGGTGCCGGAAATGCCGTCCTCGCGCACGCGGATCGCCGCGCTCTACCGCAAGGCCGGCGCCTGATAGGGCGCGGGGCCGCCGTTTCGTCAGGAAACCCGCTCGACGAAGCCGTCCAGCACGCGCTTCTGGCCGGCGCGGTCGAAATCGATCGTCAGCTTGTTGCCCTCGATCGCCGCCACGTTGCCGTTGCCGAATTTCAGGTGGAAGACCCGGTCGCCGATCGAGAACTTCGACGGCTCGCTCATCGTCGACTTGGCGACGAGCTCTCCTTCGATCGTGCGGGCGCGCGGGCCGCTCTCGCCGTAGCCGATGCGCTCGACGGCGTGGCCGGAGCGTGAGCCCCAGTTGTCGCGCGTGGCCTCGGTGCGGTTCGCCTGGGCGCGGCGCCAGCCGGGCGTCGAATAGGCGTTCTGGAACGGCTCCTGCTTGTCGAAGCGCGACTGGCCGTAGCCGCCGCGGCCGTAACCGCCGTAGGACTGCTCCACCTCCGCCACTTCCACATGGCTTTCCGGCAGTTCGTCGAGGAAGCGGGAGGGCAGCGTCGACTGCCACAGGCCGTGGATGCGGCGGTTCGAGACGAACCAGATGTGGCAGCGGCGTTTTGCCCGCGTGATGCCGACATAGGCGAGGCGGCGTTCCTCCTCCAGGCCGGCGCGGCCTCCCTCGTCGAGGGAGCGCTGATGCGGTAAAAGCCCTTCCTCCCAGCCGGGCAGGAAGACGGTCTCGAATTCGAGCCCCTTGGCCGAATGCAGCGTCATGATCGAGACGGCATCGAGGTTCTCGTTCTGCTCGGTGTCCATGACGAGCGAGACGTGCTCCAGGAAGCCGCGCATCGATTCGAAGGCCTCCATCGAGCGGATGAGCTCCTTCAGGTTTTCGAGCCGCCCCGGCGCTTCGGCCGACTTGTCGGCCTGCCACATCGCGGTGTAGCCGCTCTCGTCGAGGATCTGCTCGGCAAGCTCGGTGTGCGGCGTCGTCTCCAGGAGCGATTGCCAGCGGCGGAAATCGGTGACGACGTCGAAGAGCGCCTTGCGCGCCTTGGGCTTCAGCTCGTCCGTCTCGATGATGTCCGCCGCCGCCGCGAGCATGGGGATGTCGCGGGCGCGGGCATAATCGTGCAGCGCGCGGATCGTGGTGTCGCCGAGGCCGCGCTTCGGCGTGTTGACGATGCGCTCGAAGGCGAGGTCGTCGGCCGGCTGGCTGACGAGGCGGAAATAGGCGAGGGCATCGCGGATCTCGAGCCGTTCGTAGAAGCGCGGGCCGCCGATGACGCGGTAGTTGAGGCCGAGCGTGACGAAGCGGTCTTCGAATTCGCGCATCTGGAAGGAGGCGCGCACGAGGATCGCCATGTCGTTCAGCCTGTGCGTCTTGCGCTGGAGCTGCTCGATCTCCTCGCCGATGGCGCGGGCCTCTTCCTCCGAGTCCCAGGCGGCGTGCACCACCACCTTGTCGTCGTCGGGATCGAGCCGGTCGGTGAAGAGCGTCTTTCCCAGCCGGTCCTCGTTGTGCGCGATCAGGTGGCCGGCGGCGCCGAGGATATGGGCCGTCGAGCGATAGTTGCGCTCCAGTTTGATGACCTTCGCGCCGGGAAAATCCTTCTCGAAACGCAGGATGTTGTCCACCTCCGCGCCGCGCCAGCCGTAGATCGACTGGTCGTCGTCGCCGACGCAGCAGACGTTCTGCGGCGTGCCCTTCGGGCGCTGGGCGAGCAGGCGCAGCCACATGTACTGCGCCGTGTTGGTGTCCTGATACTCGTCGACGAGAATATAGCGGAAGCGCTGGTGATACTCGGCGAGCACGTCCGGATTGGCGCGGAACATGCGGATCGGGTGCAGCAGGAGGTCGCCGAAATCGCAGGCGTTCAGCGTCTTCAGGCGGTTCTGGTAGGCGACGTAGAGCTCGCGGCCCTTGCCGTTGGCAAAGGCCCGCGCGTCGCCCTCCGGGATCTGCGCCGGGTCTAGGCCCTTGTTCTTCCAGGTGTCGATCATGCCGGCGAACTGCTTTGCCGGCCAGCGCTTGTCGTCGATGCCTTCGGCCTGGAGGATCTGCTTGATCAGGCGCACGACATCGTCGGTGTCGAGGATCGAGAAGTCGGACCTCAGGCCGACGAGCTCGGCGTGGCGGCGCAGGAGCTTCACGCCGATCGAGTGGAAGGTGCCGAGCCAGGGCATGCCCTCGACCGCGCCGCCGACGAGGAGCCCGATGCGTTCCTTCATCTCGCGCGCGGCCTTGTTGGTGAAGGTCACGGCGAGGATCTGGCTCGGGAAGGCCCGGCCGGTCGCAAGGATATGGGCGATGCGGGTGGTCAGGACGCGCGTCTTGCCGGTGCCGGCGCCGGCGAGCACGAGGACGGGGCCGTCGAGCGTTTCGACGGCCTCGCGCTGCTCGGGGTTGAGGCCGGCGAGGTAGTCCGGCGCGCGGTGGGCGTCGCGGGCCGCCATGGCGCGTGCGGCGATGCCGCCGCCCGCCGGCTTGGCGGGCTTGCCGGAAAGCTGCGGATCCTCATCGAAGAAGGGAATGTCGTCGTAACCGCTGATCATGCGGCTCAATGTAGTGATTCGGGACCGAAAGGCCAGTTTTCCGTTCTGCTTTTATTCCATAGGGGAGAACATCGGCCTGAAGATTCCGGGAAGTCCCGCCCGTTCAGGCCTTCGCGCGATCCGCATCGAAGGCGTCGTCCACGGGCAGTTGCAGGGCGGTGGCAAGCTGGTTGGTCTTGCCGGCGAGCGAGACGATGGCGAGCAGTTCGGCATATTGCGCATCCGTCATGCCCCTGGCCCTCGCCGCGGCGGTGTGGGAATGGACGCAATAGCTGCACGCGTTCGTCACCGAAACGGCGATGTAGAGCATTTCCTTGACGAGCGGATCGAGCGTCGAGGGCGTCGCCATCACCGCCTTGACCTCGCTCCAGGTGCGTTCCAGCAAGGCCGGGTCGAAGGCGAGGTAGCGCCACATGTTGTTGACGAAATCCGACTTGCGGGTGGCGCGGATGTCGTCGAACACCGCCTTGACGCGCGGATCGGTTTCGAGGTCGTCGGCGGGCCTGACGGTGCTCATGGTTTTCTCCTCGGGAACGGGCCGGCGGTTCGCCGCCGGCCGGCATGGTTCAGACCAGCGCGAAGACGCGGGAGGGGCCACCCGTGCCGCCGCGCACCTTGGGCGCGCCGACGATGAGCGTTGCGCCCTTCGCCGGAAGCTGGTCCAGATTGGCCGCGCCTTCAAGCCCCCAATGGCCGGAGGAGAGCCAGGCGTGATGCGTGGCGAAATCCGGCGAGATCCCGTGGTCGAGGGAAAGCGTATCGACGGCGATGCCGACGGCGCTGGAATTCTCCGCGAGGTACTGCACGGCTTCGACATGGAAGCCAGGGAAATGCAGCTTGCCCTCGCTGTCGGCATTGCGGAACTTCTCGGTGCCGAGATGCCGGGCCCAGCCGGAATTCAGCGCCACGCAGGCCTTTTCCGGCAGGTCGCCATTGGCCGCGATCCAGGCCTTGATGTCGTCCGGTGTGAGCTGCGCGTCCGGATTTTCCGCGGCCTTCCCGCGGATGTCGACGACGGCAAGCGGCACGATGAGGTCGGCGACCGGGATTTCGGCGACCGTTCTGCCGTCCTCGGAGAAATGCAGCGGCGCATCGATATGCGTGCCCGTATGCTCGTTCACGCGCAGCTCGAAGAGGTTGAACGTGTGTTCCTTGTAGTTGAACTTCTGCTCGCGGAAGAACTGCTGCTCGCCGAAGAAGGTCGGGAATTCCTCGTAGAGTTCGTGGGTGAGGTCCGTCACCTTCGAGGGCGCCTGGGCGAGGGCCGGGCTGAGGGCGCCGGTGCTTGCGGCGGCTACCGTCGCGGCGCCCGCGGCGGCGGCCCGGAAAAAGCTCCTTCTCGAAAGCATGCCGTTCTTGACGGATTCGATAACGCAGGCGTCACACATGGTTTTTCCCCCTGTCGGTCAATGCGTTTATGAAAGAATTCCGAAACGATGCGCCGGTCTCCCGACCGTCTGAAACGCTATCACAAGCGGGGAGAGGGTCGAGTGCGCCTATGCTCGCGCGGGCGGCGAGGAGGAAAGATTTCTCCACCTTTTCTTACATTTCGGTAACAGAGCCGCCCGCCAATCTTACATTTCCGTAATGATCGAATTCTTTCATTGCCGGTTCATTTCCAAAGCGGGATACTTGCTCTATGTCGCGTCGCAACCGGCGACGGTTCGCTTCCATCGGAGAAAGAGTGCATGCGGGTTTGGAAACAGCTCCTCATAAGCCTTGGCGTCATTTCGGCCGGGGTTTTGCTCTGGGGCCGCTTCGTGCCTGGGGCGAACGACATGCTGGAGGCCGCGGGCCTGCCGAGCACGCTCGTCGCCGCCATCGCGCCGGCCGGTGAAGGCGGAGCGGACGGCGGCCGCGAAGGCGGGCGCGGCGGCGGCTTCGGCGGCGGGCCGGCCCTCGTCGCCACGAAGCCGGTCGCCATGGCGGTCGTCAACGACCGGCTGAACGCCATCGGCGACGGCGAGGCGATCCGCTCGGTGACGGTTACGCCCTATGCGACGGGCAACCTCACGGAGGTTCTCGTCGAATCGGGCGACCGGGTGGAGCAGGGGCAGGTGATCGCCCGCCTCGACAGCGACGAGCAGCGGATCGCCGCCGACCAGGCGCGCGTTGCCCGCGACAGCGCGGCGCAGAAGCTGGCGCGCCTGCAAGCCCTGCGGTCCTCGACCAGCATCGCGGAGCTGCAGGACGCCGAAACCGCGCTGAAAGCGGCGGAGCTGGCGCTGCGGAATGCCGAGCTGGCGCTGCGCCGCCGCGACATCACCGCGCCCTATGGCGGTGTGGTCGGCATCATCTCCGTCAATCCGGGCGACTACGTCACGACCTCCTCGGCGATCGCCCGCATCGACGACCGTTCGGAGATCCTGGTCGATTTCTGGGTGCCGGAGCGCTTTGCGACCAGCGTGCGCGTCGGCGGCGACGTGACGGCGACGGCCGTCGCGCGGCCGGGCGAGACCTTCACCGGCAAGGTTCAGGCGATCGACAACCGCATCGACCAGGAAAGCCGGACGCTGCGCGTGCGCGCCCGCATCGCCAATCCCGAGGACCTGCTGCGCGCCGGCATGTCCTTCCAGGTCACCATGCGCTTTGCCGGCGATTTCTATCCGAGCGTCGATCCGCTCTCCGTCCAGTGGAGCGCGGACGGTTCCTACATCTGGCGGGTGAAGGGCGAGACGGTCGAGCGCGTGCCGATCCATATCGTGCAGCGCAACCCGGACAAGGTGCTCGTCAGGGCGGAGCTTGCCGAAGGCGACCAGGTCGTCACGGAAGGGCTCCAGACGCTTCGGCCGGGCGGGGCGGTTCGCACCGTGGCGCAGCAGGAGCAGCAGACGCCCACCGTGACGGAGGGCTCGTGATGTCGGGGGAGACGACCGGTCTCAACGATTCCGGCAAGGCGGGGTTCACCGCGCTTTTCATCCGCCGGCCGATCTTCGCCTTCGTCTTGAACACGCTGATCGTCGTCGCCGGCCTTGCCGCCTTCACCGGCGTCGAAATCCGCGAGCTTCCCTCCGTCGACCAGCCGGTCATCAGCGTCACGACCGATTTCGACGGGGCCTCGCCCGAGACGGTCGACCGCGAGCTGACCGACGTGATCGAAGGCGCCGTCTCGCGTGTCCAGGGTATCAAGGACATCTCCTCCCAGTCCTCCTTCGGCCGCAGCCGGGTCACCCTGCAATTCTCCGATACGACGGACGTCAACCAGGCCGCGAACGACGTGCGCGACGCGCTCGGGCGCGTGGCGAACCAGATTCCCGACGGCGCCGAGGAGCCGCGTGTCGTCAAGGCCGATGCGGACAGCCAGCCGATCATGCGGCTTGCGCTCACGTCCGACACCCAGTCGCTCGAAGACCTGACGCTGCTTGCCGAGAACGAGATCACCGACCGCCTTGCCTCGGTGGAGGGCGTCGCGGACGTCGCCGTCTACGGCGACCAGGAGAAGATCTTCCGCGTCGACGTCGACCAGTCGAAGCTCGCCGCGCGCGGCCTGACGGTCGCGGACCTGCGCAACACGCTGGCGACCGCCGCCTTCGACGTGCCGGCCGGTTCGCTGAAGAGCCAGAGCCAGGACATTACGGTCCGTGCGACCGCGGACCTCGTGACGCCCGCCGATTTCGAGAACCTCATCCTCAAGAACCGCGTGCGCCTCGGCGACGTCGCCATGGTGACGATGGGACCGGACGAGGGCTCGACGGCGCTGCGCTCCAACGGCCGGCAGGGCATCGGCCTCGGCGTCATCCGCCAGGCGCAGTCCAACACGCTCGACATTTCCGAGGGCGTCAAGGAGACCGTCGCGCGGCTTGCCAGCGTGCTGCCGGAAGGTACCGAGCTCAAGATCACCAGCGACGATGCGGTCTTCATCGACGGCGCCATCCACGAGGTGGAAATCGCGCTGGCCGTCGCCGTTTTCATCGTGACGCTCGTCATCTACCTCTTCCTGCTCGACTGGCGGGCGACGCTGATTCCGACGATCAGCATGCCGATCGCGCTGATCGGCACCATCGCGGCCATCTACATGGCCGGTTTCTCGATCAACATCCTCACGCTGCTCGCCATCGTGCTGGCGACGGGTCTTGTGGTGGACGACGCCATCGTGGTGCTGGAAAACATCGTGCGCCGGCGTGCCGAGGGCCTGAAGCCGCGCGCCGCCGCGATCCTCGGCACGCTGGAAGTGTTCTTCGCCGTCATCGCGACGACCGCGACGCTCGCTGCCGTCTTCGTGCCGCTCTCCTTCCTGCCGGGCCAGGCCGGGCGGCTGTTCCGCGAGTTCGGCTTCGTTCTCGCCTTCGCCGTGTTGCTCTCCTCCTTCGTGGCGCTGACGCTCTGCCCTATGCTCGCCTCGCGCATGCTGACGAAGGACATGAAGCACGGGCATACCGGCATCCTCGCCCGCATCGGCGGCGCGGCCTCCCGCTTCTACCGCTCCAGCCTGCATGCCTGCCTCGGCGCGCCCTTCATCGTCTTCGTCGTGGCGCTGCTCTTCACCGCGGCCGGCGCGATCTCCTTCTTCACCATCAAGTCGGAGCTGACGCCGAGCGAGGACCGCTCCATGGTGATGCTGCGCGTGAACGCGCCGCAGGGCGTGTCGCTGGAATATGCCCAGGACCAGATGAAGCTTATCGAGAACAAGCTTCGCCCGCTCTACGACGGCGGAGAGATCGTCAACATCTTCTCGATCTCGGGGCAGGGCGGCTCGACGAACAGCGGCTTCATGGTGCTGACGCTCGCGCCCTGGAGCGAGCGCGAGCGCACGCAGCAGCAGATCGTCGAGGACATCAATACGGCGGTCGCCACCGTGCCCTCGGTGCGCGCCTTCGCCATCCAGCCGAACAGCCTCGGTATCCGCGGCGCCGGCAACGGCCTCCAGGTCGCGCTCGTCGGCAACGACTACACGAAGCTCGGCAACGCGGCGGCCGAACTCGTGCGCCAGATCGAGGACAGCGGCCGCTTCCAGAACGTGCGCCTCAACTACGAGGCCAACCAGGCGCAGCTTTCCGTGACCGTGAACCGCGAGCGCGCCGCCGATCTCGGCATCGACATCACGGGCCTTTCGACCGCCCTGCAAGCGATGCTGGAGGGCACCAGCGTCGTCGACGTCTATGTCGAGGGGCAGGCCTATCCGGTCAAGCTGTCCTCAACCACGACGCCGATCAACGACCCTATGGACCTGGAGAACATCTTCCTCAAGACCGGCGACGGCAAGATCGTGCCGATGTCCTCCATCGCCACGCTGGAGGAAAGGGCGGTCGCGCCGCAGCTTTCCCGCGAGCAGCAGCTTCGCGCCGTCTCGCTCTCCGCCGGCCTCAAGGACGGCCTTGCGCTCGGCGATGCGCTCGCCATGGTGCAGGAGATGGCCGAACCCCTGCTGCCGGAAGGTTCGCGCCTGCTGCCGATGGCGGAAGCGGCGACGCTCCAGGAAAATTCGAGCGGCCTCCTCATCACCTTCGGCTTCGCCATCGCGATCATCTTCCTCGTGCTGGCGGCGCAGTTCGAAAGCTTCGTCAGCGCGGTCATCATCATGGTGACGGTGCCGCTCGGCCTCGCCTGCGCCGTGTTCGCGATGATCCTGACGGGAACGACGCTCAACATCTACAGCCAGATCGGCCTCGTGCTGCTCGTCGGCATCATGGCGAAGAACGGCATCCTCATCGTCGAATTCGCCAACCAGCTGCGCGACCGCGGGCAGGATATCCGCAGCGCCATCGAGAACGCCTCGAACATCCGCCTGCGCCCGGTCCTGATGACGATGATCGCCACCGTCGTCGGCGCCGTGCCTCTGGTCCTGGCGAGCGGGGCGGGCGCGGAGGCGCGCATCTCGCTCGGCTGGGTGCTCGTCGGCGGCCTCGGCCTGGCGACGGTCGTCACGCTCTACCTCACGCCCGTCGCCTATCTGGTGATCGCCCGCTTCACCAGCCCGCATGCGGACGAGGAAAAGCGGCTTGCCGCCGAGCTGCACCATGCCGAGACCCTTGCCAGGGGCGGCGGCGCCCTGCCGCAGGCAGCGGAGTGACAGCCTTGCCGACGGCCCGCAAATGGTGACGACGATCCGATATTTGCGGCTGGACAGCCGTGCGCCAATTTGCTGAGTAGGCCCTCACAGGCAGGAGGGTCCGAAAATGGCATTGGCGGATATCAGGGGCGGCGCGCGCAACGAGAAGGGCATCGCCGAGGCGCTGCCGCGCCTTGCCGAGCGCTTCGGCCGGCGTTTCCAGACCGGCGAGGCGATCCGCATCCAGCATGCGCACACCACCACCTATATCCCCCCTCAGCTTCCGGACGGCGTCGTCTTCGTGGAGAACGCCGAGGAGGTGAAGGCGGTCGTCGGGCTGTGCGCGGCGCTGAAGGTGCCGGTCGTCCCCTTCGGCACGGGCTCCTCGCTGGAGGGCCAGGTCAATGCGCCGCACGGCGGCATCTCCATCGATTTCAGCAACATGAAGCGCGTGCTGGAGGTGAATGCCGAGGACCTCGACTGCACCGTCGAGCCGGGGATCACCCGCGAGGAGCTGAACACCTACCTGCGGGACACGGGCCTCTTCTTCCCGATCGATCCCGGCGCCAACGCCTCGATCGGCGGCATGGCCTCGACGCGCGCGTCGGGCACGAACGCGGTGCGCTACGGCACGATGAAGGACAATGTGCTGGCGGTGACCGCCGTGACGGCGACCGGCGAGGAGATCCGCACCGCCCGCCGCGCGCGCAAATCCTCCGCCGGCTACGACCTGACGCGGCTCTTCGTGGGAGCCGAGGGCACGCTCGGCGTCCTGACCTCGGTCACGCTGCGCCTCCAGGGCATTCCCGCCGTCATCGCCGGCGGCATCTGCGGCTTCCCGACGCTGAAGGACGCCTGCAACGCCGTCATCATGACGATCCAGCTCGGCATCCCGGTCGCCCGCATCGAGCTTGTCAACACGCTCCAGATCAAGGCGTGCAACGCCTATTCCGGCCTCACGCTGCCGGAACAGCCGACGCTCTTCGTGGAGTTCCACGGCAACGCGGAGAGCGTGCGCCTGCAATCGGAGGAGTTCGGCGCGATCGCCGCCGAATGCGGCGGCGGCGAATTCCAATGGACGGCCGATGCCGGGCAGCGGGCGAAGCTCTGGAAGGCGCGGCACGACGTGTATTGGGCGGCCAAGGCGCTGCGGCCCGGCCATGCGGTCATCGCGACGGACGTCTGCGTGCCGATCTCGCGGCTTGCCGATTGCGTGGCGGAAACGGAGATCGACATCGAGCAGCACGGCCTGCTGGCGCCCATCGTCGGCCATGCCGGCGACGGCAACTTCCATGTCAGCCTCGTCTTCGACGACAAGGATCCCGCCCATGTCGAGCAGGTGGAGGCCTTCGTCGGCCGCCTGAACGCCCGGGCGCTCGCCATGGACGGCACCTGCACGGGCGAGCACGGCATCGGGCAGGGCAAGCAGTCCTTCCTGCCGGGCGAGCTCGGCGGCTCCGTCGCGCTCATGCGGCAGATCAAGCAGGCACTCGACCCGGACAACATTCTGAACCCCGGCAAGATTTTTTCGACCCTCTCGGAGAATTAAACGTTATCCTTGAGGCGGTGAACGGAATTCGAGGCATGCGGCGTGCTTTCTAGGATCATGCTCTTCGTCGGTGGCGTGGTGGTCGTGGCGCTCTTTTCGGCGCTGCTCGCCCCGCTCTTCATCGACTGGACCAGCTTCCGGCAGAATTTCGAGCGCGAGGCGAGCCGCATCATGGGGCGCACCGTCATCGTGCACGGCAGCGTCGACGCCCGGCTGATCCCGTTCCCCTCCGTGACGCTCAACGACGTGCGTGTCGGCTCTCCCGAGGACGGCGCGCCGCTGGTCGAGGTGGCGCGTTTCTCCATGGATGCGGAACTGGCGCCCTTCCTCTCCGGCGAAGCGCTGATCTTCGACATGCGCATCGAGGAGCCGAAGGCGCGCATAAAGCTCTTCCAGGACGGCACGCTGGACTGGGCGCGAGGCCGCAAATCCGACATTCCCGCCCGCACCGTCATCCTCGAGAACGTCTCCATCACGGGCGGCGAGATCGAATTCGTCGACGAGCAGACCGGCCGCACGCGCCGCGTCACCGGCCTTGACGCGCAGCTCGCGGCAAAGTCGCTTGGCGGGCCTTGGCGCATCGACGGGCGCGCGGCGCTCGACGGCGAGAGCGGTGCCTTCCAGCTATCGAGCGGACAGGTGGAGAACGGCGCGCTTTCCATGCGCGCCCGCATCGTGCCCGACCGGCTGTCCTTCACCGCCGACCTCGACGGGAACTTGAAGGTCGTGGATTTCCGCCCGCAGTATCAGGGCGGCTTCACCCTCTCGGAAAAACCGCGCCCGAAGGGCGAGGGGGCCGGCGATCCCATCCGCGTTGCCGGAAAGTTCGAGCTTTCCAACGAGCGCATCCGCGTTCCGGAATACCGGCTCGAGGCCGGCCCGCCCGACGATCCCTATGTGGTGACCGGCGAAGCGACGCTCGATACCGGCCGCGCGCCGGAATTCCTGCTGATCGCCGACGGCCAGCAGATCGACGTCAGCCGCATCGGCAACAACGGGGAGACCGGCAAGACCGGCCGCAACCCGCAGGTTTCCGCCCGCCAGAGGCTTCAGGCGCTGCTGGCGATCGCGGCCGACATCCCCATACCGCAGGTGCCGGGGCGGGCAAGCCTTTTCCTGCCGGCCGTGGTCGTGGGCGATACCACCGTGCGCGAAATCCGGCTCGACGTGAAGCCGGACGGCGACGGATGGCGCATCGACCGGGCCGATGCGCTGCTGCCCGGCCGCACCAAGCTGGAGGCGAAGGGGCGGCTGACGCTGCGCGAAAACCGCGGCTTCGTCGGCGACCTGCTCGTCGCCTCCAACCAGCCCTCGGGGTTCGCGGCCTGGCTGGCAGGCTCCGTCGATCCGGAAATCCGCAAGCTGAAGACGGCGGGCTTTTCCGCCGAGGTGAATCTCACGGACGAGTTGCAGCGCTTCGAGAATCTCGAAATCGCCATCGGCGGCGCCTCGCTGACCGGCCGGCTGGAGCGCGAATCCCGTTCGGATGCCGCTCCCACGCTCTCGCTGCAGCTGCGCGGCAACGAGGTGGCGCTGGAATCGCTTCAGGCCCTTGCCGGGCTCGTCGCGGGCGATGCCTCGCTCTCCACCGTGCTTTCCCATTCCATCGCGCTCGACATCAAGGCGGACCGCCTTCTCGCCTTCGGCGAAAGCGCCGACGGCGTCAGCGCCGCGCTTTCGGTGAAGGACGGGCTCCTGACCCTGAACCGCGTGGACGTCGCCTCGCTGGAGGGCGCCGCGCTGTCGGCGAGCGGCAGCCTCGGCGGCTCGCTTCTCGAGCCGGACGCCGGCCTGGGCATGACGGTGAAGGTGGCGGAGATGCGGCCGGTGGCCGAAATGCTGGCACGGCACCTGCCGGCCCATCCGCTGCTTTCCCGCTTCGTCGCCAATGCCGGCTATTACGACAATGCCGATCTTACCCTGCGGGCTGCGCTCTCGGGGGAAGAAGGAGAGCCGGCGACCTTCACCGTGAGCGGCCCCGTCAACGACGGGCGGGTCGACTTGAAGCTGTCGGCGGCAACGCCCGCCGATCTCGTGCGCGGGCGCAATTTCGAGCTGGAAGGCAGCATCTCCAATCCGCAGTCCGTGGTGCTCGCCGGGCAGGTGGGGCTCGATCCGCTGCCCTTCGATGCCGATCCGGACGGCAGCGTCACCTTCCGCGTGCGGCAGGGGGAAGACGGGCCGGCCGAGGTCTCGGCGGCGTTCAACGCCGGCAGCACGTCCATTTCCGCCGAGGGCACGGCGGTGCTCGCCGCCGAACGCTTCCTGACCGGCTCCCTTGCGCTTTCGGCAAGGAGCGACGACATCGAGCCGTACCTGATGATGAACGGCATCGCCCTGCCGCAGGCCGGCACCGGCCTGCCGCTTGCCCTGGAGGCGTCGGTCGCGACGAGCGCCGAGGCGATCGCGGTCACGGGGATTTCCGGCGAGGCGGATCGCAATGCCTTCTCCGGCAACCTGACATTCGACCGCGCGGCACCGACGCTCAAGGGCACCGGCGCGCTGCGTTTCGACACGGTGGATTTCGCTTTCCTTGCGGAGGCGGTCGGCGGGCCGGTGACGGACGTCGTGGACGGCGGGCTGAACACCGCACCCCTCGTGCAGCCGCTTCAGGACGCTGCCGACGTCTCGGTGGCGCTTGAGGCCGGATCGTTCTGGCCGGGTCTCTACGGAGCGGTGGAGGGCTTCAAGGCCGATCTCGCCTGGAAGGGCGGCGAACTGGCATTGACCGACATGACGGGCGACTGGCTGGGCGGCAGGCTTTCCGGACGCCTCAAGGTCGCCAATGCGGACGAGAACGGGCTGTTCGAGGCACGCGCCGAGCTTTCGGGCGTCGATCTGTCGAGGATCGTCTGGTCCGGCCCGCAAGGTGCGGTCGCCGGCGGCAGGGCGGATGTGACGCTTGCCGTCGACGCCTCGGGCAGGAGCGTGCGGGCCATGGTCGAGGGGGCCAGCGGCTCGGGTGAAGCCCGGGTGTCGGACTTCGTGGTGCGCGGGCTGGATACCGGAGCGCTGCCTTTGCTGCTGGCGGCGGCGGACGGCATCGAAGGCGACATCACGCCGGAGCGCGTCGCCGGCTTCGCGTCGGATGCCATCCTGAAAGGGCAGGCCGCGCTCGGCGCCGTGCGTATTCCCTTCGCGCTGGCCGGCGGCAGGCTGCGGGTGCAGAGCGTGACGGCGGAAGACGGCAAGGCCGCGCTTTCCGGCGATGCGGACATCGACCTTGCCGAGGGCACGATGGCAGGACGGCTTTCCGTCACCTACAAGGCGGGCGAGGACGCGCTGGCCGGCGCCGAGCCGGAAGCGGCGCTTTCCTATCGCGGCCTCGTGGCGGCGCCGGGCGTCGAGCTCGACGTGCAGCCGCTTGCCAACTACCTGTCGCTGCGCCGTTTCGAGACGGAGCGGCGGCGCGTGGAGACGCTGCAGGCGAACGTATTGGAAAAGCAGCGCCTGCGGCGCGAAGCGGCCCTCTACCGTTCGCGCGCGGAGGCCCGGGCGGCGCTTGCCGAGGCCATGCGCCTTCAGATGGAAGAGGAGGAGCGGCGGCGCGCGGCGGCCCGCGAGCGTGCCGAGAAGGAGCGTTCCGCGCGGGCGGCTGCGGAAGAGGCCGAGCGCGCAAGGCGCAAGGCGGCGGACGACGCCCGCCGGCTGCTGGAGGCGCAGGAGGAGGCTCGCCGGCTGTCCGAACAGCGCGCTGCGGAAGAGGCGCGCAAGGCGGAAGAGGAGGCGAGGCGCCGCCGCCTGCCGGTTTCCCCCGAAGAGGGCGTCGAGCGCGGCGAGGAACTGCCGCCCGTCGACAGCGGGCAGAACCTGAACTTCGACACGCTGCCGGGCGTCAATTAGGGTCGTCTAGGGTCGTCTAGGGTCGTCGCCGCCGGCCTTGCGTTTCAGCCATTCCAGCACGAAGAGACGCAGCGCCGAGGAAAGGTTGCCGTCGATGCCGCGGGCGTCGTCGATTTCGCGCAGGAGGGCGGCGAGCGGCATGCCCCGCTCGTCGGCGATGGCCTTCAACGCGTCATGGAAGGCGGGTTCGAGCGAGAAGCTCGTACGATGGCCGTGCAGCGTGGTGGAGTATTTGCGGATCATGCCCCATCCTTGCCATCGCGATTGAGGTGATTGGCAGATCGATTCCGGGTTTGCCGGCAGGCGATTGAAACCGCGGGGGAAATGTCAGTCGGCCGCATCGTCGGGCCGCTCCAGGCGGCCCTGGTCGAGCGTCTTCCGCGCCTTCTCGTTGAGCGCGCGCGTCAGCGCCTTCTCCGCCTTCGTGCGGCCGAAGGCGATCCGGTTCTCGCCGGCCTGCTTCTCCTTTTCGGAGCGCGCCTTCTGCTTGCGGAACTGGCGGAGGTTGACGACGTCGCCGCTCATCGCAGGCACTCAGTTCTTCTTGCGGAAGGAATCGAGCGAGACGACGGAACCGCCCTTGCCGTTGTCGTCGCCACCGGTCGGCGGCGTCGGCTCCTCCGCGGGCTCCTCGGCCTTCTCGGCAACGGCGGGATAGGCCGTGACCTCGGCGGAGTGGTCGTCTTCCTCCACCGCCGGCACGTCGAACTCCAGCTCGAAGCTGACGGACGGGTCGTAGAAGCCGCGGATGGCGTTGAAGGGGATGACGAGCTTTTCCGGCGTGTCGGAGAAGGAGAGGCCGATCTCGAACTGGCTCTCGCTGACCTTCAGGTCCCAGAACTGGTGCTGGATGACGATGGTCATCTGCTCGGAATATTTCGCCTTCAGATGCTGCGAGATGCGCACGCCGGGGGCATTGGTCAGGAAGGTGATGAAGAAATGGTGCTCGCCGGGCAAATGGCCCGTGACCGCAACTTCGGACAGAACCTTGCGAATGACGCTGCGCAGCGCGTCCTGGGCGAGAATGTCGTAGCGAATGTGGTCTTGCGCCATCCGTTCCTGTCTTTCTTCCTGCCTTTGTAATTCAGGCATTGCATGTCGTCTCACGCCTTGCGGCACGAGTCATCTGGCACAGCTATAGACCATTTCAAGGGTTTGGAGAAGGTGAAGGCTTCTGTTGCCAGGTGCCTTCGGACCCCGCCTGCCGGTGCGACCCGTCAGGACTTTGAGTGAAGTGTCACACCGCCATTAGGCAGCGAGACGAGCTTCCGCATAGTTGTCGTTTGCAACTATAAGTTTAGCCCGATAACGGTGGTACAATGCCGGGCAAAAAGTCGATCTTTACACCCTTGTCGATCCTATTTCGCCCCCATCAAAAGCCGGTCCGTCGCGATCGACCGGTTTTTGGTGGAGGCGCCGGGTACCGCCCCCGGGTCCAATGGGTTTATTACACCGCCCGTTTATTGCCATAGCTGCCGAAGCAGCACCCCACATATAGGTGCTCTTCCGGCCCAAGAAAAGGGCTTTGTGACAGCAATTCGGGCATTGGCCGTCCCGGGACGGCGCATTCGTGCTTGACTTGCCGCTTGCGCGCGAAAACGATGACGCCGCGCCAGGCGCCATGGCGGCGGCAACGGAGTGCGCGCAGAGGAGACACCATGACCGACTATCTCGCAGATGTCCGCAAGTACGACAGCGGTGCCGACGAGGCCATCGTCAAGAAGATCGTGAGCCATCTCGGCATCGCGTTGCGCAACCGCGACTCCTCGCTGGTCTCCTGCTCCGATCCGGAAGAACTGGACCGCGTGAAGGAAAAGTGGTGCGGCAAGAAGCTGGGCGTCAGCGGCGAGGCAGCCGACAGGGCCGTCGAGGCGGTCTGCAAGGCCATGGCCGACGACCGCACCAAATCGCGCGTCACCTTCTACTATCTTGCCGCCAAGGAACTCGGGAAACTCGGCGCGCTCGCCTGAGGAAAGCCGGGAAAATCCCATTTCACCCTTTGGCCGCCGCCGCTCCCGCTCTAGTATCCCATGCTGGACAACGAATCGGCGGCGACCATGCAGCAGTATCTCGATCTTCTCGCCCATGTGATGGAAAACGGCACCGACCGCGGGGACCGGACGGGCACCGGCACGCGCGGCGTCTTCGGCTACCAGATGCGCTTCGACCTGTCCGAAGGGTTTCCGGTGCTGACCACCAAGAAGCTGCACCTGCGCTCCATCATCCATGAGCTGCTGTGGTTCCTGAAGGGCGACACCAACATCGCCTACCTCCACGAGAACGGCGTCACCATCTGGGACGAATGGGCCGACGAGAACGGCGAGCTGGGGCCCGTCTACGGCTATCAGTGGCGCTCCTGGCCGACCCACGACGGACGGCATCTCGACCAGATCGTCGCCGTCCTCGACAGCATCAGGCGCAATCCGAATTCGCGCCGCCATATCGTTTCGGCATGGAATCCGGCGCTCGTCGACGAGATGGCGCTGCCGCCGTGCCACTGCCTGTTCCAGTTCCATGTGGCGGACGGAAAACTCTCCTGCCAGCTCTACCAGCGCTCCGCCGACATCTTCCTCGGCGTGCCCTTCAACATCGCCTCCTATGCGCTGCTGACGATGATGGTGGCGCAGGTGACGGATCTCCAGCCGGGCGATTTCGTGCACACGCTGGGCGATGCGCATATCTATGCCAACCATTTCGACCAGGTGCGCACGCAGCTGACGCGCCGGCCCAAGCCCTTGCCCTTCATGAAGCTCAATCCGGAGGTGAAGGATCTTTTCTCCTTCAAGTTCGAGGACTTCACCCTGATCGGCTACGAAGCCGATTCAAGCATCAAGGCGCCGATCGCCGTCTGATTACCCGGAAAGCCGACCCGCATGAGCCAAGTCAAGATCGTCCTCGTCGTGGCCGTCGCGAAGAACGGCGTCATCGGCCGCGACGGCGACCTGCCGTGGCGCCTGCCTTCGGACCTCAAACGCTTCAAGCAGCTGACGCTCGGCAAGCCCGTGCTGATGGGGCGCAAGACCTGGGATTCGATCGGCCGGCCGCTGCCCGGCCGGCCGAACATCGTCGTCACCCGCGATGCCGCCTTTTCCGCCCCCGGTGCCGAGGTCGTGTCCTCGCTCGATGCGGGGTTGGCCGCGGCCCGGCGCGAGGCGGAAAGGCTCGGGGTCGACGAGGTCTGCGTCATCGGCGGCGGGCAGATCTATGCCCAGGTCTTCGACCGTGCGGACATTCTGCATGTCACGCACGTGGAGGCGGACGTGGACGGCGACACGCGTTTTCCGGCAATCGATCCGGCCCGCTTCGAGAAGGTTGTCGAGGAGCCCATTCCCCGGGGCGAGAAGGACAGCCATGCCATGCGCTTCGTCACCTGGCGCCGGAAAGCGGCCGGATAAACCATAAATCGCGCCGATCACGAACTATTTTGCCGCACGGGGGCGCAAGGCCTTGAGGATTTGTTGAAAGGTGCCGGAGGGATACCTATAACGGGTTCACTTCGTATGTCGCGGCAAAACAATGCGCGAAATGCGGCCGGAGCAGTTTCAGCAAAGGCGCGAAGCGGTTTTGCTTCCGGAACTGCGCGGAAACGAACAGATGAAGCCTGTCCCGCTTTTCGGAACGTGGATTGGCTTCAAGGGGATTTGAAAGAAAGAGGTATTGATGCCCTGGAGCAATCAGAACGGCGGCGGCGGCCCTTGGGGCGGCGGCGGCGGAAACAATCAGGGGCCATGGGGGCAGGGATCGAACCGCCCCCGCGGCGGCGGGGGAAGCGGCAGCGGCGGCCCGCCGGACCTTGAGGAGATCATCCGGCGCGGCCAGGACCAGCTGAAGAACGTCATGCCCGGCGGCCTCAACGGCGGCGTGGTGGTCATCGCGCTGCTCCTCATCGGCGTCTTCTGGCTGATGAACTCGATCTACACGGTCCAGCCGGACGAGCGCGGCGTCGAATTGCGCTTCGGCAAGCCGAAGCAGGAAATCTCCATGCCGGGCCTGCATTTCCACCTGTGGCCGCTCGAGACCGTGGAGCTCGTCAAGATCACCGAGCAGCAGCAGAACATCGGCCGCCGCACGGCGGCGTCGACGTCCGACAGCTCCGGCCTGATGCTGACGGGCGACCAGAACATCGTCAACGTGCAGTTCTCGGTGCTCTATTCGGTCACCGATCCGCAGTCCTACCTCTTCAACCTCGAATATCCGGCCGAGACGCTGCAGCAGGTCGCCGAAAGCGCCATGCGCGAGGTGGTCGGCCGCCGCCCGGCCCAGGACATCTTCCGCGACAACCGCCAGGCGATCGCCGAGGGCGTGAAGACGACGATCCAGGCGACCATGGATGCCTATGGCGCCGGCATCTCGATCAATACGGTCGCCATCGAGGACGCGGCTCCCCCGCGCGAGGTGGCCGACGCCTTCGACGAGGTGCAGCGCGCCGAGCAGGACGAAGACCGCTTCGTCGAGGAAGCCAACCAGTATGCCAACCAGAAGCTCGGTCTTGCCCGCGGCCAGGCCGCGCAGATCCGCGAAGAGGCGGCCGCCTACAAGGACCGCGTCGTCAAGGAGGCTGAAGGTGAGGCGGCGCGCTTCCTGTCCATCTACGAGCAGTACAAGGCGGCTCCGGACGTGACCCGCAAGCGCCTCTTCCTCGAAACCATGGAAGGCGTGATGAAGAATTCCAAGAAGGTCATCATCGACGAAAAGCAGGGCGGGCAGGGCGTCGTTCCCTTCCTTCCCCTCAACGAACTCGGCCGGGCCACCGGCCCGCAGCAGGCGGGAGGCACGCAGTAATGGGCAACCGTCTACCAGCCGTCCTGATCGCCGTCGGCGTTCTCCTCTTCATCGCCTACTCGTCGGTGTTCGTCGTCAACGAGCGCCAGCAGGCAATCGTCATCCGCTTCGGCCAGATCCAGGACGTCAAGGCCGAACCCGGCCTCTACTTCAAGCTGCCCTTCGGCTTCATGGATGCCGACAGCGTCCAGTACATCCAGGACCAGGCGCTTCGCTTCGACCTCGACGACATCCGCGTCCAGGTCTCGGGCGGCAAGTTCTACGAGGTCGACGCCTTCGTGGTCTACAAGATCACGGATGCGCGCCGCTTCCGTGAAACCGTCTCGGGCGACCGGGAATCGGCCGAATCGCGCCTGCGCACCCGTCTCGACGCGGCGCTGCGCCGGGTCTACGGTCTGCGCGGCTTCGAATCCGCCCTGTCGGAAGAGCGCGCCTCGATGATGCGCGAGGTCCGCGGCGAACTGACGAACGACGCGTCGAACCTCGGCCTGACGATCTCCGACGTGCGGATCCGCCGCACCGACCTGACGCAGGAGGTCTCGCAGCAGACCTACGACCGCATGAAGGCCGAGCGTCTCGCCGAAGCCGAGCTCATCCGTGCCCGCGGCAACGAGGAAGGCCAGCGCCGCCGCGCCATCGCCGACCGTCAGGTCGTCGAGTTCATCGCGGCCGCGCAGCGCGACTCGGAAATCCTCAGGGGTGAGGGTGACGGCGAGCGCAACCGCGTCTTCGGCGAGGCCTTCTCGCAGGATCCGGACTTCTTCGACTTCTACCGGTCGATGAGCGCTTACCGCGATGCGATGGGTTCGTCCGACACCACGCTGGTATTGTCGCCGCAGTCGGAATTCTTCCGGTACTTCGAGGATGCCGCCGGCGCGAAGCCTGCGGCCTCCGGTGCCGGGACCGGCACGACGAACGGCACCGCGACGACGCCGTCGACGGAAAACTGAGAACGCTTCCGTGTCCGATTTCCTGACGGGGATCGCGTTCTTCCTGATCATCGAGGGGCTGGTGTACGCACTGGCCCCTTCGGTTTTGAAGCGCATGGCGGAAATGCTGCCGCAGATTCCGGAAAGCCAGCTGCGCGCCTCGGGGCTCGTTGCCGTCGCCCTCGGCGTGCTGATGGTGTGGTTCATCCGCGGCGCGTGAGCCCGGCTCTTGCGGCCGGCCGCGAAGACGGGCAAGACTTCACGTCAATTTGGACGTGGCTGACTGATTTTTGCCGTATCCGGGGCAAACACTCGCCACGACAGCCAGGATAAAGAGGATGCCGAACATGGCTTTGAAGATGAGGTCCAGCGTAGCCCGTGCGGCGCTTTCGGTCGCGGTGGGTTTTCCGCTGATCGCGGGGGGACCGCTCGCCGTTCCGGCGGCAGCCCAGGTGAAGCCGGCCGGTCCGGAATCGGTCGCAGACCTTGCCGAGGGCCTGCTCGACGCGGTGGTGAACATCTCCACCTCGCAGAACGTGAAGAGCGACGACAAGGCGCCCATTCCGCAGGTGCCGGAGGGCTCGCCCTTCCAGGATTTCTTCGACGAGTTCTTCAAGGGCGAGGGCGGCGAAGGCTCGAACCAGCCGCAGACCGTCAACTCGCTCGGTTCCGGCTTCGTCATCGATCCCTCGGGGTTCATCGCCACGAACAACCATGTCATCGAGGGCGCGGACGACATCGAGGTGAACTTCGCCAACGGCTCGAAGCTGAAGGCGAAGCTGGTCGGCACCGACCCGAAGACGGACCTCGCGCTCCTGAAGGTGGAGCCGAAGGCGCCACTGAAGGCCGTGCCCTTCGGCGATTCCCGCACGATGCGCATCGGCGACTGGGTGATGGCGATCGGCAATCCGTTCGGCCTCGGCGGGTCGGTGACGGTGGGCATCATCTCGGCACGCGGCCGCAACATCAATGCCGGCCCCTACGATAATTTCATCCAGACGGACGCCGCCATCAACCGCGGCAATTCCGGCGGCCCGCTCTTCAACATGAAGGGGGAGGTCATCGGCATCAACACGGCGATCATCTCGCCTTCCGGCGGTTCGATCGGCATCGGCTTTTCCGTGCCGACGGAGCTGGCGCAGAACATCTTCCTGCAGCTGCGCGATTTCGGCGAGACGCGCCGCGGCTGGCTCGGCGTGCGCATCCAGCCGGTCACCGACGACATCGCCGAAAGCCTCGGCATGAGCGAGGCCAAGGGCGCGCTCGTCGCCGGCATCATCAAGGGCGGGCCGGTCGACAACGGCTCGATCATGACGGGCGACGTCATCACCCGCTTCGACGGCAAGGATGTCGACGAGATGCGCGACCTGCCGCGCGTCGTCGCCGAAAGCCCGGTGGGCAAGGCGGTCGACGTCGTGCTGCTGCGCGGCGGCAAGGAGATGACCGTCAAGGTCACGCTCGGCCGCCTCGAGGACGGCGAGAAGCAGGCGGAGGCCGAAGAGGAGGTGACGCAGGACGAGGGCACCACCGGGGAGGGCGCCACGCCCGAGACCGGCGCCCAGCCCGAGCAGACCAAGGCGGACATGGTCCTCGGCATGGCGATCAGCGACCTTGACGAGGAAGCGCGGAGGACCTTCGAGATCGCCGAAAGCGTCAAGGGCGTGGTCATCACCGAGGTCGCGCCGGAAACGGCCGCGGCCGAACGCGGTGTCGTGCCGGGCGACGTGATCGTCGAGATCGGCCAGGAGGCGGTGACGACGGCGGACGAAGTGAAGAGCCGCATCGACAAGCTGAAATCGGAGGATCGCCGCAACGCGCTCATGATGATCGCCAACCGCACCGGGGCGCTACGCTACATCACCGTGCGCATCGACTGACGGAAAGCCGAGTCCCGTCAGGCGCTTGGCGGCGGCAATCGAGAAAAAGATTCAGGCCGCTGGGGTTTCGCTTCAACCGCGTTATGCCAGCTCGGTGGCCCCTCGTGCGTCTTCCGGTCTTTCCCCCTGGCCGGAGGGCCCGATGAGGGCTCGTCGTTCAAGCCGGGATCACGAAGTCGGACTTGCGGTAGCCCTGCAGGTAGAGCAGGGCGGTGAGGTCGCCGTGGTCGATGCGGATCTTGGCTTCCGCCGCGACGGCGGGCTTGGCGTGCAGCGCGACGCCCGCTCCGGAAAGGTGCAGCATGCCGAGGTCGTTCGCGCCGTCGCCGACCGCCATGGCGTCCTGCGGCGAAATGCCGAGGCGCTCGGAAATGTCGATGAGGGCATCCACCTTGGCCTGCTTGCCGAGGATCGGCTCGGCCACCTCGCCGGTGAGCTTGCCGTCGGCGTCGAGAAGGATGTTGGCGCGGTTCTCGTCAAAGCCGAGCGTGGCGGCGATGCGGCTGGTGAAGACGGTGAAGCCGCCGGAGACGAGCGCGGTGTAGTAGCCCTTCGCCTTCATCGTGGCGATCAGCTCCCTGCCGCCGGGCGTCACCGTGATGCGCTTTTCGATGACCTCGTCGATGACGGAGACCGGCAGCCCCTTCAAGAGCGCGACCCGCTCGCGAAGGGCCGGCTCGAAGGCGATCTCGCCGTTCATGGCGCGGGCGGTAATAGCCGCGACCTTGTCCTTGAGGCCGACCTCGGCGGCAAGCTCGTCGATGCATTCCTGCCCGATCATGGTGGAATCCATGTCGGCGATCAGCAGCTTCTTGCGCCGTGTCTCGGCCTCCTGCACGGCAAGGTCGATCGGCTGGCCGCCGATGACGGCGAGGATCGTGTCGCGTGCCGCGTGGATGTCGCTGCCGTCGCGCAGCGCGATGTCGCAGGCGATGCCGTCGGCCAGCCAGTAGAGGCCGGAGGCCCTGACGGCTTCTGCCGCTTTCTCCGCGATGGCGGGCGTCAGGACGGGATTTGACGGATTGGCGACAAGCGTGGCAACGAAAGCCATGATGAGAAACCTTGATCGAAAGCGGGACGCGATCCTGATAACGGGCCCGACGGCGAGCGGCAAGTCCGCGCTCGCGGTGCGGCTGGCGGCCGCGCACGGCGGCGTGGTGGTCAATGCCGACAGCATGCAGGTCTACGACACGCTGAACGTCCTGACCGCCCGGCCGCAGCCTGAGGACATGGGCGGCATCGAGCACCGCCTCTATGGCCATGTGCCGGCGGCTTCCGCCTATTCCACCGGCGATTGGCTGCGCGAGGCGGCGGATGTGGTGGCGGAGCTGCGCTGGCGTAAGAAGCTGCCCGTCTTCGTCGGCGGCACGGGCCTTTATTTTCGCGCGCTGACGGGGGGGCTTTCGGACATGCCCGCGATTCCCGACGATGTCCGGGAGCGGATGCGCGCCCGGCTTGCCGCCGAGGGCGCCGAGGCCCTGCACCGGGAGCTTGCCGGGCGGGATCCGGATGTGGCGGCACGCCTGATGCCGGGCGACGGCCAGCGCATCGTGCGCGCGCTCGAGGTGCTGGAAACGACGGGGCGGTCCATTTCCGCCTTCCAGGCGACGGCAGGGCAGGCGCTGATCGATCCCGGACGGGCGGAAAAGATCGTCGTCTTGCCGGACCGCGCCGTGCTTGCCGCCCGGATCGATCGGCGCTTCGCGGAGATGCTGGAGTCCGGGGCCGTGGAGGAGGTAAGGGCGCTTCTGGCCCTCGACCTCTCTCCCGCCATGCCCGCGATGAAGGCGATCGGCGTGCCGCAGATCGCGGCCATGCTTGCCGGCGGGATGAGCAAGGCGGAGGTCGTCGAGCGCGGCGCGGCCGCGACGCGGCAATATGCAAAGCGCCAGATGACCTGGTTCCGCAACCAGCTCGACGAGAGCTGGCGGCGGGTCGATCCGCTCGCTTCCGGAGGAAATCCGGCGAGGTCCGGCTCACCGGAATTTTTCTAGGTGCCTGTGCTCATCATCATCGCCGGATCAGGCTGCTGAGCGGCTTCTTGAGAAGCTGGTCGCGGATCGAGCCCTCGCGGCGCGGCTCCTGCTGCTCGCCGAAGGCCGCGGCGGGGCGCATGGGCTGGCGGTAGGGATCGGCCGCGGGACGCTGCTGCTCGGCGGTGAGCTCGCGGCGGATGGCCTCGAAGCGCTCCTGCGCCGACTGTTCGTACATGCCGCCCGCGCCGGGCAGCATGTCGGGCCGGTAGGGCTCGGGCACCGGCGGAGCGGCCGGGCGGGCAGGGGGCTCGTTCCGGAGCGTATCGATATAGTCTTCCTCGTCCTCGTAGGGCGCGTCCTCGTAGCCGGTCGGAAGCGGGGCGCTCTGGCCCTGCGCGGCGAGGTAGGAATTCTGGAAGCCGGAAATGTCCGGCCCGGAGACCGCGCGCATGCGCGCGACGATGGAGCGCAGATCGACGCTTTGCGGGGTGTTGTCGCTGGCCCTGATGCCCGTGCCGTTCGCCTTCGGCAGGCGGTTCGCCTCGACGCGGGAGAAGCGCATGCGCATCGGCACCGCCACGGCCTCGCCAAAGGCGATGGCCTCGCCATTGCCGATCGACGAGATGAAACTCGTCGTGGACGTCGAGGAGTTCGGGATCGCCGAGCGGATGATCTCCTGGTCGTGCTCGTTGGCAAGGCGCATGGCGAAGATCGTCGAGCACTGCGACAGGATCGTCGGATCGAGCTCGCCCGGCCGCTGCGTGATGATGCCGAGCGAGACGCCGTACTTGCGGCCTTCCTTGGCGATGCGGGCGATGGCCTGGCGCGTCGGCATGAAGCCGAGCTTGGGGTCGGCCGGCACATAGCGGTGCGCCTCCTCGCAGACGACCAGCATGTGCACGCCGCCGTTGCTCCACAGGCCGATTTCGAAGGCCATGCGGCAGAGCACGGAGGCGACGGAGTTCACCACTTCCGAGGGAATGCCGGCAAGCTGGAAGGTGGTCACGGGCCTGCCTTCCCCCGGAATGCGGAAGATGCGGGCGATCGTGTCGAGGATCGTGTCGGTGATCGTGTTCGAGGAGAACATGAAGTGGTAGCGCGGGTCGTTGATCGCCGACATGATCTTGACCTTGAGCGAGCGCAGGTGCGGCTTTTCCGCCCGGCCTTCAAGGCGCCCTATGCGCTCGTCCACGAGCGCCAGAAGGTCGGCGATGCGGAAGGGAACGGGCGTATCGGCCGTGACCGAGCTCTTTTCGCTCGTGCGCCGCATCAGGCCACTTTCGCTCGATCCGCGGAAGGCGCGCTTGGCTTCCGGGATGAGGTCGCGCAGGATGTCCATTTCCTCCGGGACCGGCGGACGGCCGCGGAAGACGACTTCCGCGAATTCCTCCAGCCTGAACAGCCAGAAGGGCAGTTCGAGCGTATCGGTGTCGATGACGACCGCAAGATCGCCGAAGGCGGAGGCGAATTCGTTATGCGGGTCGAGGATCAGCACGCGCAGGCTGGGATCGGACTGGATCGCCTTGTGCAGGAGCAGCGTCACGGAGGTGGATTTGCCGACGCCCGTGGTGCCGACGATGGCAAAATGCTTCTCCAGCATGGACGGGACGTGGATGGTCGCGTCGAGGCTTTCGTCCTGCGCCAGCTTGCCGATGACGCAGACGTCGTTCTTGCCGGTATCGTAGACCTTTGCAAGGTCGGAGGCGCGGATGCGGTGGGCGATGGCACCCAGATAGGGATAGTCGGTGATGCCGGCGGAAAACTCCTCGCGGCCGTCCGCGCCGACACGCACCTCGCCCAACAGCTCGACCTCGATACGGAAGACCGTGTCCCCGTTCTCCGCCCAGTTGTGCTGGTCGGTCGACATGGAATAGACGAGCGCGACGATGCGGTTGCGGCCGACGGAGATTGAGATGAGGCGGCCGACGGCCCACAGCTCGGTGAGCGCCGTCTGGCCGCCTTCGGCGACGGCGCTGATGGTGGCGCGCGAACCGTTGCATGCGACGACACGGCCGAGCAGCCGGTTCCCGGCCGCCATCCCGTCCCGGCGATCCTGCTCGCCGGCCGCTATCGGGCTCTGGAAATCATTGTTCAGCAATCACGGCACTCCTTGCCATCAACCGCGACCTTAGCGATTGCCGCTTAATAAGACGTTTCGGGTTGAGGCGGCCGCAAGGCGCCCCCCGGCCGCGTTCTTGGAGAGCCGTGCCGTTCCGGAACATCCGGAAAGGCGTTGACGTGCGTATGCTTTGGAGCTAACAATCCGCCCCATGAAAAATCTGACGGCTATCATTCTTGTGGTGGGAAGGCGCATGGGCAGGGTGGTGTAACCACCCGGCGAAAGCACCCATGCGCGGTAAGCAGGCTCCTCCAGGGGCCTTTTTTTATGCCCTGGAATTCGATAATCACCCCCGAAATACGAAAGAGACGGACGGAAACATCCGATGAGCGGAACAGAAAACCAGATGACGGGCGCCGAAATTGTCATTCAGGCCCTGAAGGACAACGGCGTGAAACATATCTTCGGCTATCCGGGCGGTGCCGTCCTGCCGATCTATGACGAGATCTTCCAGCAGGACGACATCGAGCACATCCTCGTGCGCCACGAGCAGGGCGCCGGCCACATGGCCGAAGGCTATGCCCGCTCCACCGGCAAGGTCGGCGTCATGCTGGTGACCTCCGGCCCGGGCGCGACGAACGCCGTCACGCCGCTGCAGGACGCCCTGATGGATTCCATTCCGCTCGTCTGCCTCACCGGCCAGGTCCCGACCACGCTCATCGGATCGGATGCCTTCCAGGAGTGCGACACGGTCGGCATCACGCGGCCCTGCACCAAGCACAACTGGCTGGTCAAGGACGTCAACGACCTCGCCCGCATCATCCACGAAGCCTTCCGCATCGCGCAGTCCGGCCGTCCGGGCCCGGTCGTCGTCGACATTCCGAAGGACGTCCAGTTCGCGACCGGCACCTATACGCCGCCGTCCGCAGCGCCGATCCAGAAGAGCTACCAGCCGAAGCTGCAAGGCGACGCCAATCAGATCGCGGCCGCCGTCAGCTTGATGAAGTCGGCCCGCCGCCCGATCATCTATTCCGGCGGCGGCGTCGTGAACTCCGGCCCGGAGGCCTCGCGCCTGCTGCGCGAGCTGGTCGAGATCACCGGCTTCCCCATCACCTCGACGCTGATGGGGCTCGGCGCCTACCCGGCCTCCGGCAAGAACTGGCTGGGCATGCTTGGCATGCACGGTTCCTACGAGGCGAACATGGCGATGCACGACTGCGACGTCATGATCTGCGTCGGCGCGCGCTTCGACGACCGCATCACCGGCCGCCTCAATGCCTTCTCGCCGAACTCGAAGAAGATCCACATCGACATCGACCCGTCCTCGATCAACAAGAACGTCCGCGTCGACGTTCCGATCCTCGGCGACGTCGGCAACGTGCTGGAGGACATGGTCCGCCTGTGGCGGGCCGGCGCGAAGGACTACGACAAGGCTGTCCATGCCGAATGGTGGGCCTCCATCGCCAGGTGGCGCGCGCGCAACTCCTTCGCCTACAAGGCGAGCGACGACGTGATCATGCCGCAATATGCGATCCAGCGCCTCTACGAGCTGACCAAGGACCGCGACACCTATATCACGACGGAAGTCGGCCAGCACCAGATGTGGGCCGCGCAGTTCTACGGCTTCGAGCAGCCGAACCGCTGGATGACCTCGGGCGGCCTCGGCACCATGGGCTACGGCTTCCCGGCGGCGATCGGCGTGCAGGTCGCGCACCGCGACAGCCTCGTCATCGACATCGCCGGCGACGCCTCGATCCAGATGTGCATCCAGGAGATGAGCTGCGCCGTGCAGTATAACCTGCCGGTCAAGATCTTCATCCTGAACAACCAGTACATGGGCATGGTGCGCCAGTGGCAGCAGCTCCTGCACGGCAACCGGCTGTCGAATTCCTACACGGAAGCGATGCCGGACTTCGTGAAGCTCGCGGAAGCCTATGGCGGCGTCGGCATCGCCTGCGACAAGCCTTCGGACCTCGATGCGGCCATCCAGGAGATGATCGGCGTCAAGCGCCCGGTCATCTTCGATTGCCGCGTCGCCAACCTTGCGAACTGCTTCCCGATGATCCCGTCCGGCAAGGCGCATAACGAAATGCTGCTGCCCGACGAGGCCACGGACGAAGCGGTCGCCAACGCGATCGACGCCAAGGGCCGCCAGCTCGTTTGAATTGCGTAAGGAAAGAGAACGATAATGAACGCACACCTTCAGCCCACGGGCTCCGCCTATTTCATCGCCAAGGAAACCCAGGTCGCGGAGAGCCATACGCTCTCCGTGCTCGTCGACAACGAGCCCGGCGTCCTTGCCCGCGTCATCGGCCTCTTCTCCGGCCGCGGCTACAACATCGAAAGCCTCACGGTCTCGGAGACCGAGCACGAGGCGCACCTTTCGCGCATCACCATCGTCACGCGCGGCACGCCGGGGGTCCTGGAGCAGATCAAGTCGCAGCTCGAGCGCATCGTGCCGGTCCACCGGGTCGTCGACCTCACCGTGCGCGCCAAGGTCATGGGACAGGAGCGTCCGATCGAGCGCGAGGTGGCGCTGGTGAAGATCGCGGGTTCCGGCGAGATGCGCGCGGAAACGCTGCGCCTTGCGGACGCCTTCCACGCCAAGGTCGTCGATGCGACCACCGATCACTTCATCTTCGAGATCACCGGAAAGTCCTCCAAGGTCGACCAGTTCGTCGCGATCATGAAGCCGCTCGGCCTCATCGAGGTGTGTCGTACGGGCATAGCCGCGATGAACCGCGGCCCGCAGGGAATGTGAGGGGCAGCAGCTCCTCTTTTTCCAGGGGATGAAGGCGGTGGGGAATCAGCCTTTTCCCCATTCTTAAATCATCTCCAGCGGCCGCTTGCGGGTCGGCGGCGGGAAGGCCTCGTCGAGCAGACGGAGGTCTTCCGAGGTCAGGCGGATTTCGGAGGCGCGGACATTTTCGCGCACGCGTTCCGGCGAACCGGATTTCGGGATGGCGATGACGCCTGCCTTGGTGAGCAGGAAGGCCAGCGCGACCTGCGCGCTGCTCGCATTGTGGATGCGGCCGATCTCCTCCAGCGCCGGATGGCCGATCAGGCGGCCCTCGTCGAGCGGCGAATAGGCCATGATCGGGATGCCCTGCACCTGGCTCCAGCGCAGCAGATCGAACTCTATGCCGCGCCGGGCGAGGTTGTAGAGGACCTGGTTGGCGGCGGGGCGCGCCGGCTCGGCGACGCCGAGCAGTTCCTTCATGTCGGCTTCGTCGAAATTGGAAACGCCCCAGGCGCCGATCTTGCCCTCGGCCTTCAGCGCCTCGAAAGCCTCGACGGTCTCGGCGAGCGGATGGCGGCCTCGCCAGTGCAGGAGGTAAAGTTCGATATGGTCGGTGCGAAGGCGCTTCAGGCTCGCCTCGCAGGCGGCGATCGTGCCGGCGCGGCTGGCATTGTGGGGAAGCACCTTGCTGACGAGGAACACCTCGTCGCGGCGCCCTTCGATCGCTTCGCCGACCACCGTTTCCGCGCCGCCGTCGGCATACATTTCCGCCGTGTCGATCACCGTCATGCCGAGATCGAGCCCGGCGCGGAGGCTTGCGACTTCCCCGGCCGTCCTCGCCCGGCTTTCGCCCATGTGCCAGGTGCCGAGGCCCAGGGCCGGCACCTGCCGTCCGCCGGGAAGGGTGACTGCCGGTAGCTCCGCTTTCATGCTGCACTCCATCGCAACGCCATGCATTCCCGACCGGAATTGTCTGCATGACAAGAATTGGCTGGTCGTTGCAAAGAGATGGATTATCAATCGGAAAAAACAATCCGGATCCATGAAGAGTCTGCCATGCAGATCGAAATCTTTCTGGCGTTGCTCGTCTTCGCCTTCACGACCTCCATCACCCCCGGCCCGAACAACATGATGCTCTTCGCCTCGGGCGTGAACTTCGGTTTCGTGCGCACCATTCCGCATATGTGCGGCATCGGCGTCGGCTTTCTCGTGCTGCTGCTCGCCGTCGGCTTCGGGCTCGGCGCGCTGCTGGAGACCGTGCCGCTGCTCTATACGGCGCTGAAGTTCGCGGGCGGCGCCTATCTCCTGTGGATCGCCTGGAAGATCGGCACCTCGCGCAGCCTCGGCGAAGGCAGGGCCGGCGCGCGGCCGATGAGCTTCCTTGAAGCGGCTGCCTTCCAGTGGGTGAACCCGAAGGCCTGGGTCATGGCCGTCTCGGCCATGGCGACCTATACCAATGCGCAGAACTACACGCTGAGCGTGCTGATCGTCGGCATCGCCTTCGCGATCGTCAACTTCCCCAGCGTCTCGACCTGGGCCGGCTTCGGCTCGGCGCTGCGCCAGTGGCTTTCCGATCCGGTGCGGCTGAAATGGTTCAACATCACGATGGCGCTGCTGCTGGTCGCAAGCCTCTGGCCGATGCTGCGCTGAAAAGCCGGAGGAAGCGCCCTGCTTCGCAAGCGGACGCCGCGCCGGATCAGGCGCGATCGGCGACGAAGCGGGCGAGCCAGGGGCCGATGAGGGTGACGAGGATAAGCCGCGCCGTTTGCAGCGTCATGACGAAGGCGATGTCGACGTTGCTGGTGGCGGCGATGACGGCGATGGAATCGAGGCCGCCCGGGCTGGTCGACAGATAGGCGGTCAGCGGATCGACGCCGAGGACGAGGATCAGCAGGCCGGCGAGCAAGCCCGAAAAGCTGATCAGCGCGATGATCGACACGACGGTCGGCAGCAGGGCGCGGCGCGCATGCAGGAGGATGGCGCGGGTGAAGCCGAGGCCGATGTTCCAGCCGAGCAGGGCGAAGGCGATGACGAGCAGCCACTGCGGCAGCTCGACAGTGACCGCGCCGGACGAATTCAGCACCGAGGCGATGGCGAAGGGGACGAGGAAGGCGCCGGCCGGGATGCGCAGCTTCTGACCGATGACGCCGGCGAGGATGCCGACTGCCAGCATGGCGGCGAGCGGCAACGGCGGCACGGGCTCGAACCAGGCATGGGGCGGAACCGCCGCGCCGTCATGGCCGCCGAAATGGGCGACGAGCGTCGCGAAGCTGGCGACGAAGACGACCCGCAGGTATTGCATGAAGGCGACGAGGCGGGCGTCCGCGCCATAGGCCTCCGCCATCAGCATCATGGTCGAGGCCGCCCCTGCCGACGAGCCCCAGATCGCCGTCGTGCCGGGCAGGATGCCGGTGCGGGCGATCATCCAGCCGGAAAGCGTGCTGACGCCGATGACGGAGAGCACGACGAGGAGCATCAGCGGCCAGTTCCTGAAGAAGGTGGCGACGAAATCCTGCGACACCATGGTCGCGATCATCAGCGCCAGCACGACCTGCACGACGAAGAAGAAGACGCGCGGCAGGCGAATCGAGCCGCCGCCGAGCGCCACCACGATGCCGGCGAGCATCGGCCCCATGAGGAGAGCGGCCGGAAACCCCGCGACCTCGAGCGGCACGGTGGCGATGACCGACAGGCAGCCGACAAGGCACCATTGCAGCCAGGCCGGCAATCTGCCGGCGCCGGTCGGTGTGTTCGGGCTGCCGTTCGGGCGAGGGGAGGCGGGGGACAAATCAACGCTCCGGAAGGTTAAGCCCTGCATACAGCGACAAGGCGCCGTGGAACAGGGCCAAATCAGGGGGTAGGCGATTCCTTCGCGGTCTTGTGAACTCGGCGCTCCGCCCCTTGCCTCGCGGCTGCGAATCCTGCCAAGTCCAAGCATGGAATTCGCACCCCAACAGGACGAAGCGCTGAAGGCCGTCTCGCGGTGGCTGAAGGATGGGCACCAACCGCTGTTCCGGCTGTTCGGCTATGCCGGCACCGGCAAGACGACGCTCGCGCGCCATTTCGCCGAGCATGTCGACGGCGAGGTGCTGTTCGCCGCCTTCACGGGCAAGGCGGCGCAGGTGCTGCGCTCGAAGGGGGCGACCAACGCAAGGACGATCCATTCGCTGATCTATCGCCCGCGCGGCGAGGAGGAGGTGGCGGACGAGGAAACCGGAAAGACCTCGATCTCGCCGATGTTCTCCATCAACCGCCAGAGCCCGGTCGCAAAGGCCGCGCTCGTCGTCGTCGACGAATGCTCGATGGTCGATGAGGCGCTGGGCAGGGACCTGATGAGCTTCGGCACGCCGATCCTCGTGCTCGGCGATCCGGGCCAGCTGCCGCCCGTTTCCGGCGGTGGCTACTTCACCAACCAGGAGCCGGACTACCTGCTGACGGAAATCCACCGCCAGGCGCGCGACAATCCGATCATCCAGCTCGCCATGCAGGTGCGCGAAGGCGGCGACATCGCCTATGGCGACTACGGGGCCGCCCGCGTCATCGGCCGCAGCGAGGTCGACCAGACGCTCGTGCTCGATGCCGACCAGGTGCTCGTCGGCACTAACCGCACGCGCCGGCGCTACAACCAGCGGCTCCGCGAGCTGAAGGGGTTCACCACGGACTACCCGCAGTCCGGCGACAAGCTGGTGTGCCTGCGCAACGACCCGGCCAAGGGCCTGCTCAACGGCTCGCTCTGGCAGGTGATGAGCTCGTCCAAGGAAACCGTGAAGCCCGGCATCAACCTGATGATCCGGCCGGAGGACGACGACATGGATCGCGGCGCAGCCAAGATCAAGCTGCTCAAGGCCGCCTTCGAGAACCTGGAAGAGGAAATCCCCTGGTCGACGCGCAAGCGCTACGACGAGTTCGACTTCGGCTATGCGCTGACCGTGCACAAGGCGCAGGGTTCGCAGTGGAACAATGTGGTGCTGTTCGATGAAAGTTTCGCTTTCCGTGACACGCGCGAACGCTGGCTCTACACCGCCATCACACGCGCCGCGGAAACGCTGACCGTCGTGCGGTAGCCTGGAGCATACGCCAGGCCACGGCACGCTCTTGCCGGAAGCACGGCCATCATGCCGGCCGCTTGATCGCCCTCAGTGACCGACGATCCCGAGCATGACCGCCTTGGCGACGGCCTGGAAACGGTTGTTGCTGTTGAACTTGGCGATGATGTTCTTCTCCATCACCTGCACCTCGCCGGGCTCGACCTCGAGCGCGCGGGCGATGCGGCTCGTCGGGTAGCCTTCCGCCATCAGCGCGAGGCAGCGCAGTTCCAGCGGCGTCAGGTGGGCCTGCGGCGTGTTGTCGTTCGTCTCGATCTCGTGCGCGGCGGTGAAGTCCAGCAGCTCGTTGATCTGCTGCATCTGCCGGCGGATCGTCGATTGCTGGGCGGCGAGCTCCCTTTTCCGCGCGGTCATGGCCATGCGGAAGACGGCATCGGCCTCTTCCTGGCTTTCGGCGGCGGAAAGCTGTTCCAGCAGCTCCTGGATCACGGCGACGGGCATGCCCGTCTCGCGGCAGGTGTTGACCACGGCCATCTGCTGGATTTCCGCCGGCCCGTAGACGCGCATCGGGCCGACGCGGGCCGCGGTCAGCAGGCCCTTCTCCTCGTAGAAATGCAGCGTGCGGTGCGTCACGCCGAAGGCGTTCGCCATGTCCGCGATGGCAAGGCGTCCTTCGGGCAGGTTTTCCGGCAGCGGCGCCACGGGCAGGAAGCGGATGGATTTGCGTGCGGCCGCGCGGCCCTCGGCCTTCTTCGACTCATTGGTCATCATGAAAGCGGTCTGCGAAAAGAAAGAACGGTCATGTGTTTACCCCCGGTCGCCGGCACGAGACCATCCCTGTATAAGGCTGGATGTCCAGACGGCGCATAGTGCCCCTTCATCGCATATGTCCTTCCGGCCCGTGCAATGCCGGCGAGACGCATGCGACGATGCCGCAGCCATTCGATACTCGTGCGTGGTGATCGTATCGGTTTGCGGCCCGAGCGGTAAACATTACCAGTCCGCCCATTCTCCCAAGATAAGCTTTCGGCATGGATATGCATATCGCGACATCTAGGGATGTATTTTCTCCGGCCGGTTGTACGGCGTCGCCGCCGCCTTACCGTAGCAGCGGCGTGCCCGCTTGGTCCGATCCCGCGGCCTCGGCGAGCGCCGCCGGTGCTTGCGCGGGGCAGGCGGCCTTCCGTGCCGGATCGGGCAGGCCGCGAGACGACACCTGCTCCTCCCGCGCAAGGCATTCCATGATGCCGCTGGCGGCGCCCGTGCGTATCGCATGGCGGTAGAGCGGTCCGTTTGCCGCAAGGGTGCGCGCGGCAAAGCTCACGGCCTCGTAGGCGACGCCGGCTTGGCTGCGCAGCTGCTCGCGGGAGAAGTGGCGGGTGTAGATCGTCGTGCCGGACTGCTCGTGGATCAGCCGGGCATAGACGCCGCCGCCGTCCCGGCGGTTTTCGACGCGGATCGCATAGGCGAGCGGATGCGGCACGCCCGTCTCGCGCGCGCCGGTGAGGCGCACGGTCTTGTGGTAGCCGGCAGAATCCGTGATGGCACGGGCAAGCGCGTTGCAATCGCCCCCGGCCGGCCAGCATTGCAGGATATAAAGGTGCGGCAGGGCCTGCATCCGGCCCGACAGCTTGTCCTCGACGGAAAGCATGAACTGCGCCTTGGCCACGGCCGCATCGGTCGGTTCCGGATAGACGGAAGGGGTGAGGAAGAACAGCGGCAGCAGCGAGAAGAGCGCAAGAGGCGAAGAAACCGGAGCGGGAAGCCAGGGCCGGCGCGGCTTCGGCTTGTGCCGGGCGGCACGCTGAGACGCGGCCGGAGCGGCGCCCTCAGCGGTTTCCGGCGCCTTGCCGACGAGGCTGTATTCCGGGACGTAACTGCCGAGGGGCACGCGGATGCGCAGCCGGTCCGAAGCGCCTTCCGTCTCGTAGTACTGCTCCAGCAGCTTGCGCAGCTTGCCGGCCTGGACGCGCACCAGCGGATCGTTGCCGGCGTCGAAGCCGGGCGGCCGGCCGAAGACGTCGATGCCGATGCTGTAGCCCTTCAGATGGGCCGCCTTGCCGGAAAGTTCGTTCTCGACGATGTAGGAAAGGAACGAGCGCAGCCGCTCGGAACGGGCAAAGGTGTCGCTGGCGATCACGGCATCGAGGGCACGCCGCACGAGCTCGCACGCCGGTCTGTCGGTCCTGCTCATGGTGCCGCCATAGAGGAGACCATCGTCGCTGCCTGATGTCCTTCCGTTCCCATGCCGAGGCGCGGCGAAGCGCGCCATCCCCAAACCAGAGGGGAGTTTATCGATGATTCTTGATTATCGGCAAGGGTCAAGCCGGCCATGGCCGGCAATTCTCCCGCAAGGCCGGCCGGCGCGGCTTTCGCGGCGATTGCCCTTGTGGAAACAACAGGCTAGACGTTGATCCCGCAACTAGGAGTCCGCGACGTCATGCCTGCGAAGCTGTCGGTCAATCTCAACGCCATCGCCATGCTGCGCAACCGCCGCGACCTGCCCTGGCCGAGCGTCGTCGGCCTCGGCCGGATCGCGCTCCAGGCGGGCGCCGGCGGGCTCACCGTGCATCCCCGGCCGGACCAGCGCCATGTGCGCTTCAGCGACCTCGCGCCGATCCGCGCGCTCATCGACGGCGAGTTCGCCGGCTCGGAATTCAACATCGAGGGCTTTCCGGAAGAGAGTTTCATGCGCCTCGTCGAGGAGCACCGCCCCGAGCAGGTGACGCTGGTGCCGGACGATCCCTCGCAGGCGACGTCCGACCACGGCTGGGACTTCCGCAAGAACCATAACCTGCTCGGCAATATCGTCGGCCGGCTGAAGAAGCTGGGCCTGCGCGTCTCGCTCTTTGCCGACGGCGATCCGGACCGCGAGGCGCTGACGATCGCAAGGGAGGTCGGCGCGGACCGGATCGAGCTTTATACCGGACCCTACGGCGGCTGCCACGACGATCCGGCCGAGGCCGCGCGCATCGTCGAACTGCTCGGACAGACGGCGGACATCGCGCTCGATCTCGGCCTCGACGTCAATGCCGGCCACGACCTGACGGTCGCCAACCTGCCGGCGCTGGTCGCCCGTATTCCGCGCCTTGCGGAAGTGTCGATCGGCCACGGCCTGACGGCGGATGCATTGGAATACGGCATGGCGGAAACCGTCCGCCGCTTCTGCCGCGCCTGCGGCCAGGATGTCTGACGGTCGTGCGGCGCCCCATGGGAGCGCCGCATCGCATTTCCATCAGCCGAGGAGCGCCGCCTTGTTGGCGGCGACGAAATCCTCGAGGGAGGTCGGCCTGCGGCCCGACAGCGTTTCGGCGTCGCCTGTGACCATCGCGACCTTGCCTTCGCGCGTGTTGGCGTCGAAGGAGACGATGGTCGGGATGAAGGCTTCCGGCAGGCCGGCGGCCTTCAGGCCTTCGGCGAGCTGGGCGTCCGACACATGCACCACCTTGAGCGGCCTGCCGGTCGCGGCGGAGACGACGGCGGCGATTTCCTCGGCCGTGCGGCTCTCCGGGCCGGTCAGCGTATAGGTCCTGCTCTCGTCGCCGGCCTTCAGCGCGGCGCCGGCGACGGCCGCCGCGGTATCGGCGCGGGTGATGTGCGCGACCTTGCCGTCACCGGCGGAGGTGTACCAGGAGCCGGTCTCAAGCGCGTGCGGCAGCGACATGAAGAGGTTTTCCGCATACCAGCCGTCGCGCAGGATGGTGTAGGGGATGCCGGTCGCCTTGATGGCTTCCTCCGTGCCGAGATGATCGGGCGCGAAGGTGACGAGCGAATCGTCCGGCTGCGGCATGGAGGTGTAGAGGATGTGCTTCGCGCCGGCCTTGCCGGCGGCGGCGACGGCGGCCTTGTGCTGGGCGAGGCGCCTGCCCGGCTCGTCGAGCGCGTCGGTGGAGATGATCAGGACCTTGGCGGCGCCGGCAAAGGCGGCGTCGAGCGAGGCCGGATCGTCGAAGTCCGCGGTGCGCACGACGACGCCCTTGGCGGCATAGTCGGCGAGCTTGGACGTGTCGCGGGTGGTGGCGATGATGCTGGCCGGTGCCTTGCCGGCGGCGAGGAGGGCATCGAGCACGAGGCGGCCGAGCTGGCCGGAGGCGCCGGTGACGAGAAGCGTGTCGGTCATGTCTTTCCCTTTCTGGCAGGCGGGCGGAGGCGCCGATCCTGCTGCAACCTGGTCTCTTATGGAGACTTGCTCTTATCTGGTAATCTGCTAGAGCCTGTAAAGGAGGCAGGTTTTCCTGCGGTGGTTACCTGGAGGGAACCGGCTATGAACAGGATCGTGGAGCGCGCCCAGGGGGAACGCGTCATCCTCATCGACGGCGTGCCCATGTCGATGGACGATTGCCCGGTGCGCGACGTGCTGGACAGCGTCGGCGGCAAGTGGACGTCGCTGATGATACTCGGCCTTGCCGACGGGCCGCGGCGCTTCTCGCAGCTCCGCCGGTTCATCCCGGACATTTCGCAGCGCATGCTGACCCAGACCTTGCGGGACCTGCAGCGCGACGGCTATCTCACCCGTACCGTCTATCCCACCCAGCCGCCGAGCGTCGAATACGAACTGACGCCGCTCGGCCGGTCCTTTCTTGCGCTTCTCAGATCCCTCGTGCAGTGGTCTAAGGAGAACCACGTCGCGATAAGGGCCGCCCGCGCGGCCTATGACGCGGAACAGGACTGACGCTCGAAATATCGACCGGGCCGCATCGGGGAAGGGGTATGAAGCCACTGGATATCGGCATTGCCGGCGCAGGGCCCGCGGGGCTTGCAACGGCGCTTTTTCTTGCGCGCGCCGGCCATCGGGTCGAACTCATCGAGCGCTTCGAGCGCCCGTCGCCGGTCGGTTCCGGATTGCTGATGCAGCCGACCGGGCTCACCGTGCTCGACGCCCTCGGCCTTTCCTGCGCCATCCATGCGCTCGGCAATCGCATCGACCGGCTGCACGGCGCCGATGCCGGCAGCGGCCGGACCGTGCTCGATGTCCGCTACGACGCGCTGGCCGGCGGGCGCTACGGGCTGGCCGTGCACCGCGCGGCGCTCTTCTCGACGCTGCACGATGCGGTGGCGGCGGAGAAAATTCCGATCCGCACCGGCATCACGCTCGCCAAGGCGGAGACCCGGCAGTCCCGCACGGCCCTGCACGACCCGGACGGCGGGATCGTGGGCGACTACGACCTGGTGGTCGACGCGACGGGCGCGCGCTCGCAGCTCGCCGCTGCCTCCGTCGTCGCGCCGAAGGTGAGGGAATTGCCGTGGGGGGCCTTCTGGGCGACGCTCGATTGCGACGGCATCGACCACGACCCGCGGGCGCTCACCCAACGGTATGATGCCGCGAAAGTCATGATCGGCATATTGCCGGTCGGTCGGGCGCATCCGGGCGAGGGGCGCAAGGCCGCCTTCTTCTGGAGCCTCAAGACGGCGGATGCGGAGGCGGTGAAGCGGGAAGGGCTTGCGCGCTGGAAGGCCGGCATCGTCGGTTATTGGCCGCAGACGGCGCCGTTCCTCGAGCAGATCACGGACTGGGAGCAACTGACGCTCGCGCGCTACGCTCACCGCACCGCGCTGCCGCCCTATGCGGACGGCATCGTCTTCGTCGGCGACAGCGCCCATTCCACCAGTCCGCAGCTCGGGCAGGGAGCGAACATGGCGCTGCTCGATGCCGCGGCGCTGGCGCATGCCCTTTCATCGGCAAGTTCGGTGGAGGAGGCTTTGGCCGCCTACGCGGCCGCACGGCGCAGCCATGTCAGGCTGTTCCAGCTGCTCTCGTACGTCTTCACGCCGTTCTACCAGTCGGATTCGCGGTCGATCGCCTGGCTGCGCGACAGGCTCGTCGCCACCGTCGCGAAAATTCCGCCCGCCCCGCAGGTCCTTGCCGCCATCGTCTCCGGCACGCTCGCCGACCCGTTCACGCGGGCCGGCCTCAGGGAATGCCGCTGGCTGGATGCGGCGCTGAAGGAGGCCTGACGAAGGTCAGGCGGCCTTGCTCGCGACGGTCCGGCCGAGCGCGAAGTCGACCGCGGCCCTGGCGTGGATGGCGGTGGAGTCGAAGCCCGGCAGCGGCAGGGCGTCGGGATCGAGCAGCAGGCAGATCTCCGTGCAGCCGAGGATGACGCAGTCGGCGCCCTGCGCGCGGGCCGCCTCGATCATGGCGAGCACGCGCTCGCGCGAACCGTCGAGCACCTTGCCCTGGCAGAGCTCGTTGAAGATGACGTCGTGGATCAGCATGCGGCCGGCCTCGTCCGGCACCGTCACGTCGAGGCCGGCCTGCTTCATGCGTGCTGCGTAGAAGCCGTGCTCCATCGTGTAGCGGGTGGCGAGCAGCAACGGGCGGCGCCTGCCGGCTGCGAGAATTTCGCGCGCGGTCTCGTCGATGATGTTGAGAAGCGGCGCCTTGACGGCGGCCTGTACCGCATCGGCGACGAGGTGCATCGTGTTGGTGCAGATCAGCACGCATTCGGCGCCGGCTCGTTCGAGCCCTGCGGCGACCGCGCCGAGCCGTTCGCCGGCGGCATCCCAGCGGCCCGCCTTCTGAAGCTCGACGATCGACTGGAAATCGACCGAATGGACGAGCACGTCCGCCGAATGCAGCCCGCCCCGCCGCGCGCGCACCGCCTCGTTGATCATCCGGTAGTAGACCGCCGTGCTCTCGAAGCTCATGCCGCCGATAAGGCCGATCGTCTTCATGGTCGTCTCCCCGCTGGTGGTTTGGATAGGAGGAAGGATGCAGCGGGCACGGCGGCGATTGTTCGCAAAGTTTCGGCCGGGATGGGAATTGTATGGCGTTTTTTCTTGCGGTTTTTAGATTTTGCGCGCTGAATTCGCGCAACTGAGAAAGCTTATGGAGAATCCGAGCGTGCTGGATGAAAGAGACAGGAAGTTGCTGGCGCTGTTGCAGGAGGATGCGGGCGCGCCCGTCTCGGCCCTGGCGGAGAAGGTGAACCTATCGCTTTCGGCCTGCGCCCGCCGCATCCAGAGGCTGGAGGAGAGCGGGCACATCGCGGGAAGGGTGGCGCTGCTCGACCGGGAGAAGATGGGGGTGCCGACGACGGTCTTCGCGCTCATCAAGACCGCGCACCACAGCGACGATTGGATCGGGCTGTTCTCGCGAGCCATCGCCGATATTCCGGAGGTCGTCGAGGCGCACCGCCTGACGGGCAATTACGACTATATCCTGAAGATCGTGCTGCCGCGGGTCGAGCATTATGACGTCGTCTACAAGCGCATCGTGCGCCGGGTCGAACTTTTCGACGTGTCCGCCTCGATCTCCATGGAGGTGCTGAAGAGCGGATCGCGGCTGCCGGTCGAGCACGCCGAATAGCGGGCATGAAAAAGGCCGGTCGAAACCGGCCTTTCAGGTCTTGCGCCGTGTGCGGGCGTCTTACGCAGCGGAGAGCTGGTCGGCCGACATCTTGCCGGACTTGCGGTCACGGACCAGCTCGAAGCTGACCTTCTGACCTTCGTTGAGACCGGCGAGGCCGGCGCGCTGCACGGCGGAGACGTGGACGAAAACGTCCGGTTCACCGCTGTCCTGCTGAATGAAGCCGTAGCCCTTGGTCGTGTTGAACCACTTTACGGTACCAGTTGCCATGACGAAACCTTTCCTGAGCCGTCAAATCAATCGTCGGCCGCTTTCGGGCGGCCATGGGTGTTCGAATTTGAAGGGGAAGTTCGTGGAGCTGCAGGCTGGAACCCGCAAACGCAGAAGACAACGTTCAAATCTCGATGCGGCAGAAATAAGTGCTTCGCCGCGACGGGTCAAGAGACAGGTTCGCGAAGGCTCGCACGCCGCCGGCGGCCTTGCCGTGGAAGGGGCGATAGCGGAGGAGCCCGGCATGCCGGGCTCCCCGAAAGCGCCGGACCGTCAATCGATGTCGATGTGGTTACGGTCGTCGCAGTGGCGGACCCTGGTGCGCCGCCCGTTCTCGTCGAACAGCACGAGCCAGTTGGTCGAGCAGTAGGCGCCGCCCTTGGCCTGGATGAGTTGGTACCGCTTCGCTCTGACATGGGTGACCGGCTTGTGCTCGATTCCCTGATACTCGCCGCGGCCGCCGCTGCCGCTGCTGCTTTGGCCGCGCGAGGCCTGCTGGGCGAGCGTCGGGGTGGCAAGCGAGCCGGCCACGGTGACGGCGGCCAGGGAAAGAAGGATCATTTTACGCATGGTTTCTCCTGTGTTGGCAGAGCGTTCCTTCGCTCCTGCCAGGATAGTCCCACGGTTCCGCGGGCCGCGTTGTCACGCCGGTAACACAAGCCTTCCGCACGAAAAAGGCCCCGGAAACGGGGCCTTCAGGCAGCTGGCAAACATCGCCCCAGCCGCGCCGTCATCCTCGGGCTTGTGTGGAAGAAGTGTGGTTTACTGGATGCACCGGCCGGGATGCGCATCCCGGCCGGTGCAGGCAGGCG